>CAZGBV010000001.1:0-2856 GCA_964523985.1 uncultured Paraprevotella sp.
ATGCGCTCGTGACGGGAATAGTGGAGAGAATCGGGGCCGCGCTCCTGCACGGCATCGACGCCGCGTCCGAAAGCAGACTCTGACCCCGCCCGCGCCCGGCGGGGACTTCTCCGGGAACGGGAGGCCGGGGCACTCCCGGAAACGCTCCGCCTTTCCCGCTTCCCTCCTGCCCGTCCCCGCAGGTTCACGAGACCTGCCGGGACAAGCCGCCTTCCTGCCCTTCCAACAAGCCCGACATGCGGCTCAGGTACTTGCCGACGATGTCGAATTCGACGTTGGCCACCGAGCCACGCCTGATGGCATGAAAGTTGGTATGCCCGTAAGTGTAAGGGATAATGCAGACCCGGAAAGTGTCTTTCGTAGGCTCGCACACCGTGAGGCTCACCCCGTTGACCGTCACCGAGCCTTTGTCCACGCAGAAATACCCCCTCTTCACCATCCCGGCATCGAAAGCGTGGCGGAACGTATAGACGTAACTCCCGTCGGCATCCTCCACCGACACGCACTCGGCCGTGCAGTCCACGTGCCCTTGCACGATATGCCCGTCCAGCCTGCCGCCCACGTACACGGAGCGTTCCACGTTCACCTCGTCGCCCACCTTCAAGAGACCGAGGTTGGAGCGGTCGAGCGTCTCTTTCATCGCCGTCACCGTGTAGTTCCCTCCTTCGATGCCCACCACCGTGAGGCACACCCCGTTGTGCGACACGCTTTGGTCTATCTTCAGCTCGTCCACGAAAGAGCAACGCAAGGTGAAATGCACGTTCCCCCCCTCTCCCGCTATCCCGACGACACGGGCGCATTCTTCCACAATTCCTGAGAACATAATCTTTCCGCGTTAATATAACATAAGTCGTATCCTAAGGCGCAAAGGTACAAAAAAAACGCGATTCCCGCACCGGAGCGAGAGAAAGTCGTCGGCGCGACTGTCCGTCGCCTTGCGGAACGCCTCTTTCTCCGCGAGCTTCGGGATGCCGACGCGTCATTCCCCCGACTTGGCCGAATACACGGCGCAGACCATCCGCACCCCAACGTTGGCAGGAACACGGATAGCCACGGGCGGAAAAATCACGTTAAACTTTCTTAATCGGAGGTAATCAGAGAGAGGGGTAAAATCAAAACTACGTATCTTTGTGTGACGAAACATTCGAAACAGGCGGATAAAGGGTCTTGCCTTCCGCCCCCGGCATAACACAAGAGGAAAGACGACCTCTTCCATAAAACGAATATATACGTCGCTATTTGGATGAATTTAGCTATTGAATACCACAGAAAAGTTGTTTGAGAGACCGTTTTTCACCGTTATCGACCACAACGCCCGCTTTAGGCATAAGGTTTATGAACGGGTGCCTTGCGGACAATCATATAAAACAACGAGATTATTCATCACAGCTCGTGGGGGGGGGGTAAGCCGATATGTCGAAGAACAGCAGGATTAAAGTGTACGATGCCGTAAAACAGCTTGCAAAATGGGAAAGAGGGTCGTGATAACGGGCATGGGGATTTGGTCTTGTCTGGGAAATGACATAGAGTGCGTCAGGAAGTCTTTGTACGCGGGAAAATCCGGAATCGCGTTGCGGCCGGAACGGTTGCAATATGGTTATCGTTCGGGACTGACCGGAATTGTAGAGGCTCCCGTCATTACCAAGCAAATGATTAATCGCCACACGAGGGCAGGCATGTCGGAAGAAGCACAATATGCATACATGGCGGGCAGGCAGGCTTTCGGCGGCGCGGGAATCTCCGACCGGTATTTAAGGGAGAACGAGGTCGGATGCATATTCGGCAACGACTCTTCTGCCAAGCCGCTGATAGAGAGTGCCCGTATCATGGAGCGGAAGCACGATACGGCCATGTTGGGCTATGGCGTAATATTCCAGTCCATGAACTCCACCGTAAGCATGAATCTGAGCACCATCTTCCATCTGAAAGGAATCAACCTCACCATTAGTTCCGCCTGTGCAAGCGGAAGCCACTCCATCGGCATCGGATATTTGATGATAAAAAATGGCCTTCAAGACATGGTGCTATGCGGAGGAGCGCAAGAAACGAACGATTATGCCATGACATCATTCGACGCCCTTTCCGCATTCTCCGTGAGAATGGACGAACCGGCAAAAGCCAGCCGGCCTTTTGACAGGGATCGCGACGGACTGGTTCCCAGCGGCGGGGCGGCGGCTCTTGTGTTAGAAGATTACGGCCATGCCGTGGCCCGCGGTGCAGAGCCACTTTGCGAAGTGGCAGGATATGGCTTTTCTTCCAATGGAGGCGGGATATCCGAGCCTTCGGATGACGGAAGCGTCATTGCGATGAGCCGTGCGATGAAAGATGCGGGCGTGAATGCCGACGACATCGATTATGTCAACGCCCATGCCACATCGACACGTCAGGGTGACATGTATGAGGCCATCGCGCTGAACCGGCTGTTCCACGGGCGGCGGGCACTCATCAGCAGTACCAAGTCGATGACCGGCCATGAGTGCTGGATGGCCGGAGCCAGCGAAATCGTATATTCAATCATCATGATGCAAAATAACTTCGTGGCTCCTAACATCAACTTTGAAAACCCAGACGAGCATTCAGAAAAACTCAACCTTGCCACGAATACCGTGGAGACGGAACTGAATACGGTTCTTAGCAATTCTTTCGGCATGGGCGGGACAAATTCCGCTTTGATAATAAAAAAGGTGAAATGAAATCAGCAAGTAGTTTGCGTTTGTTCGCGTTGTCGGCACTGACATCCCTTTGCACCGATACGGCGCATTGCCAGGACGTTTCCAAGGAAGATGTGGATGACATATATGGAAAAAGTGAGGCGGTCGCTCCGGAAGTACAGAACGGCGACATCAGCGACATCAG
>CAZGBV010000001.1:2956-67092 GCA_964523985.1 uncultured Paraprevotella sp.
GAAAAAGTGAGGCGGTCGCTCCGGAAGTACAGAACGGCGACATCAGCGACATCAGCGTCATCCGACCGAGTGCGCGTTTCCATGTCACGCTGGATGACACTGATGCCGCGTCCAAAGCCTCCGAAGAGAATCTGAAGGAGATTTTGGAGTGGTCGTAAAACCGCCGACTCTGCAAGACAAAACGCCCGAAACAGGCAGATAAGGGGTTCTGCTGCTTGTTTTTAGGGTTACATAAGAAAATTAATAAATCCATCTTAATTATAAACAACTTAAAGATTAAAGCAATGAAAAAGATTCTTTTAGCGTTTTGTGTGACAATGTTCACGGTTTCTACTTTCGCTGACGGAATAAAGATTAGTCAGGGGAAATCATCCTACAAGAAGAACGAGGGCAAAATTCTTGTCGTGTTTAATTGGGCTGATGCCAAGTGGGACAACGAAAAGCCCATTAAGGAACAGTGGAAAGAAGAGTATCAGACCTACGTTGAGAAAGGTGAAGAGAAATTCATTGAGGGATTCAACGAAACCAGTACAAAAGTAAAGGCCGTGAAGAGCGAATCAGAAGCAGACTATGTCATGACAGT
Source organism: uncultured Paraprevotella sp. (assembly GCA_964523985.1). Lineage (GTDB taxonomy): Bacteria > Bacteroidota > Bacteroidia > Bacteroidales > Bacteroidaceae > Paraprevotella. Next base: position 3,540 of record CAZGBV010000001.1, read on the forward strand.
TAACATCACCAATGTGGACGAGTTCTTCAGTGTAATGAGTATGGTTCCCGGTCATAAACACCGGGTTACGGGCGAAATCACAGTGAAAGACAAAAAAGGTGAAGTAATCTGCATCTATGTCGCGGATGAGTTTAAAGGCGGGCGTGACTTCTCCATTTTAGACAGTTTTACGGAGGCCATGCAAGATTTGGGAGCCAAGATAGCGAAAAAGTAAGATGCGACTGCCACCTTCCTTAAAGGCGAAATACACGAAAGAAACTCTGTCGGCCCGCGATGCGCAAAGGCTGGCAGAGTTCATCGCGTGGAGCCCAGCCGTATTCCAGGCTTCCCGCTTGATGATCAAATTCGGAATACTCGGCTTGATTCGCGATTCGAAAGACGGCCTGACGAGGGAAGAAATCGTCAAGGAGACCGGCTTGTCCGACTACGCCGTAAAGTGCCTGCTGGAGGCCTCCCTCGGCATCGGCACGATTTTGGTCGATACGGAGACGGACAGGTTTACCATCTCAAAAACAGGCTGGTTCTTGCTTAACGACCCTGCCACACGGGTAAACATCGACTTCAACCACGATGTGAACTATGTGGGTTGGTTCAAATTGGAGGAATCGCTCGTGAACGGGAAGCCCGAGGGATTGAAACATTTCGGCGCATGGCCTACCGTTTATGAGGCTTTGTCGGAACTGCCGGAGCGAGTCCGGGCAAGCTGGCTCGGCTTTGACCATTTTTACAGCGACTCGTCTTACCCCGAGGCGTTGAAAATCATTTTCGACGAGCATCACGTGCGCTCGTTGTACGATGTCGGCGGCAACACGGGAAGATGGGCGCTCCAATGCGTATCTTACTGCAAGGAGGCCGAGGTTACCATACTGGACTTGCCACAGCAGATAAGGATGATGAAGAAAAACATCAGCGGGAAGGAGTGTTCCGAAAGAATAAAAGGGCATGGCATCGACCTGCTGGACGAGACGGCGAAGTTCCCGCCTTTTGAGGGAGGCCTCGATGCCATCTGGATGAGCCAATTCCTCGACTGCTTCAGCATGGACGAGATTATCGGGATACTAATCCGTGCGAGGGAGGTCATGTCTAATCAGACACGCATTTATATCATGGAGACCTTATGGGACAGGCAAAGGTTCGAACCGGCATCGTTCTGCCTTACGATGACCAGCTTGTATTTTGCCGCAATCGCGAACGGAAACTCCAAGATGTATGACACGGCGGACATGGAGCATTGCATCGACAGGGCGGGATTGGAAATAGAACAGATATACGACCATTTAGGTCAAGGCCATTCTATCATCGTGTGCAAATTGAATGATTATAAACAGACAACTTTATGTCAAGAAAAGAAATTGAAGAAAAAGTGAGGGCGTTTCTCATCAATGAATTCGAAATTGACGAGGATAAAATATTCGACGACGCCAAGTTGAAGGAAGACATGGGCATCGACAGCCTCGACTTCGTGGACATCGTAGTCATTGTCGAGAAGAACTTCGGATTTAAGATTAAAAAAGAGGAAATAGCAGAAATGACGACCCTGAGGCAGTTCTGTGATTACATAGAAAGCAAGGTGAACTGAAAGCATAATGGGAGAAGGGAATACGTGGGCAGGCACGACACATGGTAACGGGTGGATGCACAAGTGGCTCATCCGCGTCTTACGGTACTCGGATGTACGGATATGGTATGTCTTCGCATCGATCTTTGTCATACCTGTCTACCTAATCCTGCGGCCCGGTTGCGGAATCACATACAGGTATTTCAGGAATCATTTCGGGTATTCCATCCCCAAGGCTTTCTGGTACACTTACGTCAACCACTGCATGTTCAGTCAAGTGGTGATAGACAGGTTTGCCATGTATGCCGGAAAGAAGTTTGACGTTGACATAGAAGGGCATGACTCGTTTCTCGCCCTCGCAAGGAAAGAGGCAGGCTTCATACAGCTAAGCGCACACGTCGGGAACTACGAAATCGCGGGTTATTCCCTCGTGGCAGAGACAAAACCGTTCAACGCCCTCGTGTTCTCCGGCGAAAAAGAGTCGGTCATGGAAAACAGGATGAAGATGTTTTCTCGGACGAACATCCGCATGATTCCCGTCAAGGAAGACATGAGCCACCTTTTTGAGATTGACGACGCCCTTCGGCGGGGAGAAACGCTGAGCATGCCGGCAGACAGGATTTGGGGGTCGAAGAAAAGCATCGAGCTTGAGTTCTTGGGAGGAAAGGCAAAATTCCCGGCGGGGCCTTTCAGCGTGGCCACCATGCGCGGCCTTGACGTGTTATCCGTAAACGTGATGAAGACATCGTGGAGGAGATACAACATATACGTGAAGCCGCTATGCTACGACAAGAACTCCCCACGCAAAAAACAAACCAAGGAATTGGCCGGGGAATACGTGAAAGTACTGGAGTCGGTGGTGCGGAAGTACCCTACCCAGTGGTATAACTATTTCGAATTCTGGTCATGACGGAAGCAAACCTCCGAATGCCGACGAGGGAGTTCCTGACGGGGATAGACATCCGCGAACTACTCCCCCAACGGGAGCCTTTCGTGATGATAGGCAAACTAACCCGTTTCGACGAGCGCAGCACGGTCACCGAGACGGCCATAAGCCCGGACAGCCTGTTCGTGGAGAAAGGCAGCTTCGGCGCATGCGGACTGATAGAAAACATCGCGCAGACGTGCGCGGCCCGCATAGGCTATGTGAACAAGTACATCTTGAAGAAAGGCATACAAGTCGGGCTCATCGGGGCGATACGTGACATGCAGGTCATTGAACTACCGAAGGTCGGCGACACTATCACGACGAGGGTCGACGTGGAAGAAGAGGTGTTTGGCATGACGCTCGCCAAGGCCACGGTTTCGTGCGGCGATGCCATACTCGCGCGGGCAGAAATGAAAATAGCGATAAAGGAAGGGGACGAAGCATGACGGAACTGAAATCATCCAAGGAACTCGACATCCGGTTTAGCGAGGTCGATTCCATGAAAGTGGCATGGCACGGCTCCTATGCGTTGTATTTTGAAGACGCACGCGAAGCCTTCGGACAGGAATACGGTTTGACCTACGCGGGCTTTCTGGACCATGGCTACTTCGCCCCTCTCGTCGAATTGTCGATTCAATACAAGAAGCCGATAAGATACGGCATGCGCCCGCGCATCGACATTCGTTACAGGCCGACCGAGGCCGCGAAAATCGTATTCGATTATGAAATCCATGACACGACAGACGGCGGCATCATGGCAATCGGGCATTCCGTTCAAGTATTCGTGGACACACGATATCAATTGGTCTTGGAAAATCCTGAATTTTATCAGGAATGGAAAAGGAGATGGGGTGTCTGAAAGTATTCCGCGATGATTTACAAGGTAGCAGATAACATACTATCCCCTCTGGGCGAGACGACGGAACAGAATTTCCAGGCCGTGCTCGCGGGACGTTCCGCACTGAAGACACATACAGGCAAATGGGACTTGCCGGAGCCTTTCTGCGCCTCGCTCCTGTCGGAAGAACAAGACAAGCGGATAGCACGCGTCGGCCTCACCCGTTTTGAGTCTATGGTTTTGTTTTCCATAACGCAGGCAATATCGCAAGCGAGAATCGACCCGTGCAGCCGGAAAGTGGCGCTTATATTAAGTACTACCAAGGGCAATGTGGAAATGTTGGCCGATTCGCAGGCCAATTCCGAGGAAGAATTTCCCGGTGCCAGTGCCAAGAGGATAGCTTCGGCTTTGGGAATCACCACCACACCCATCACGGTGTGTAACGCATGCATCTCGGGCGGCGCGGCTATCATCCTGGCTTCGCGCCTGTTGGAGGCGGGCAAGTACGATTACGCCATCGTTTGCGGTGCCGATAGCCAAAGCCGGTTTATCGTATCTGGTTTCCAATCGCTAAAAACCTTGTCGGCCGACGCTTGCAGACCTTTCGACCTTGAAAGGACGGGGATCAACCTTGGCGACGCGGCGGCCACGGTAATCCTAACGAAATCGTCTGCCCGGCACGACGACCAATGGGAAGTGGCAAACGGGGCGGTGAGGAATGATTCGTGTCATATCAATGCCCCGTCCAAAAATGGCGAAGGAGCCTACTTGGCGTTAAAGGCTGTCACTGAAAACGTTCCTGTGAGCAATTTGGCTTTCGTCAACGCCCACGGCACCGCAACCTTGTTCAACGACCAGATGGAGTCCGTAGCCATTGACAGAGCCGGACTTGCAGAAGTGCCCGTCAATGCCTACAAGGGCTATTACGGCCATACGTTGGGAGCCGCCGGCATCATGGAAACGGTGTTGTCGATGAAAGCTCTCGACCGCGGGACTATCCTCGGCACCAAAGGGTTTGCAGAGCGAGGCGTGTCGAGGAAGTTGTCGTTGACATCCGAAAACCAAGCGACCGGAAAGACGATGTTCGTCAAGATGATTTCAGGATTTGGCGGAGGCAACGCGGCCATCCTCCTGTCGAAAGGGCATCACTTCCGGCCGTCGCGAAACGAGGTGCCTCCCCACTTCGTGACCCATGGTGTCAGCATTACGCCTTCGGGTGTCAAGGCCGACGGGCGGGAACTTCCCGTGGCGGGTGCGGGAGCCTCGATGATTACCGAGATTTACAAGAGGTACGTCGGCGGTTATCCAAAGTTTTACAAGATGGACATGCTCTGCCGCCTGGGATTTGTCGCATCGGAGTTGTTGCTGAATGCCGAAAACGCCGAACGTGACAATCATCGTGAGGACAGAGCCGTGGTCTTGTTCAACCGTTCGTCGTCTATCCAGTCTGACAGGAAGTACGCCGAATCCATAAAAGACCGGGATAACTTCTTTCCAAGTCCGTCGGTGTTCGTGTACACGCTACCCAACATCGTGACGGGCGAGATAGCCTTGCGGAACCATTATTACGGCGAGACGTCCCTGTATGTCCTTCCCGAAAGAGACGACGAACTGATGGACGCGATTGTCGCGGCTTCATTCTTGGACAAATCCACAAACAGCATCCTGACCGGATGGATCGATTATATGGACGACGAAAGTTATGTGGCCGATTTGAAGATAGTAGCATCATTAAAACGATAAATACATGGAACAACTCGAATTGGAACTAAAGGAGAAAATAATCGAGGCCCTCAATCTGGAAGAGATGATGCCGGACGACATCGATGCCGATGCCGCCCTGTTCGGCGACGGAATCGGATTAGACAGCATCGACGTATTGGAAATCATCGTCCTTTTGGAGAAAAATTACGGGATAAGACTCGCGAACCCGGCGGAAGGCAAAGAAATCTTCAAGAGCATAAAGACGATAGCCGAATACGTGAAGGCACATCGCACCAGATAGCCCCGCCCTAAAAGCCGCGTCTGCATGGTCAAGGACATTGTCATCACGGGTGAAGGCATCGTTTCCGCCATCGGGAACGACAAGGAAGCCGTCCTCCGCTCCCTGAAAGAGAAGCGGTCGGGGATAGGAGAAATAAGATACCTGTGCTCGGAACATCACGAGCTGCCTGTGGGGGAGGTGAAAGTTTCCAATGACGAGATGAAAGCGTCATTGGGGATAGGAGACCCGTATATAAGCCGCACCACCCTAATGGGCATTTGGGCCGTGAAACAAGCTTTGGCAGATGCCAATGTCCACAATGCCATCCATGACGGAAATCCCTTGCGAATCGTCCTTGTATCGGGAACGACGGTCGGCGGAATGGACATAACGGAACAATTCTATGACAAACTGACGAAAGGCGAGCAGGACATAGACTGCCTCAAGACCCATGACTGCGGGAGTACCACGAAGACGATAGCGGACTATTTCAAAATCTTCGCCGACTATGCAACAATCTCGACGGCATGCTCTTCGGCGGCAAACGCACTCGTGGCCGGGGCGAATATGATAAAAGGGGGCGAGGCCGACATGGTCATAGCCGGCGGCACGGAGGCCTTGTCAAGATTCCACTTGAACGGGTTCAATTCTTTGATGATATTGGACAAAGCCGCATGCAGGCCTTTCGACTCAACCCGCGCGGGGCTGAACCTTGGAGAAGGTGCCGCGTATGTGGTCATGGAGTCGGAGGAACTGGCCAACGGCAGGAAGTGTCCCATCCATGCGTATCTCGCGGGGTACGGGAATGCTTGTGACGCATATCATCAGACAGCTTCGTCCGAGAACGGCGAAGGAGCCTATCTGTCAATGACAAAAGCATTACGCATGGCGAGGCTAAGACCGTCTGATATCCAGTATGTGAACGCTCACGGTACGGGGACTCCCAACAATGACCTTTCGGAAAGCAATGCCTTGAAAAGGGTCTTTTCCGGAAACATCCCGTCTGTTTCAAGCACTAAGCCTTTCACCGGCCACACGACCAGCGCTTCCGGTGCCATAGAAACCGTAATATGCATTCTTGCCCTAAGGGAACAATTCGTGCCCGCAAACCTCGGGTGGTCACATCCGATGAAGGGAGGCATCGTGCCGTCTCAAGGGGAAGAAAGGCGTGAATTAAGCAACATCCTCTGCAACTCATTCGGGTTTGGGGGAAACGACACATCTTTAATCCTTTCACGCCACAGGTCTCCTGTAGTCCAAGACGAATTCCTCAAATACGACGATGACGACATTCGCGTTTTAGCCAAAGTCGAAATTCGCTCGGAAGAAGAATTATCGGAAACAAGCAAGTATGTGAAGCCCTTGGAAGCGAGAAGGATGGGTAAACTTATGAAAAGTTCCTTGTTGTCGTCGTTGAAAGCATTGGAGGCGTGCGGCGTAAAAGTCCCGGACGCGATTGTCACGGGGACGGCATGGGGATGCGTCGAGAACAGCGAGCACCTGCTGGAAAAAATGACAGCAGAAGGCGAAAGTATGTTGAAGCCGACCTACTTCATGCAAAGCACCCATAACACCATCAGCAGCAACATCGCGATAAGGTTGCAAGCTCATGGCTATAACGTGACCTATACCCAAGGAGACAAATCGTTGGAGTGGTGCTTGCGGGATGCCAGATTACTTTTAAGGAGTGGTTCGTGCAGGACGGTGCTGGTGGGCTGCCACGACGAGACTACCCCGACATTCAGAAATCTTATGGCCAAAGTGGGGTTAAGGGATTTGTTACCTGTTCATTCAATAGCATTGGTTTTAAAATGTGGAGATTAATATCATACTCAGTCGTTCAAGGAATGTTGCTTGCGGGCGGCCAAGTGTTCCTGAAATTTGCCCTGGCCAAGATGCCGCCGTTCGGCCGGACCAAGGAGTTTTGGTGCAACCTTTTGGTAAATTGGCAGTTTGCGGCCTGCGGAATCTGTTTCGGGCTTGGTTCGTTGTTGTGGATGTACATATTGAAAACTTTCCCCATGAGTTCGGCTTATCCGATGGTGAGCCTAAGCTATGTATTCGGAATGGTCGCGGCAATCGTCTTTTTTCATGAGACCGTATCGGCGACAAAATGGCTGGGGGTGTTTTTCATCGTGATAGGTTGCGGCTTAATCGTCAAATAGGTATAGTATGACCAAGGATGTTATCATCGCCCTCATGGCTTTCTTGTCTTTTTGGGAGCCGGCATGGCCGCAAGGCATTGACGAGGCGCAAGTGAAAGCAACAATCAACCAAGCGGCCGCCCGGATGAAGTCGATGCAGTGCGATTTCGTCCAGACCAAGCATTTAAAGATGCTCAACGACAAGATGGTGTCGGAAGGGAAGATGTATTACCAGCAAAGTAACAAGCTTCGTTGGGAATACATTTCCCCATATCGCTACACTTTCATATTGAATCAGTCACAAGTATCGTTAAGGAACGCAAGGCGAAATGACGTGATTGACGTGAATCAAAACAAGATTTTCAAGGAGATAGCACGGCTCATGATGAACAGCGTGGTGGGGAGAAGCCTTTCCGACGATAAGGATTTCACGTCTGTAACAACTGCTAATCCGACGGACTGGATAGCGACTTTGACTCCCCTGCGGAAGAACCTGAAGCAAATGTTCAAGGAAATCCGCTTACACTTCAACAAGAAGACATCAATGGTGTCGAAAGTCATCTTGATTGAGAGAAATGGCGACAAGACTGTCATAGAACTAAAGAATGTCAAAACGAACGCACCCGTCAATGCGGACATGTTTGCTATCAGGTAGCCTGTTGGCGAATATCCTTTTTCCATCAAAGATGTCTGCCCAACGTCTCTTCCCTGACAAGCCGGGGGAGAGCATCCGTCACAATGCCCTAATCGAGACACCAAAGGCTTATGTGAGTGGGATATGTATCCTTCTGAATGATTCCATGGAGGTCAAGGGCAGCATATTCAATGAGTTCGGCGTATCCGCAATGGATTTCTCCTACCTGCCGTCGAAAGACAAGGTCAGACTACACCATATAATAGGATTCATGGACAAACGGTTCATCAGGAGGCGTTTGAAGAAGGACTTACGGGAATTAATGCACAGCCTTCAAGAGGGGAAAGGTCGTTATAAAAACGAGAAATACAAGACAACGTACAGTTTGATGCCTCTGGCAGAAGAAAAACAAAGCGGTGATGACGAGGTTACAGAATGAGCTATACAGAATCGTTCACCTTGAACGGGAAAGTGATAAGGTGCGTGCCGAATTACAATTGAATGCGACACACTTCATTTACCGGGCGCATTTTCCTGACGAGCCGGTAACACCCGGTGCCTGCATCGTGCAGATTGCAAGGGAACTCTTGGAAATTCATCTGGCAAGGGAATTGCGAATTACGGGAGTGAAGAACGCGAAGTTCCTCTCTGTCATATCACCTCATGAGACACCGCGCATAACGTACTTCTTCGAAAAAATCTCCGTCGCTGAGGATGAAGTGAGAATTCAACTCTGTGTCGGCAACGGCAAAAGGCTGTGTGCCAAAATATCAATGACCTGCAAGTGACATGCAAGACAATATCGACATCGGGCAAAAAGAGACGTTGCGTGCCAGAGGCATCTGCGTGGTAATCCCAACGTACAACAATGAGGCCACTGTCGGGCGTGTGGTTATGGAATGCCTCGATTATTGCCATGATGTCATTGTCGTAAACGACGGTAGTACTGACAAGACCGGTGACATATTAAAAAGCATAGGCGGGATAACGGTCATCGGGCACAGCGAGAACAGGGGCAAGGGCTATGCCTTGAAAAAAGGACTCTTAAAGGCGAAAGAACTCGGCTTCGCTTATGCGATAACGATAGACTCTGACGGACAGCATTTCCCCAAGGACATCATTCATTTCTTGGAAGCCAATAAGAAGTTTCCGGGTGCGATAATCGTAGGCAGACGGAATCTTAAAGGGGCGAACCGTCCTCTCTGGAGCTCCTTTGCCAACAAGTTTTCAAATTTCTGGTTTATCCTTCAAACGGGCAAGAAACTGGAGGACACCCAGACAGGGTATCGCCTTTATCCCGTAAGGAAATTACATGGCTTGCGGTTCCTGACATCTCGATATGAAGCGGAATTGGAATTGTTGGTGTTTCCTTCGTGGCATGGGGTTGAGATTCATTCAATCCCGACAGAAGTATACTACCCGCCTCGGGGGCAACGCGTTAGTCATTTCAAGCCATTGGCGGACTTTGCACGCATCAGCCTGTTGAACACGGTATTATGTGTCTTGGCCGTTTTATACGGGATGCCGATAAGGCTGTGCCGGTGGTCATCCAAATACGTTAGGACATTGTCGTCGATAGTTTTTTGTGTCGTATTCATAATGCTTCTCATGTCCCCAGCCGTGTGGATTTACGCCAAGATTGGAAAGATGAACGAGAAGAAGAGGCTGAATATCCATCGGTTGATAAACTGGTTTGCCCGGACATTGATGTTCCGCATAGGCATCCCCGGGACGAAGTTCTCATATAAGGTAGACAGCAGTGAAGACTTCAAGATGCCGTCCGTCATCATCTGCAACCATCAGTCGCATTTAGATTTGATGTGCCAGTTGATTTTCACGCCCAAGATGGTGTTCTTGACAAACAATTGGGTATGGAACAATCCTCTTTACGGCGCAATTATCAGGAATGCGGAGTTCTTTCCTGTGGCCGAGGGCATAGAACGACTGCTTCCTAAATTGAAAAGTCTGGTGGAACGTGGCTATCATATAGCAGTTTATCCTGAAGGGACACGTTCTCCCGACAGCCGGATACAACGTTTCCATAAGGGAGCCTTTTTCTTGGCGGAGGAGTTGGGCGTGGACATACTGCCCATGTATCTATACGGGTCGGGAAAGGTGTTGCCAAAGAAGAAGCATACCCTTAGCAAAGGACTTATTTATGTGGAGGTCGGCAAGAGGATTACCCCCAGCCAAATGGCTTCTTTGGGGGATGTCAGGAGACAAGCGTCAGCAATGCGCAAGCACTATATAGAGAAATACGCGGAGTTGTGCAACAAAATAGAGCAAGATGTCTAAGGGGAAAGTGATTATTGTATCCCGGTTTCAGAGAACGTGTGGAAAACATCAACTCATCATCGCCCTTGACAATAAGGGACTTCTATGGCGTGAAAGAAGGCACCATGTTCGGATTCAGCAAAGATTATAAAAACATTGCCATGTCGCATGTTCCGGTAGTCACAAAGGTCGACAACTTGTTACTTACCGGGCAAAACAACAACTTACATGGATTTTGCGGTGTCCCGCTGACTGCAATCAAGACATACGAAGCATTGCCGGGAAGGAACTACATAATAAACAAGGCAAATCAATGTACGGAAGAATCATAAGCAGCGTTGTCCTAACCTCCATCATCCTTTCCGTGAATGCCCAAATAGACATATGGAAAGGGACAAAGACCAAGAAGGTGGAACTGATACCATATTTGGTATCGGAAAAGGGAAACGCCGCCGTTATTGTCTGTCCCGGAGGAAGTTATTTCTGGCATGACATGGTGACCGAAGGAACAGAGGTAGCCCATTGGCTGAATGAAAATGGTATGTCGGCGTTTGTCTTGAGGTACAGGACTGCCTATGTACCCGCTTTCATCACACATTTCAGATATGTTTTCCGGGGCAACCGCTATCCAGACCCTCAAACGGATTTGGAGCAGTCGTTAAGGTTGGTAAGGGAGAACGCGGACTCGTTCAATATTGATGCAAACAAAATCGGAGTCATGGGATTTTCCGCAGGAGGCCATCTCGCCATGACATCGGTGGAGTTGTTGCCCAAGGAGGTGCGTCCCGACTTTGTCGTCTCGGTTTACCCGGTAGTTTCCATGTCCGCGCCCTGCACCCACAAGCGTTCGAGAAGGGCATTGCTTGGGGAGGACAAGATGAATGATGTATCCATGCGGGATTCCTTGTCCGTGGAAAAGCACATACCAACAGATTGTCCGCCAGTCTTTCTCGTGAATTGCAAAGACGACCCTGTGGTAGATTGTCATAATTCTGAACTGTTGGACTCCGCATTGACGGCGAAAGGGATTCCGCATAAATATATCCAATATAAAACAGGAGGACATGGATTTGGCGTTTCCGAAAGCAAGGGAACGCCAGAATCACGGGAGTGGAAAGAAGAACTGCTGAACTGGTTGAAAACGATAAAGGTAAGATAACATGAAAGAAACAATGTTTGACGACATTCGCCCGTATTACGATGAAGAGATACCTGCTGCCATGGGACGGATAGCCAAAAGTGTGTCTTTCCCCTTGATAGCGTCATATATTTACCCCGATGAGCCTGTAGAAGATGTCAGGAAGAGAATAACCTCATTCAAGACAATCAGAGAGTTCCAGACAGAAACCATGAGGATGGTCAATGAGCGCGTGATAGAGAACAGTATTACGGACTTTTCATGTTCCGGTGTCGAACGTTTAAGTCCCGACAAATCATACCTCTACGTGTCCAATCACAGGGACATAATGTTGGATTCAAGCCTGTTGCAATATTTCTTGGTGTTAAAGGGGTTTGATACGACTGAAATCACTTTTGGGGCAAACCTGATGATGAACCCGTTGGTCGTAGACATAGGGAAGTCTAATAAGATGTTCAAGGTCGAGCGGCTCAAAGGGAGCATCAAGGAATTCTATAAGAAGTCCTTGCATCTTTCCGAGTACATCCGCCATGTTATCCGGGAGAAGCATCAGTCTGTGTGGATTGCCCAAAGGAACGGCCGTACGAAGGATGGCATGGACGCGACAGACCAGGGACTGATAAAGATGCTCTGCATGAGCGAACCTTCAAACAAAATCAAGGCTCTTGCCGACTTGAACATCGTCCCCGTTTCCGTATCATACGAATGGGAGTCGTGTGACATCCTTAAGGCATTGGAACTTTACGAGTCCCAATACACCAAATACACGAAGAAACCCGGCGAGGATTTGAACAGCATCGTTACGGGCATACTGCAACCTAAGGGGAATGTCCACTTCGAGTTATGTGAACCGATTTCATTGGCAGAGCTAAGTGCTTTCGAAAGACTGACAAATAACGAGTATCACAGGGCTGTTGCCAAACTCTTGGATAATAGGATAAATACCGCATATCGCTTATACCCCAATAATTATATCGCGCACGACATAAGGTTCGGGAACAGTCAGTTCCAAGACCTATATACTCAAAAACAACGCGATGAATTCGTAAAACTCATGGAGAAGCTTGAGCAGTTTGACACCTGCGACATGGAACAGTTAAAAGACATATTCCTGAGTATCTATTCCAACCCCATAGACAACAAATAAGACATTATGGCATCATTTGTCCTGAAACTATACGAGTACATGAAAGGGCATCGGGTTTCGTGCTTCCTGCTCTTTTTCCTATTAAGTGCTTTCTTCGTCTTTCAGATATTGAGGCTGAACTACAAGGAGGATATTTCGGACTTCTTGCCATTGGACGGCAAATACCGGGACGCGCTAAGAGTTTACCAGAATTTTTCCGGCATCAACGACATCTTTGTCATTTTCCGGAGTGCGGACTCAACAAAAACAAATCCCGACGAGATTGTAGAAGCGATAAATACGTATTTGTCCAAGTTGGATAATATCGACACCCTAAGCACAAAACTTAATGTCACGTCGCAGGTTGACATCAGCCAACTGACGGAAATTACAGGTTTCGTCTATGCTAATATTCCTTATTTCCTTCAAGAAGAGGATTATGCGAGAATTGACAGCCTTTTGTCGGAACCCGGCTATATGGATGACCAGTTGCGACAAGACAAGCAAATGCTGATGTTGCCGGGAGGGGGACTACTGTCGCGAAACATCAGCCGAGACCCGTTGAACTTGTTCACGCCTGTTGTTTCAGTGCTTCAACACGGCTTCGGGAATCTTAGTTATGAAATGTATGACGGCTATACCTTCTCACCAGATATGCAAAAGGCCATCGTCATGGTCAAATCCCCCTATGGTTCAAGTGAAACGGAGAAGAATGGTCGGCTCCTTTCCGTGCTTCAGGCTTGTGCGGACTCTACTGTACGCGACGTGTCCGGCATTGAAATCAACTTGACGGGAGGCCCTGCGATAGCCGTAGCTAATGCCACGCAAATCAAGAGTGACAGCGTCGTTTCCGTAACGATATCCGTGTCCGTAATCGTGATGTTGCTGTTGTTTGTCTTTCGTGACGTGAAGAATTTGATACTGATTGTAATCTCTATCGGGTGGGGATGGCTCTTCGGCTTAGGGGGGCTTGCCTTGTTCAACAACAACGTCTCCATCATTGTCTTGGGAATATCATCTGTCATCATAGGCATTGCCGTAAACTATCCCCTTCACCTGATAGCACACCTATATCATTCTAAAGATGTAAGGAGCGCACTCCGTGAGATAGTATCTCCATTAGTCGTCGGCAACATAACCACAGTCGGTGCCTTCCTGTGTTTGGTTCCATTGAATTCTGTCGCGCTAAGGGATCTTGGCTTGTTCAGTTCTTTCCTCCTGATAGGGACGATTGCTTTCGTGTTGTTATTCTTGCCCCATATCGCGAGGCCTCATAAGAATGTCAACATCCCTTTCTTGGAAAAGGTCGGCGCGTTGTCGTTAGAGAATCGCCCGGTGCTTGTCGTGGCAGTCATCATCTTAACCGCCGTCTTAGGATATTTCAGCCTATCCGCTGGTTTCGATGCAAACATGAGCCATATCAACTATGTGCCGGAGCGACAAAAGACCGATATGGATTATTTTCAGAAGAATATGACCCGGACATCGACGAATGCAAATCTATACATTGTCGCCTCTGATAGTTCTTTGGACAAATCCCTTGAAAAAAGTTTAAGGACGCAAGCCCGTATTGAGGAATTGGTATCGTCAGGCGATGTCATTGGACATTCTCCTTGCTCCCGTTTTATCACCTCAAAGGAAGAGCAAGGCAGAAGGCTATGCATGTGGAAGCAGTTCGTTGCCCGTTATTCTACACTCATGGAGAGCAAATTGAGAAAAGCAGCAACCGAAGAGGGCTTCTCATCAGACGCTTTTGATGAGTTCCATGATATTTTGTCGTCACGATACACTCCGCAAGATTACGAATATTTTGACATCTTGGCAAACACGGTCTTCGCCTCTAACATATCCGTCGATAGCGTCAGGAAACAATTTGACATAGTCGATGTGCTGATTGTCCCTCCGGCTAAAATGGACAAAGTGAAGGAGTCGATGGGACTGTCGTCGGACGGATGTTATGTTTTCGACGTGAATAGCATGAATGGTTCCGTGGTCAGTGCCTTGTCTGACAATTTCAATTATATAGGCTGGGCGTGCAGCTTGATTGTATTCTTCTTCTTGTGGTTTTCATTGGGAAGCATCGAGTTGGCCATGCTCTCTTTCCTCCCCATGGCCATAAGTTGGATTTGGATTTTGGGAATAATGGGATTGTTGGGAATAAAATTCAATATTGTAAACGTCATATTGGCAACATTCATTTTTGGCCAGGGCGACGATTATACGATTTTCATGACCGAAGGTGCTTGCTACGAATATGCATACAGAAAGAAGATGTTGGCATCATATAAAAGTTCCATTGTCATTTCCGCACTCGTCATGTTTGTCGGAATGGGGTCACTCATATTGGCAAAACACCCTGCGCTCCGTTCTTTGGCCGAAGTGACCATCGTAGGCATGTTTTCCGTGGTGCTGATGGCGTATCTCTTCCCGCCGCTCATATTTAAATGGTTGGTAATGAAAGGCGGGAAATACCGTACAAGACCGTTGTCCCTTGCGCTTCTCTTGCCCGGACGTGGGCGGAAGGGATGCGAATCGACGGAATATCTCTCGTCTTTGGTAAAAGACCGTTACCGCTACAAAGGAGTCGAGACGTATAGAACCGTCAAGCGACACCTTCGGAAATTTGACAATTATGCGAAATGGATTGACGGACGCGAGGCGAACCGTGACATATTGGTCGTAGATTCCGGCGTGGGCGAGTTCGCATTGTTGTATGCGTTGTCTCACAAAAATCAAAAAGTGACGGTGATAGCCAAGGACGAGATGGTCGCTGCCTTAATCAAATATGGCGCGGAGGGCATAGCGGACAATTTGGAAGTTAAGACTTTATCAAATTCCGCCATACCGCCTCCATCGGATAAGCTAAAGACATTTGTCGTCATGGCAGATGAACGAACGAGGAATGATTTTATACAATATAATCCAATCATAATTCAAAAATAAAGCCATGGAACATAAAGCTATACTGACAACAGTGTTGGCCAGCGTGGTATCTGTGTCCTTGCCCGGCCAGATGAAGGACGTAACTTCTCCTTTACCCGTTATCAACCAAGACCATTCTGTAACATTCAAATTCACAGCACCCAATGCCGAGGAAGTATATGTCAAAGGAAGTTTTTTGAAGAAAAAACGCCAGATTAGGACACGAGCGGGAACATTTGGCAAGACGCAAAAGGCGGAAATGGAAAGACAGGGAAACATGTGGGTATATACGACAGCACCTCTCTCTTCCGAAATCTATACTTACGTCTTTGAGGTGGACGATGAGGAACAGAATGATCCGGGAAACGAAAATATCGTTCGTGACGTGGATAAATTTTATAATTATTTCATTATACGTGGTGGCATTGCAGACAATTACGTCAATCAGGACGTGCCGCATGGGAAAGTCGCTAAAATCTGGTATCCATCTATCATGGAGGGAATGCCGCAACGGCGCATGACTGTTTACACACCGGCAGAATACAAAATCAACACGACAAAGGAATACCCCGTTTTGTATCTTTTACATGGGTCGGGCGGGGACGAAAATTCATGGGAGGAGATGGGACGTGCCATCCAGATATTGGACAACCTGATAGGGCAAGGGAAAGCCGTCCCGATGGTTGTTGCCATGCCCAATGGCATTGTCAAGTTGGCTACCGCCCCAAGTGCCGACCCCGGCAATCCGAACATAAAGCCTACTGGCATGAACCCGGAATCGATGTTGGGGAAATTTGAAAAGTCGTTTGTCACGGACATTGTTAACTATATGGAAAACCATTACCGTGTGGCAAAGGACAAATCACGCCGTGCCATTGCCGGGCTGTCCTTGGGAGGATTGCACACGCTTTTCATATCGGCTAATAATCCCGACTTGTTTGATTACGTGGGTCTTTTCTCGGCTCAGACGACAAACATGTTAAATGATGATAGGATATCGACATTAAGCGGTATGGCAAACGAGGTCGAGAAATTGACTTCAAAAATCCCCTTTTTAGGAGGGACGAGACTGGCGGACAAGATAAACGGTTTTACGGGAAAACTTAACAACGGGGACATAGAGGTGTATGGGCAAATCGACCAAAAGCTGAAGGAGCAGTTTTCGACCTCCCCTAAACTCTATTATATCGCCGTCGGGCGGGATGATTTCGTTAAAAAGCTGAATGATGATTTTAGAGCCAAACTTGACAGTGCCGGATACAGGTACTATTACAATGAAACCGACGGCGGACATACATGGGAAAATTGGAGGAAATACCTGGTCGATTTCCTTCCTCGGTTGTTTCAAGGAAAAAACAAATAAACGACAATTGACATGAAAGAAAAAATCAGGGTTCTTTTGGAGGAGAACCTGCCCTTAGTAGATTTTGAATCGGAGTTCTTGTTCAGTGAATTGGATTCTTTAGGAGTGACCACAATCCTTATGGTTCTTTCTGATGAGTTCGGAATTAAACTTGGAGTTGCAGATGCTACTCCCAAAAACCTGGCGACTCTTGATAGCATCGTAAGGATGGTGGAACAGAAGTTGAAAGAAAAATGACAATAGAAGATTTCCTCGAACAGGATGCACTTCTTTATCCCGACAAAGTAGCTGTCGTTTGCGATGGAGAAAGAGTTACTTACAGGAACCTTTACGGGAAAGTATTGTCGCGAGTGGAAGAGCTCGAGCATTCCTCCTATAAGAAAGGACAAATCGTTGCTGTTCGCACCTCGCAGACAATAGATTTCCTCGTTTCTTATTTCGCGCTACATAAATATGGATGTGTCGTGGCACCGCTTGAGAAAGGAATGCCGGACGGCTTGTACAATCAGATTGCCGGCTATCTTTCTTCACTTGAAGTTCCCAATGGTTCGGCCGACATCTTATATACTACAGGAACAACCGGTAAATCAAAGGGGGTCATCATCAGCCATAACACAATTGTCGCGGATGCGGAAAATCTGATAGACGGCCAAGGGTTCAGTCACGACCTGGCGTTCGTCATAAACGGCCCGTTGAATCATTTAGGAAGTTTGTCCAAGGTTTACCCTATAATCTTGTTGGGAGGTACTTTGATAATAACGGACGGACTGAAAAACATGAATGCTTTTTTTGAGGCATTTGATTACCCCGCAAGGAAATTTGCCACATTCCTCGTGCCTGCAAGTATTAGGATCCTTATCCGGTTCGGTTCGGAACGGTTGTCATCAATCTCTGACAGAATCGACTTTGTCGAAACGGGAGCCGCCGCTATCTCCCATGATGATATGCTGAAACTGTGCCAGTTACTTCCTGCCAGCCGGCTTTACAATACCTACGCCTCGACGGAAACGGGAATAATTAGCACCTACGACTTCAATGACGGCAGGTGCTTGGTTGGGTGCTTAGGGACTCCCATGAGACATTCACAGGTTACAATTACAGAGGAAGGCCTTATCGCCTGCAAGGGCGGCACGCTAATGACGGGCTATGTGGGTGAATCTGAACTTACGGCGGAGGTCATGAGGGATGGAACCGTGTTCACTTCTGATATTGGCGAAATCGACAGCGAGGGAATACTCCGCTTGGTCGGCCGCAAGGACGATGTGATAAATGTGGGCGGCTTTAAAGTCTCTCCGGAAGAAGTGGAGGATGCCGCGCTGGCTTTCGCCGCCGTCAGCGATTGCATATGCGTTCCCGTGCCGCATCCTGTCTCAGGTGTCGCGTTGAAGCTGTTGGTGGTGACAACGGGCGACGAACCGCTAAACAAACGGTCTTTGGCACGATACTTGAAGACGAGACTTGATTCGTATAAGGTGCCTTTGCAATATGAAAAGGTGGATTCAATAAGGAGGACTTACAACGGCAAGCTTGATAGAAAATTTTACGAATCTGTTTCAAGTCGGGAAGAAAACGAAAGCCGCCACCCCTCGTTGAGTGCAGGAAACGGATGATAACCATCCGACCGAAACGGGAATACCTTTCCTTCTTTC
The DNA here is from genome assembly GCA_964523985.1 of uncultured Paraprevotella sp. Taxonomy (GTDB): domain Bacteria; phylum Bacteroidota; class Bacteroidia; order Bacteroidales; family Bacteroidaceae; genus Paraprevotella. The sequence goes on from CAZGBV010000001.1 coordinate 22,098, forward strand.
CGTTCTTTCCTGATGAAGCAAATCCAATGGATTCTTACTTTTCTTGACGCATGCCGTCGCCATCGAACTCAAAAGTCGGACAAACCGTTCAGCGGGCGGAAAAGTCATGAGAGTACGACCGCTAAACGAATGCCAATCCCTGACGAGATGGAGAACGTACAGGCGCAGTATTGCCGCGAGCGCAGGTTCTACAAGAAATTCAAGACGACCGATTACGGCTTGATGCCATTTCGTGTCCGCCCAATGATGTGCATTACCGACCTATGCCATTTGCTTTGGCTGAATGGTTACACGCGGAGGGTCTTATTCAAAAAAACATTAAACTGTTTGGCGCACTGGAGAACATGGATTATATTTGAGGAAAATTCAAACGAATCATGAAGAAGTTTGTCGCTGTTTGCCTCGCGGGGCTGTGCGCGGTCTGTGCCGTAGCCCGTTTGCCTTTCAAATGCACCCTTTACGACCGTGAGAACGGAATCCACCTCCGTCTGGACTTGTATGAAGAAAGTATCAACGTGCCGGGAATGGAGATGTTCGGCCCCATGAACGGGTATATGAACGGAAACGTGTACGGCATCTGGATAGTCACCTCGTCCAAGATAGAAGACGAGAAGACCGCCACGTTCAGGCTGTCCAACGACATGGGGTCGGAGACGCAGGAGGTAAGGCTGACTGTGCGAAACGATTCCACGTACTTGCTGGAACAGCGGGGCGGCACGGTCATCAAGAAAGTCGTGAACAAGAAATTGGTCAAGATACCGCGCAATCTGACATTCACCCTCCGCCGGTAGGAGGCCGCAGGCAAGCGGGGAGAGACTCGCGCGGTTGCTCTTCCCGCCTGTTCCGCGACCGGGTTACTTCTTCTTGAACCTGAAACCCAGTTGCATACCGTCGTATCCGCCGGCAATGTTGCCAATCATTCTCAACGTGCTACTACCGGTCATCTTCGCCATGTTCGTCAGGAAATCAAGCAGTTTGTCCGCCTCGAAGGTGATTTGCATCTTGCCGCTCTTCAACGCGAGGTTTGCCGTGGCAGGGTGGTTCTGCAACCCCTTGCGCTTGAAGGTGATTTCGTTGTCTTGCACGGTGTAAGTACCCGACAAGTCCCGAGACCCTATCGTCATGGTATATGTGCTGTCGCCATCGAACGACATGTCCACCTTGCCTTCCTCGATGCCGATTTTTGAGAGATACTTCTGCAACGTCCTTTCCCCCGTGTTCGTAATCAGGCTTCCCCCGGCTTTCTTCAGGAGATTGGACGATTCGAACACCACGGCCGGACTATCATACGCCCAGTCTCCCTTCAGACTTGAGTTTTCCACCTTGGCCTTTCCCGTCAGGTTTTGGAATATAGACTCCAAGGCGTTACCACTCTGTTCCGTGCCGGATTGCAGGGCTTCTTCCGTCCCCTTGCCGCCTCCCAGTACATTCTTCAACAGGTCGTCCAACTGCGCGGACGCAGTCGTGGCGAAAGAAAGGCCGCAACAAACCGCAATCCATTTCAAACTCATCTTTTTCATTTCGTTTTATCTGATTTTATTTGACTACCTCTTCCTTCGTCTCCGAGATTCTCTTATCCATGAAACTCAACCAGATGACCGGTATCTCGGGACTTCCCTTCGGCTCCAATGCACGCAAGCCGAAAGGTTTCTTCTTCACGAAGCGCACGGCTACCTTTCTCATCTTATCATACGGATGCAACGAAATCACGCGGAGCAACCCGTCTGCGTCTTTTTCCGCCAAGAAGCCCTCCCCGTTCACGTAGCAGCTCCCTCGTTCGTCTCCGCAAGAACGGATGTCCTGATACGTGCCGTTGCCCGTCCGGGCGCGGAACGCATGGAAACGGGCGGGAACGGCATACGTTTGTACAGACAGCACCAAGAGTCCCGAAATATGCAAAAACCTCATAAATACTTCGTTTCGACACGCAAAGTTACAAAACTTTCCATGGCAATCCCATTGCCGCGATTTTTTCTTTTTCGGAACCTTGCAAGTCCCGACGGGAATTCCCGGCCTCCGAGGTTCGCTTCTCCGGCGAAAGGAGAAAGGCATCCGTGCTTCCGCCCCCGATGTCCGAACACGTGGAAGCTGTCCTCCCTGTCGGAGAAAATCCACCCTCGGACGACCGGAATCTTTTTCGTCCGGACATAGCGGTCGTCACTGTCCCCGGACGTACCCGATGTCGGCCACACCTCATTCCTAACGACCGTTCCGTATCGGATGAACACGACATCACAGTCAATCAATACCATTCGACATTCGAGCTGTAGCTGCTTTGTTTCTTCCATTTCAGCACGTCGGCCAGTTCCGAAGCGTTGGCAGAGAAAGTGAAATTATAAGAGGTGTAAGGGCTAAGCACCACGCTTGCCGACATGGAGAAACAATGCAAGTCACGCGAAACGGAGGCCGTCGTCATGGACAGGCGATGGTAATTGAAGTCGTACCCGGAAGAATACGTCAGGTTCCAGCCGTCCGAGATGCGGATGTTCCCTGAAAAGTTCAGCGTGTGAGTCAGCTTGTAAGGGTAGCGCATCTTCTTCAAGCGGATTTGCGCGCTCGTGTTTTCCGACATGGTCACGCCGTAAGATACGGTAAACGACCATGGCAACTGGAATTTCAAGTAACCGTCATCGTTCACTTCTGCTTTCTGGGGTTCTTTCCTGGCCCCGGCCCGTTCCGCCATCTTGCGGTCGGGGTCTATGTTCGTGTCGCCGACTTCCTCCTCTTCCGTTTCCTCGTCGGTTTTCTCTTCTTCGCCTTCGTCTTTCCCCCATCCGAAGAGCTTCTTGAACGTGTCGTTGTTGAACGTGTAAGAAAAGTTCTGCGACATTCCTTGGAAGCGCCCGAAGCGCCCGTATGACCATTCCGTGCGGTTGCCAACCCGCACCCTGCCGTTTTCATCGAACTCGTATGCGTAGGTGGCAAAACGCGCATTCATGCTGAACGTGTAGTTCCAAGGTGTCTTGATGCGCACCCTCATGGACAGGTCGCCCCACGGCCGGCTCTCGGCCGCCATGTTGTAGTTCAGGCTCGCCCCCAGCTCGTCGATGAGGCTTATCTTGCGTATCGAATCGTTCTTCGTGCGGACTTTCATCTCGATGTTGTTGGATACGTCCATCGTCACGTTTCCCGTCATCCCTTGTCCCGGCACGCCGTAGAGGCTGCCGCTGTAAGGAGAGTAGCTCACCGTGGACACGTTGCCTTCTCTGTCCGTCTTCACGTAAGTCGCGTAGTAGCCATAACGGGGAGCACCGAAATCCGGGGAGTAGCTGAAGCTCACTGTAGGCGTGAAGACATGGCGGATGGCCTGTATCCTCTTGCCGAACAGAGGCGTGTAGAAGCCGTAGAGCTTGGTCGTGGCCGACACGCTCATCTCGTAATTGTACACGTTCTGGAACCCCCAGATGGTGTCGTTCACCTCCCTCTGGTTCCTTTCGTCCCAGCTCTTCATGACCTTATGCGTGTACATGCGGTCGGTAAACCTGAAATCGGGCGTGATGTTGATGTAGTTGAACAAGGTGAACGTGGCGCTGATGGGTATGTTATGCCGCATGCCGTTGCGCCAGTCCTTTATCAGGTTCGACTTGAACAGCAAGTTCTCCTTCGTGTCGATGCTGTTGCTCAGGCTGCCTGTGTAGCTTACGGCGATTTTCTCGTACCAGTGTTCCTTTCCGGCCGCTTTCTTGCGCTTGAAAGGATAGAAGCGCGCCAAGGTGATGTCAAGGCTCGGCAAGGTTACCGACAGAGAAGAATCCTGGATGCTCTGCGACAGGTTGAAAGTACTGGAAAGCGTCAAGCCAATCCGCTCGAAAGTCTTGGAATACGCAACGCTCGACGTGCGCGTGCTTTGCGTGTAATTCTCCGGGGTGTACATGCTCGTCAGATTGTTACGCTCGTAGTTGGATGTCGCGAAATTCACGCTGGCGGAAAAGCTTTGCGAGGGGTTGGCCTTGGCATCCTGGCGGTGCGACCATTGGATTTTGAAGCTGGTGGCTTTCATGTAGTCGGGCATGTTCTTCTCGCCTTCCACCGTGTTCTGGTAACTCACGAAGAAGTTCCCGTTGAAACGGTAACGCTTGCGGTAGTTTGACTGCATGCTCAGCCCCCACGACCCCTTGGTGTAAATCTCCCCGATGAGTTTCAAGTCTATCATGTCGTTGATGGCGAAATAATATCCGCCGTCGCGCAGATAGAACCCGCGGGTGCTCTCGTCGCCAAACGTGGGAGGGATGATGCCGGAAGAATATTCCTTGCTGAAAGGGAAGAAACCGTATGGGACGGCCAACGGCAAAGGTACGTCTTCCACCACCAAATAAGCCGGCCCGAAGACGACGTTCTTTCCCGGACGCACTTTCGCACGGGTCAGAGCCAGATAGAAATGTGGATGCTTGGCGTTGCAAGTGGTGTATTTCCCGTGTCGCAAGTACATCACGCCCTCCGTATCGCGTTTCGACTCCTCGCTGATGAGGAAGCCGTCGCCCTGCTGGGTATATACGTTATCGATGAACGCTTTGCGGGTCTTGAAGTTGTAGCTGATGCGTTCCGGCTCGTACTGGTCGTCCCCTTGCTTGAATATCGGCTGATTCTTCACTTTCCCGGTCGAATCGGGACGTCCCACGGCATGCACGATGCTGCTGTCCATGTTCATCGTAATCCAGTCGGCCTGCAATTCCAAGTTGGTATAATTCACCTTGCTGTTGCCGTAGAGGTTGGCATTCCCCAGTCCGGCTTCGAAAGTCACCGAGTCGGATGCCGTATATTCGACGGGCTGGTCGAGCATCGACTTGCTCGTTCTGGCCGTGTCGGCAGTCACGGTGTCGGCCTGCAAAGTGTCGACAATCACAACCTTGTCCGGCACACAATCAGCAGTCATGCTATCGGCCGGCAAAGCATTGGTCGGCAGACTGTCCGATGTCAAGGCATTGGCCGACAACCCGTCCGGAATATCCGTCCCTATGCTGTCCGCCGAAGCGGGCTTTCCGCTTACGCTGTCCGTTGCCATTCCCCGCACAACGGCGACGGGCATCGTGTCTTCCGGCAAGGAATCCGCGACCTTCTGTGCCGGTCCGCCGACCACGACACCCCCTCCCCCGATGCCGGAATGCGGAAGCGACCCCTTCAATCCGCCGCACGCCAGCATGCAGAATGAACTGCCCGCCAAAAGGAATATGGCAATCTCTGTTTTCAACCGAATTCAAGCTTGTTCCACAGTAAGCGGACACAAAATTACATAAAATCCACTTATCGCCCAATATTGACCTGACGTTTTTGCAAAAACGGAACAGGCCGCCGACACGGGCAGGAATGGACCGGCCTTGGCAACGCGAGTGAAATCGTCCGCGTCATTTCCTGCTGAAACGCGCGGCCTGCTCCGCTATCAAAGCCTCGTCGTCGAAATAATTTATCTTCATGGCCTTGCGCACCTCCGACAACGTTTCCGCCGCAGCGGCGCGGGCTTTCAGGCATCCTTCCTTCAGCATCTCATACACGCCCGGTATGTCGCGCTCGAACTCCGCCCGGCGGCGGCGGATGGGCTCCAGTTCTTCCTGCACCACTGCGGTGAGGAATTTCTTCACCTTCACGTCGCCCAGACCCCCGCGGCGGTAATGCGCCTTCAGTTCGTCCAGTCCGGCATATTCGGGCAGGTAGCGGACGAAATGCTCCGGGCGGCAAAAAGCGTCGAGATAGGTGAACACCGCGTTGCCCTCCACCTGCCCGGGGTCAGACACTCTGAGGTGGTTGGGATCGGTGTACATGGAACGTATCTTCTTCCCTGCCTCGTCGGCCGAATCCGACAGGTATATGCAGTTCTCCAGCGACTTGCTCATCTTGGCCTTGCCGTCCGTGCCCGGCAAGCGCTGGCACGCCGCCTTTTCCGGTAACAGGATTTCGGGCTCCACGAGCGTGTCGCCATAGATATGGTTGAAGCGGCGGACGATTTCGCGTGCCTGTTCCAGCATCGGTTCCTGATCCTCGCCCACCGGCACGGTGGTGGCTTTGAAAGCCGTGATGTCGGCGGCTTGACTGACGGGATAAGTGAAGAACCCCACCGGGATGCTCGCCTCGAAATTGCGCATCTGTATCTCCGTCTTCACTGTCGGGTTGCGTTGCAGGCGCGACACGGACACCAGATCCATGAAGTAAAAGGACAGTTCGCACAGTTCCGGTATCTGCGACTGGATGAAGATGGTGGACTTGGCCGGGTCGATGCCGCAGGCCAGATAGTCGAGCGCCACCTCTATCACGTTCTGCCTCACCTTTTCCGGATTGTCTATGTTGTCCGTCAGAGCCTGCGCGTCGGCTATGAGGATGAAAATTTTGTCGAACCGTCCGGAGTCCTGCAACTCCACTCTCCTCCGCAAGGAGCCCACGTAATGGCCGATATGCAACTTCCCCGTGGGACGGTCTCCCGTCAATACGATTTTTTCCTGCTCCATTTCCTGCTCGTTTGGTTAGTCCTGCAAAGATATGTTTTCTGTGATGGGGGTGACGGTGGCAGGGTCATCCGAAGAGGCGTTCCAGGTCGCCCTGCTCCAGAATGGCCATGACGACCTTCCCGTCGGGAGTCCGATTGGGGTTGCGGCAAGCGAACAAGTCGTCCACCAAGGCCTCCATCTCTTCGTTCGACAGCACTTGCCCCTGCGCGATTGCCGCGTTCCGGGCCAAAGACAGGGCGATATAATGACGCACGTCCTCTTCTGCGTTGCATTCCTTTTCCATGGAAGAACGCACGATGCCGCGCACCGTTTCCGCCGGGTTCAGCCCCTCCGTCCCGGAAGGGACAGCATTGACGGAGAAACTCCCGCCTCCCAGAACGGACAAATCGAACCCCAGAGTATGCAGGTCGTCCGCTATATGCTCCAGCACGACGCTTTCCGACGGCGGCAGTTGCAACATGTCGGGGAAGAGCAAGCCCTGCGACTGTCCACCGCTTCCTTCCATCTGCTCGCGGTAACGCTCGTAAAGCACGCGGACATGGGCGCGATGCTGGTCGATAATCATCAGTCCGGATTTCGCCGCCGTCATGACATACCTGCCTTTATACTGATAATGCAAGGTGGATTTCTCAAACACATCCTTCGCGTCAGCGTACAGATTACCGCCGTCGGGCGCGAGGCCGCCGTCCGCCGTCGCGGGGATTTCGCCCCGCTCCGCCCCACCGTACAGGCTTTCCCATCCCGTCCGACGCGGCTTGTATCCGGAAGAGTGACCGGACTTAAAAGGGTTGAAGTCGGAGTTCACATCGGGCGCGGGAACTTCCACGTTCGCCTGCGGGAGAGAACCGGCAAAGACGGGAATATCCGGGACTCCCTCCATGTCGAAGTCTATCGTGGGCACGGCGTTGAAGCGCCCCAACGCCTCTTTCACCGCCGCCACGACAATCTGCCAGATGGCCAACTCGTTCTCGAACTTGATTTCCGTCTTCGTGGGATGGATGTTCACGTCGATGTTGGCCGGATCCACCTCGAAATAGAGGAAATAGGACACTTGCTCGCCGGCGGGTATCAGCTGTTCGAAAGCCTCCATCACTGCCTTGTGGAAATAGAGGTGGCGCATGTAACGCCCGTTCGCGAAGAAATATTGGTGCGCACCTTTCCTGCGGGCCGAATCCGGCTTGCCCACGAATCCGGAGAGGCGCACCAAAGATGTATCCACGTCGACGGGCAGGAGCTGTTCATTGAGCTTCCTGCCGAAGATGTCGACGATACGCTGGCGCAACGTGGACTTCGGCAGGTTGAGCACCACGTTGCCGTTTTGCGCCAGAGAGAAAGCGATGTCTTCGTGTACCAAGGCCACGCGCTCGAACTCCTGCAATATGTTGCTCAGCTCGGTCTGGTTGGACTTCAGGAACTTGCGACGTGCGGGCACGTTGAAGAAAAGGTTGCGCACCATGAAATTGCTTCCCGGCGCACAGGAAACAGGTTCCTGCCCCACCAGCCGGGAACCCTCTATGGTCACGCACGTCCCCAGCTCGCTCCCCGCCTGGCGCGTCCGCAGTTCCACCTGAGCCACGGCCGCGATAGACGCAAGCGCCTCTCCCCGGAATCCCATCGTCCGCAAGGCGAACAAGTCGCCGGCATCGCGTATCTTGGACGTGGCGTGGCGCTCGAACGAAAGGCGGGCGTCGGTCTCGGACATACCCTTCCCGTCGTCCACCACCTGGATGGAAGTCTTGCCCGCGTCCTCCACCACCACGTCAACCCGCGTAGCCGCGGCATCCACGGCGTTCTCCACCAATTCCTTGATGACGGAGGCCGGCCTTTGTATCACTTCGCCCGCGGCGATTTGGTTCGCCACCGAGTCCGGCAACAGATGTATGATGTCGCTCATTTTCCCTGAATATGTTTAGAACCGGAGGTTGCCCGTCAACAGGTAATGCCAGATGAAGAGCAACACGCCGATGATAATCAACGCCACTCCCCATTTCATGGGCTTCCGCCCGCTTTCCTTCCTGCGCCGCAGGTGCTTCGTGCCCTTGACGAAAGTCCCGCGGATGTCTTCCGGGTTGAACTCTTTCGGCGGCAACATGCCCAACTCCCGTTTGGCACGCTCTTCCATGGCTTTGAGCTTTTCCTTCCGCTCGTTTATGTATATATAAGGATGATGGAACCTTCTGGGTTCGCGCGTCTTGAATAACATCATAAGCTATTTCCTTTTGATTTGTTCCAAAGATTGCACGGGTGCCTTATGCTTGAAAGAGGCTTTGAGCTCCGTTCCGGCCTTCTTGGGCCGCCACACGAATATGTCGTCCTTGTTCAGCGGACGGATGTAGTCGAACCAAGTGAAGTTGGACAGATAGAGCCGGTCGGGCGGTATCATCACTATCGGGTAGATTACCCCCGTGGAAGCCGGCATCCATATCTTCTCCATTTTCCTGTCCTTCATGAACAGCTTGAGTTCCGACGTCTCCGTGTAGTTCAGTCCTATCATCAGGCTGTCGTCGTCGAACATATAATAGTCCACGTAAACGTTCCCGTTCACCCACGTCTCGTACATCTCCCCGTCGCGGAAGTAGGAGGTCATCTCTTTCCCCGCCACTTGGTTGTAATGCACCGAGTCGATTTGCTCCACGGAAAGCGTTTGGTCTATGACGTGTATTTGGTCCACGGTGGAATCGTTCAGGTAGATTTCAATCACCTCCCCCAGCACTTGTTGCCCCGCGTTCCACACGATAGGGTCGCGGTACATCGTGATGCACGTGTCGCGCGAATCGAACACTAACGAATCGCAAACCGACTGCACGTCCGTGCGGAAAGAGCGCACCTTGTGATAGCCTCGCACTTCGCGGTACATGCTGTCCGTGTCCATGTTGAAGGTGTACACTTTGAACGTGTCGGCATGCATGTACATCGTGTCGCGCTGCGAATAGTCTATGGCCACCGCGCTGTCCGTCGCCATGGAGTAGCCCGTGCTGTCGTTGTAGTAGCAGTAGTTCCCCGTCAGCATGTTCTTGTTCACCTCATCGGTATAGACCACGTTGCGGAAACCCTCGCCCTCGCCCGCCTTGCTGTCGTAATACAGGCTGTCGCCCACCATCTTGCGCCCCTTGTTGGTCACGATGGAACGGTCGAGAAGGATGGCCTCTTCCGTGCGGGTGTCGTAGAAGCCCGACTCGGAGTAGATGTGGTTGTCGCCGCTGTCGATGTTGGAAGGACCGACGATTTCCGCCATGCTCGTCCGCGTGTTGTAGTGCAGCGTGTCGGAAATCAGCGTGAACTTCGGGTTCTCCAACTTCACGTTGTAATTGAACACGGCCTCGCGCGTGGGCGGGCTGTATTGCCCCCAGTCGGAAGTCAGCACGTTTTCCCCGTCCACCAGCCTACCGCCCTCGAAGAAATAGCCGAGCTCGTACAGGCGGTCGTAATCGAGGCTGTCCGTGTACAACTTGGATTCACGATGCGTCAGCACCACGTTGTGGCGGACACGGGCCAGCCGGTCCAAGCCGTCATACAGCAACACGTCGCCCACCAAGTCCAGCGTGTCCCCCTGCACCATCTTGACGTGCCCGAAGGCATCGAAAGAGTTCGTGGCCTCGTAGAAGCAAGCGCTGTCGCAATACATCAGCACCTCGTCGTGCAGGAACTGCACGTTCCCCGTCAGTATCTGCGCGCCGGGATGCCGGTATTGGTCGTATGAAAGGTTGTCCGTGTGCAACAAGACGATTTTCGTCTTCGACGGCTCCCGTTGCGTTTGCTCCTCGGCGGAAGATGCCGCGACGTAAAGGCCGAACAGGCATAGAATGCAAGAAAAGAGTAATCCATGCCCGCAGTCCGCCCCCTTGTCCTGTTTCCCGCCTTTCATTTCATCCATCCCGGATACTCGAAGTCACAGTCTCCCCACCCCTCGTTGATGCGTATGTAGGTGGATTTCTGCTTGTCTTTTATCCATTGGTCGATTTTCTGTTCCCGCAGCTTGCCCACGACCACGTCTTTCAGCACTTGGAAGTCTTCCGACATCGAAGCCCGGTGCGCCCTGATGTGCGTCTTCAGCTTCACCACGGCGCACACCTCCTTCCCCTTGGAGTTTACCATCTGGAAGGGGTTGGAGACTTCCCCCGTCTTCATCGTGGCCACCGTCTTGGCCACTTCCGCCGGCAAGTCCTGCAATTGGAAGCGGGAGGTGCGGATTTGGTCTCCTATCGACTGGTCGAACTTCACGTTTGTCATCAGTCCCCGGTTGTTGCGGCTGTCTTTGTCGTCGGACAAGAAGGAAGCCGCCTCCTCGAAAGTGAACTTCTCCTTTCGGATGTTCTCGGCTATGGAGTCCATGCGCACCATCGTCGTGTCGATGTCGGTCTGAGCTACTTTGGGCTTGCGCAATATATGGCGCACCTTTATCTTGTCGCCGCGCTTGTCCACCAGCTGGATGATATGGAAGCCGTATTCCGACTCCACCACTTTCGAAATTTTCTTGGGATCGGTCAGGCTGAAAGCCACGTTGGCAAAGGCCGGGTCCAGTTCTCCCCGCCCCACGTAGTCCATCTCGCCCCCGTAGCGAGCCGAGCCGGGGTCTTCCGAATACAAGATGGCCAAGGTGGAAAAGGAGGACTCCCCGTTGTTGACGCGGTCGGTATAGTCGCGCAGCTCGGCCTTCACCCGCTCGATTTCTTCCCGCGGGATGCGGGGCTGCTGGGTGATGATTTGCACTTCCACCTGGTCGGGTATCCACGGCAGGCTGTCCTGCGGCACGTCTTTGAAGAAGCGCCGCACCTCGGCCGGTGTCACCTTGATGTCCGCCGTCAAGTTCTCCCGCACCTTCTGCACCATGTATTGTTCTTTGAGGGATTCGAACATCATCTCGCGGATTTGCGTCATCGTCTTGCGGTAATACTCTTCCAGTTTCTCTTTCGAGCCGGCACGCATGATCAGTTCGTTCAGACGCGCCTCCAGGTTGCCCGTAATCTGGGCATCCTCCACTTCAACACTGTCCAGCTGCGCCTGATGCAGGAACAACTTCTGTATGGCCAGCTGTTCGGGAATGACGCAATAAGGATTGCCGGATATGTTCGCCCCCAGATCCATGCGGGCCGATTCCACGTCGGAACGCAGGATGGCCTCGTCGCCCACCACCCAAATCACTTCATCTACCACGTTGTTCGGGCTTTGCGCAAACACGCGCGCCTGCATCCCCCCGGAAAGGGACGCGAACACACATAACAACAGCTTTTCAAAAAGATTCATATTCTACTCGTCCTAAACTGACTACGAAGATAACGTTATTCAAGGTCGCTTCAATGTTTGTTAACCGTATTTAAAACCTCTTTGTATATTTCAACCTTATAGGTTTCCCGCAACTTGCGCACGAACCGCTCCTCGCAGGTCACCTGATAATCCGAAACGACTTCCCCGCGCACATCCGTCCACCGCTCCGGCCTTTTCAACTTCTTGCCGTACACTGCCGCATACGGATAAGACTCCAACGGCTCGGGGGCATTCTTTCCCTTGAAAGCCAGACAGTCCACGAAGGCGTTGTCCCCTTTCTTGAACAAGCCCTTTTCAGCCCTGACCTGTTCCGCGGAATCCCTGTTGAAAGCCGCGCGCAAGGAGTCTATCCACAAGGCCTCGTCCACCGACTTCAACAATTTCCGCACGTCCCTCACCAAGCCCTTGTCCTTGCAGTGAAACACCACGCCTCTGTAACGGGAACCGTCCCATTTGTACTTTGACTTGTTGGCCTTGAAATACGCTTCCGGCCCGGCCGTGTCGTTGGCCGCCTTGTCCCAAACCTCGCGCGAACATATTTCATATAGCAGAAGGCCGTCATGGTATTCTTGAATCAGATATTTCAGGCTTCGGTCTTTGGCACAAAGTTCTTCCGTCTTCCGTCTTATCACGTCCTCTTCCGTCAGAAGTCCGCCTGATTCCCCCACCAGGGAATCTATGGCTGCCGCGGCCACCCGTTCCTTCATCCCCCTGTCTTCCAGGAAACGCCGCAACTGAGGTTTCAGCTCTTCGTATGGCTCGAGCTGCTTCCGGTCTTTCATCAGCACGACGTGATACCCCATCGGCGTCCTGAACGGCTCCGACATCTCGCCCTTGCGCAGGGAAAAGGCCGCGTCCTCGAACTCTTTCATCGTTTGCCCCTGGGCCACCCATCCGCCCAAATCGCCTCCCCGCGCCGCGGAAGCTTTGTCGGAGGAGCATTGCATGGCCAAGGCGGCGAAATCGGCACCCTGCCGCAAGGCCGCATAAATCGAGTCCATGCGCTCCTTCGCCTTTTCCTGTTCCTCGGCCGTCGCCTTTTGCGCCACCGAAATCACGATATGCGCGGGACGAACCAGACCGTCCGGGCCGATGGAGGTTTTCATTCTGTCGTAGCGGTGCCTCAACTCTTTTTCTTCCGCCGCGGGCGACACGAAATAAGGAAGTATCTGACGGTCGCGGCAGTCCCGGAACTCTTTCCTGAAAGAAGGAAGCGTGTCGCAACGGGCATCCAAAGCGGCTTCCACCTTCAACTTGTAGTTCACGAACAAGTCCGCATATTCGTCGACGGTCTTCCTGTCCATGGCGTTCTCGCCACCATTCTTGTTGAAATTATACTCGAACTCCGAACGGAGGACATCCTTGCCGTTGATTTTCATGACGACGGGGTCGTCCGCCTGTGCGTGCAATCCGCCCGTCAGGCACAACGAGCCGCACCAAAGAGCCGCCTTTTTCAGCATACCTCTCATTCCGGGCGGCTGTAATTCGGAGCCTCGCTCGTAATGGTCACGTCGTGCGGATGGCTCTCGAGCACGCCGGCATTCGTGATTCTCACGAACTTGGCGCGGTGCAGTTCCTCTATCGTATGGGCTCCGCAATATCCCATGCCGGAACGCAGCCCTCCCACAAGCTGGAAGATGACTTCCTGTACTGTCCCCTTGTATGGCACGCGGCCGGCAATCCCTTCGGGAACCAACTTCTTCGTGTCTTTCACCCCCGTCTGGAAATAACGGTCTTTCGAACCGCACTCCATGGCTTCGAGGGAACCCATTCCCCTATACGACTTGAACTTGCGCCCGTTGAGGATGATGGTATCGCCAGGTGATTCTTCCGTCCCGGCCACCAGCGACCCTACCATCACGCAATTGCCCCCGGCCGCCAACGCCTTCACTACGTCGCCCGAGTAGCGCAAGCCGCCGTCCGCAATCAAGGGAACGCCCGTGCCTTCCAGCGCGACGGCCACGTCGTAAACGGCAGAGAGTTGCGGCACTCCCACGCCGGCCACCACGCGGGTGGTGCAGATGGAACCAGGGCCTATGCCTACTTTCACGCCGTCCGCTCCCGCCTCGACCAGCATCTTGGCCGCTTCTCCCGTAGCCACGTTACCCACCACGATGTCCACGTCCGGGTATTCTGCCTTGGCGGCTTTCAGTTTCTCCACCACATATCTGGAATGGCCGTGCGCCGTGTCGACCACGAGGGCGTCTGCCCCGGCCTCCACCAGCGCGTGCATGCGACGCAGCGTGTCGTCGGTCACTCCCACTCCCGCCGCCACGCGCAGGCGACCCTTCCCGTCCTTGCACGACATCGGCTTGTCTTTCGCCTTCGTGATGTCCTTGTAGGTAATCAGACCCACCAGCCGGCCATCCCTGTCCACCACGGGCAGTTTCTCTATTTTGTTCTCTTGCAAGATTTTGGATGCCGCAGAGAGGTCGGTCTGCTGGTGTGTCGTGACAAGGTTCTCCGAGGTCATCACTTCGTCTATCTTAAGGTCGGGGTTCTGCTCGAAACGCAAGTCTCTGTTCGTCACAATCCCCACCAACCTGTTATCGTCGTCCACCACGGGGATGCCCCCGATATGGTACTCGCTCATCATGCTTAGCGCGTCCCCTACCGTGCTCCCGCGCTTGATGGTCACGGGGTCGTAAATCATGCCGTTTTCCGCGCGTTTCACGATGGCCACCTGACGAGCCTGCTCCTCTATCGGCATATTCTTGTGTATCACTCCGATACCTCCTTCGCGCGCGATGGCTATGGCCATCGGGGCTTCCGTCACGGTATCCATTGCGGCCGTGACGAAAGGTATTTTCAACTCTATGTGGCGGGAAAACTTCGTGGTGAGTTCCACGGCACGCGGCAAGACTTCCGAATAAGCGGGAATCAACAACACGTCATCGTAAGTTAATCCGTCCATTACGATTTTGTCTGCAATAAATGACGACATAGGCTTTCAATTTATTGCATGCAAATATAACGCTTTTTGTCGAAACGGCAGCTTCTTTTTGCCTTTTTTGTGATAAACGTCCTTGCGGGGACGAAAGAAAAGAAGGAAGCCGGCGGCCATGGAACCGCTCGGACTTCCCGGAGCGTGGCCACCCTTTCGCTACCAGCCGGAAATCCAGCCCGACCCGGCGGCGGGGAGTCCACTGCTCCCTGCCCAGCCTTCCTGCGGGCTGTTCAAAAAATAATCCGGGAAATGTCGCCCGCCAGCGCGAAGAATTCCCGAATTTTATCTATTTTTGCGGAAAAGCAAGGGAACGAACACTTAACGAACACATGCGCCGTAAGAAGATGGTATGGATGTTGCCCGTCGCGTCGTGTGTCATTGCGGTCGCCGCAGTGGCCGTTTTCCTCAACTCCCCACCGTTCGGGCGTTTGCCGCGCGGCGAACGGTTAGAACGTGTCATGCGGTCGCCGAACTTCCGCGACGGCGAGTTCCGCAACGTGGAACCCACCGCCTTGATGACTTCGGAGAAGGGGCGGTGGGCCGCCATGCTGGAATTCCTGTTCAAGAAGTCTCCGGCGGGATTGCGGCCGTCGTCGCCCCTCCCTTCGGTGAAGACGGATTTGCGCGCGCTCGACCCGGAAAGAAACCTTCTGGTATGGTTCGGGCATTCCTCCTACCTGTTCCACATCGGCGGCCGCCGCGTCTTGGTGGATCCCGTGTTTTGCAACGCCTCTCCCGTGTCTTTCGTGAACAAGCCTTTCCCCGGAACCGACATCTATCGTCCGGAAGACATGCCGGACGTGGATTGTCTGGTGATTACGCACGACCATTGGGATCATCTGGACTACGAGACGGTGAAGCGACTGAAAGGGCGCGTCCGCAAGGTAGTGTGCCCCTTGGGAGTGGGAGAACATTTCGAGTACTGGGGTTTCGACCCGGAGCGGCTGGTGGAGCTTGACTGGAACGAGACCGCGGCGGCGGGCGGCGGCATCACGGTACATTGCTTGCCCGCCCGCCATTTCTCCGGACGCGGCCTGCGGTCGAACCGCACCCTGTGGGCATCGTTCCTGGTGGAGGCGGCGGGGCGCAAGGTGTTCGTCGGCGGGGACGGCGGCTACGGGGCGCATTATGCCGACATCGGGAAACGCTTCCCCCACATCGATCTGGCCGTGATGGAGAACGGGCAATACAACGTGGACTGGCGCTACATCCACACCTTGCCCGAATACCTGCACGCGGAAGTAGGGGACTTGAACCCCAAGCGGGTGCTCACGGTACATCATTCAAAGTACGCGCTGGCGCGCCATCCTTGGGACGAACCGCTGGAGAATGCGCGGAAACTGGCGGAAGACGACTCGCTGGACGTGTTGCGCCCGATGATAGGCGAGGTGGTGGAATGGAGTGACGAATAGTTCATTTAATATAATGTCATGAAACGTTTGTTTTTGTGCGCGGTTTGCGCGGGGGCGGGCCTTTCCCTGTGGGCTTCCGAAGAGGAAGTACGGGCGACCGCCGGAGGGGCGGTGAAAGCACCGTCCAAAGTGTATATGACAAAGGAAATCAGCCCGGAGGCCCTGATGAGGGTGTATGAGGCGCTCGGACGCGAGGCCACCGGGAAAGTGGCCGTGAAGCTCTCCACCGGCGAGCCGGGGAACGAGAATTACCTCGACCCGGCATTGATAAAGGACTTGGTGAGGCGGGTGAACGGGACTATCGTGGAGTGCAACACGGCTTACGGCGGAGGGCGTTCCGACACGGAAAGCCATCTGAAAGCGGCCAAAGACCACGGCTTCACGGGCATCGCCCCCGTGGTCATAATGGATGCCGACGGCGAAGTGGCCTTGCCCGTGAACGAGGGGAAGCATCTGAAAGAAGACTACGTGGGGAAGGCATACCTGGACTATGACTTCACCGTGGTACTGTCTCATTTCAAGGGACACCCGATGGGCGGTTTCGGCGGCGCCATCAAGAACATTTCCATCGGGATAGCCTCTTCCGCCGGAAAGGCTTACATCCATTCCGCCGGAAAGACGAAAGACACGGGGGAAGTGTGGGGCGACCTGCCCCGGCAGGACGATTTTCTGGAGTCGATGGCCGAGGCGGCCAAGGCCGTGGCCGACCATTGCGGAGACAACATCCTGTACATCAGCGTGGCCAACAATCTTTCAGTGGACTGCGACTGCGTGGCGACACCCGAAGACCCGAAGATGGGCGACATCGGCATCCTTGCCTCGCTCGACCCCGTGGCACTCGACCGGGCGTGCGTAGACCAGGTGCGGGCATCGGAAGACCACGGGAAGATACACCTGATTGAGCGCATAGACTCGCGGAACGGCATGCATACGCTGGACTATGCCGAGCAAATCGGGCTGGGCAGCCAGCAGTACGAACTTGTGGAACTGAAATAGCCCCCGTCGGCCCGCACGCTCATCGCCGCCGGCCGGAGGGAGCGGGCGACGGTTCTCCGGGAAACCGCGCCGGAGGCACGGGACGGCAGGGAGGGCGGCGGCTTCGGAGCCGGGACGAAAGCATCCGGGAGAGTTACCATTTGACGCGCAAATTCCGGATTCCCGTGCAGGGATATGCTTTTCGCCCGAAAAAATGCGATTTTGTTTTGCAAACGAGGAAAATCTACGTACCTTTGCAACCATGAAGGCAGAAGCGGAAACAAACCGGGCGATGCCCTGAAACAAGGACGCATGCCGGCGTTGGCGTGACTCAAGGCACGGGAAGTCGTGAGGGAACAGACCCATGTGCGGTGGCCGTCACGCGCGGCGTGAAAAAAGACACGGAGGCCTGTCGTGCTTGCGGCGGGTCTCCTTTTTTTGCGTCCGCCCCGGCAAACGGCATACGAAAGGAAACAAATACAGCGCACCCATGAAAGAAATACTCACAAAAATCACGAACGGCGAGGTGCTGACGCGCGAACAGGCCCGTCAACTCATTCTCCGCATCGTGGAAGGAAGATACAACGACGTGCAAATCAGTGCCCTGCTTACCGGATTTGTCATGCGCGGCATCAAGGTGGACGAGGTGCTCGGCCTGCGCGACGGACTTATAGAAACCGGACAGCCCGCCGACTTCTCTCCCTGGCGGGTCATCGACATCGTCGGGACGGGAGGCGACGGCAAAGACACGTTCAACATCTCCACCTGCGCCTGTTTCGTGGTGGCGGGAGCCGGCTACAAGGTAGCCAAGCACGGCAATTACGCCGCCACATCCACTTCGGGCGCGAGCAACGTCATGGAACGTCACGGCGTGCGGTTCACCGCCGACGGCGACCGGCTGCGCCGCAGCATGGAGGCCTGCAACTTCGCCTACCTGCACGCCCCGCTGTTCGCCCGCGGCCTGAAAGCCGTCGCCCCCGTGCGCAAGATGCTCCAGATACCTACCTGCTTCAACCTACTCGGCCCGCTGGTCAACCCCTGCCGCCCGAACTACCAGCTGTTGGGCGTGGCCGACCTGAACCAGATGAGGCTGTACGGCAGCGTGTACGAGAAACTGGGCATCGGCTACGGCATCGTGAACTCCATAGACGGGTACGACGAAATCTCGCTGACGGGCAGTTTCAAGGTCAAGACCAACACGATGGAGAAAATCTTCCGCCCGGCCGACCTCGGCCTGCCCCCGACACGTGCCGAAGAACTCCGTTGCGGCGCGACGGTGGACGAGGCCGCGGAAATCTTCGACGACATACTCGAAAACCGCGGCACGGAAGGCCGGAAAAACGTGGTACTCGCCAACGCGGCTTTCGCCGTCAAGGTCATCGAGCGGGACAAGGACATCGCCGAATGCCTCGCCATCGCCCGTGAATCGCTGGAAAGCGGACACGCCCTGGCCTGCCTGAGAAAGTACGTGGAACTAAACGGCGGGAACGGATGAAAGACATATTGGAAGAAATCTTGGCACACAAGCGCGAGGAAGTGGAACGGGAGAAAGCCGGGCTGCCCCCCGACCGGCTCTTGGCCCTCCTCGCAGAAGGCGGGTCAGGCACCGCCGCGCGGGGGCATCGCTCCATGCGCAGAAGCCTGGCGGCCTCGCGTTCCGGCATCATCGCGGAGTTCAAGCGGAAATCCCCCTCCAAAGGCTGGATCAAGGAAGAAGGACGGGCGGATGTCATCCCGGCCTCCTATGCCGCCGCCGGAGCCGCCGCCCTCTCCATACTCACCGACGGGAAGTACTTCGGCGGGCAGACGGACTACATACGGCAGGCGCGAGCCACGACGGACATCCCTGTCCTGTGCAAGGAGTTCATCATCGACGAATACCAACTCCACCTTGCCCGCGCCGCCGGGGCGGATGCCGTCCTGCTGATTGCCGCCGCCCTGTCGTTCCCCGGTTATGAACGGCTGGCCCGTAAGGCACGGGAGTTGGGGATGGAAGTCCTGCTGGAGATTCACGCGGAGCGGGAGCTGGACTACCTTGCCGAGTGCCCGGACATGCTGGGCGTGAACAACCGCGACCTCGGGACGTTCCGCACCGACGTGGAAAATTCCTTCCGCATCGCTCCCCTCCTGTCGTCCGGTCTCCTTCTGGTGTCGGAAAGCGGCATTTCCGCTCCGGATACCGTCCGGCGGTTGCGCGACGCCGGTTTCCGGGGCTTCCTGATTGGCGAGGCTTTCATGCGCCGTCCCGACCCCGGAGCGGCCTTGAAGGCGTTCATCCGGGAAGTGGAACGATGAGGCGGCTCTTGATTAAGGTATGCGGCATGCGCGACGCGGACAACATCCGCCGCGTGGAAGACCTGAAGCCGGACATGATGGGGTTCGTCTGCTGGGAGGGTTCCCCCCGCCACGTGATCCGCCCCGGCTACCTTCCGGAGGCTTGCCGCCGCGCGGGCGTTTTCGTCGACCCGGAAATAGGGTATGTGCGGGAACGGACGGCGGCCCTCCGCCTCGACCTCGTGCAGTTGCACGGACACGAGATGCCAGAGTTCTGCCAGGACGTGAAAGAAGAGGCGCGGAGGTCGGGGCACGGCCTGCAAGTCATCAAGGCTTTCGGCATCGCTCCCGGCGAACCGTTCCCCCACACGGAAGACTACGAGGCCTGCTGCGACTTTTTCCTCTTCGACACCCGCTGCCCCTCGGCGGGCGGCAGCGGACGGGCGTTCGACTGGGGCGTGCTGCGGGACTACCGCGGCCACACGCCTTTCTTCCTGAGCGGAGGCATCGGCCCGGACTCTGCGGACAGCCTCCGGAACTTCTCGCATCCGGCATGGGCGGGCGTAGACCTGAACTCGCGTTTCGAAACAGCCCCGGCCTTGAAAGACATCGGCCGCCTCTCCGCCTTTATCGGCGAACTGCGCGAACCGGACTTCCTGAAACCGTAAGACACGACATATCATGAACAGAATCAACAGACTATTCAACGAGAAGAAGCGGGACATTCTCTCCTTGTACTTCTGTGCCGGACACCCTGCGGCCGACGGCACCGCCGACATCATCCGCACGTTGGCCGCGCGAGGCATAGACATGCTGGAAATCGGCATCCCTTTCAGCGACCCGATGGCCGACGGCCCCGTTATCCAAGACGCGGCCACGAAAGCCTTGCGAAACGGCATGAGCCTGCGCCGCCTCTTCGGCGAGCTTGAAGGTATCCGGCAAGACGTGGACATCCCCTTGATACTGATGGGCTACCTCAACCCCATCTTCCACTACGGCTTCGAGGCTTTCTGCCAAAGGTGCGCGGACTGCGGCATCGACGGAGCCATCATCCCCGACCTCCCCTTCCGCGACTACATGGAGACGTTCAAGCCCGTGGCCGACCGTCACGGGCTGAAAATCATCATGCTCATCACGCCGGAAACCGAAGAGGAACGCATCCGCTTCATCGACCGCAACACGGACGGCTTCATCTATATGGTGTCTTCGGCGGCCACCACCGGTGCGCAAAAAGAGTTCGACCGGGCCAAACAAGCCTATTTCGACCGCGTCGACCGAATGGGGCTGACCCACCCGCGCATGATTGGCTTCGGCATCAGCAACCGCCAGACGCTGGAATCGGCCATGAGGCACGCGGCCGGTGCCATCATCGGAAGCCAGTTCGTCGCGTTGCTCGACCGATACGGCTCGGCGGGGGAAGCCTTGGACCGTTTATTGGAGAAGTTGAGGAATTGACGGCGGCGCGGGGAATCCCCCGAAGCCGTCTCGCGCACGTGACAAATATAACAAGGAGGCACCGGCTCCGCGGACGCACCTTCCGCGGAATGTCATTCTGTCAGCCGAAATGAGGGTTTCGCTTTCTTCCTGCTGGAAACAAGCCGTTTCCGCTAACCGGTGTCCCGTGAAAAAATCTCCGGATAGAGCGGAATCCGACCCTTTCCGGATACATATTTTTGCAGTCCGGCCTCGGTTTTCACGTCCCTTAACCAAAACGGCGCGATTTTGTGCCGAGAAAAATTTCCGGACGACGTGACAAAACACTTTTTTTGTCGTGCCGCCGCGATTCGAATCTCGGCACTTTCCGGGAAAAACCGCCCGCGGGCGGGGCGGCGGACTGCCCCGGACGGCTTTTTAACATCTCCTTGACACCCTGCCTTTGTAAGGATTTTGCCGACAGATTGTCAGGCAAAACCGCCTTTCCGCTTGCACGCCCCGTCGCGACGGGCGCACGGCACACCTCCACGCCCCGCACGATGCAAGCCGCGCCCGCCTTTCTGCTTACGGTCTGATTTCTCTAAACTGCGCGAGAATCTGTTTTTTTCCGTCCGCCTCCTCCCCGGACAGAAAAACGCGGAATTCGAGGGGATGAGAATGACATTCTGACATTCTGTCATTTTCGCGCAGGAAACCCCTCCCCCGCCCCTGCTTCCAGGGTTGCGGACATCGGCCGGGGCGGAAGCCGTTTTCCGGACGGTCGCGGAAACGCGCCCGCTTACGCAATTTTCCCCCATTCCCGGAACGCCCGGTTGCCGCCTCATTCGAATATGTCCTTCAACTCTTCCTCCGAGATTTTTCCGTCCCTGATGATGAAACGGGTCAAAGAGAGCAATGATCCTCCGAACAAGTCGTCCTTCACCATGGCCAGCACTTTCCTCGTATATTCTTCCTTTGAGACCAAAGGGAAATAGCACTTCGGCTTCGTCCCGTTCAGTATCTCGTATCCCACGTATCCCTTGCTCGTCAAAATCTTCATGAACGTGGCCACGGTCGTATAGGCCGGCTTCTTGCCGTCGAACAACTTAAGCATCTCCGAGACTGTCGCTCTCATGGAAGGCAGACTCCAAAGTATGTTCATGATTTGCACCTCACCTTTAGTCAAAGTTCCTTGCTTATCCATCGTTTCTCGTTTTGGTTATCAATATGACAAATGTATATCGAAAGATTCGAAAAAGCAAGTCTGTGGATTGTTTCCACCGGGAGATTTGTTTTTTTTAACTTATGTGTCAGGCAACAAACCGCCCCTCGTCACGGAAATCGGCGCGAAATCGCTATTTTTGCGGTGATTTACGGGAACACGGACACACATGAGGATTGACATAATTTCTGTCTTGCCGGAGTTGCTCGAAAGTTTTGTACGGGAAAGCATCTTGGGACGCGCCCAGAAGAAGGGCTTGGTGGAAATCCGCCTGCACAACCTGCGGGACTATGCCACGAACAAGTACCGCCGCGTGGACGACTATCCTTTCGGCGGCTTCGCGGGCATGGTGATGCAATGCGAGCCCATCGACCGCTGCATCTCTGCCTTGAAAGCGGAGCGGGACTACGACGAGGTAATCTTCACCACGCCGGACGGGAAACGGTTCGACCAGCCGATGGCCAACAGGTTATCGCTCTGCGAGAACCTGATTATCCTATGCGGGCATTACAAGGGGATAGACTACCGCGTGCGCGAACATCTCGTCACGAAAGAAGTCAGCATAGGGGATTATGTGCTGACGGGAGGGGAGCTGGCCGCCGCCGTAATGACGGATGCCATCGTGCGTGTCGTGCCCGGCGTAATCGGCGACGAACAAAGCGCCCTCACCGACTCTTTCCAAGACAACCTGCTGGCGGCGCCCGTATATACCCGCCCCGCCGATTACAGGGGGTGGGCCGTGCCGGAAGTCCTGCTCTCGGGAAACGAGGCCAAAATCAAGGAATGGGAACTGCAACAGTCTTTCGAACGCACCAAGGCTCTGCGCCCCGACTTGCTAAGGGGGAGCGGGGTCGCCGCCCCTCCGGAGGACGGCCGGTAGGAAACCTCCGGGAGGGCGGGACGGAAAGAAAAGGAATCGCCCTATGGAAGAAGCCGACTTCTGGGAGCCGACGGATGGATTCATCAAGGACGCTCAACACGAGACAAACCGGAGGCCAAGGGAAGAGCCGACCTTTCCCACGCCCAAAAAGGAACTCTTCGACTTGATTCCGTAACATTTGCACTTGCCGGTCGACTCCGTCCCATGCTAATAAATGGTAAATCATTGGGACACTCAAAAAACTTTTGTATTTTTGCCCCTGATATCGAAGCCTGGACAAAAATGAATGTTTTAGAGTTAAGCGAACAAGAAATCGTAAGAAGGAACAACCTGAACGAGCTCCGCGCCTTGGGCATCGACCCTTACCCGGCCGACGAATACCCGGCCGATGCTTTCTCTACCGACATCAAAGCCAGATACGACGACACGGCGGAAGAGGAACGTCAAGTGTGCGTCGCGGGCCGCATCATGAGCCGGCGCATCATGGGCAAAGCCTCTTTCTTCGAGCTGCAGGATTCCAAGGGGCGCATCCAGGTGTATGTCACCCGCGACGACATTTGCCCCGGAGAAAACAAGGACTTATACAACACCGTATTCAAGAAACTGCTCGACCTGGGCGACTTCGTCGGTATCAAAGGCTTCGTCTTCAAGACCCAGACAGGCGAAATCAGCGTGCACGCGCAGGAACTGACGGTACTGGCCAAGAGCCTCAGGCCGCTGCCCGTGGTGAAGAGGAAAGACGGCACGGTGTATGATTCCTTCGACGACCCGGAACTGCGCTACCGGCAACGTTACGTGGATTTGATAGTCAACGGCGGCGTGAAAGAGACGTTCCTGAAACGCGCGGCCATACTGAAGACGTTGCGGGCGGCATTGGACGAGGCGGGCTACACGGAGGTGGAGACGCCCGTCCTGCAACCCATCCCGGGAGGGGCGAGCGCACGCCCGTTCGTCACCCACCACAACACGCTTGACACAGACCTCTACCTTCGCATCGCCACGGAGCTTTACCTGAAACGCCTCATCGTGGGCGGCTTCGAAGGGGTATACGAAATAGGCAAGAACTTCCGCAACGAAGGCATGGACAAGAATCACAACCCGGAGTTCACTTGCATGGAGCTCTATGTACAATACAAGGACTACGACTGGATGATGACGTTCACCGAGAAGCTGCTCGAGCGCGTCTGCATCGCCGTGAACGGCAGCACGGAGAGCGTGGTGGACGGGCGGGTCGTCAGCTTCAAGGCACCTTATCGCCGCTTGCCCATCCTGACGGCCATCAAGGAGAGGACGGGCTACGACCTGAACGGGAAGAGCGGAGAGGAAATCCGCGAGATATGCAAGGCCCTGGACGTGGAAACGGACGACACGATGGGAAAAGGCAAGCTGATAGACGCGATTTTCGGCGAGTTCTGCGAGGGCACATACGTACAGCCAACCTTTATCACCGACTATCCGGTGGAAATGTCGCCGCTCACCAAGAAGCACCGCCGCAATCCGGCCTTGACCGAGCGTTTCGAGCTGATGGCGGGCGGAAAGGAACTGGCCAACGCCTATTCGGAGCTGAACGACCCGATAGACCAAGAGGAACGTTTCGTGGAACAGATGCGCCTGAGCGAGAAAGGCGACGACGAGGCGATGTACATCGACCGGGATTTCCTGCGCGCCTTGCAATACGGCATGCCGCCTACCAGCGGCATCGGCATCGGCATCGACCGGCTGGTGATGCTCATGACGGGGCAGACCTCGATACAGGAAGTCATCTTCTTCCCGCAAATGCGCCCCGAAAAGAAGCCGCCCAAGGACGGCGCGGACAAGTTCGCCGCCGTCGGCGTGGCGGAGGAACTCGTACCCGTGCTACAAAAAGCCGGATATAACATGGTAAGCGACATGAAGGACGCAGACCCGCAAAAGCTGCAACGACAGGTGGAGGAGGTCATCAAGAAACACAAGCTCGACATCGCGAAGCCGTCGGTGGGCGAAGTGGCGGAATGGCTCCGCAAGATATGACAGCCTGGACACGGACATGGGAGACTGCGGAACGATAGCCATCATGGGGGGCGGCAGCTGGGCTACGGCCATCGCCAAGATGATGCTGGTGCGGAACGACACCATCCGGTGGTACATACGAAGGGAAGACCGCATCGAAGAGTTCCGCCGCCTGGGACATAACCCGGCCTACCTGACGGACGTGCACTTCGACGTGAACCGCATCCGCTTCTCCGCCGACATCAACGAGGTGGTGGAAGGCGCGGACACCTTGATTTTCGTCACCCCTTCGCCTTACCTGAAAAGCCACCTGAAGAAGCTCCGGACGCGCCTGCGCGACAAGTTCGTCGTGACGGCCATCAAGGGCATCGTGCCGGACGAGAACCTGGTCTGCTCGGAATACTTCCACCGGATGTACGCCGTGGCGGACGAGAACCTCGCCGTGCTGGGGGGGCCCAGCCACGCGGAGGAAGTGGCCTTGGGGCGGCTGACTTACCTGACCGTGGGATGCACCGACCCGGAGAAAGCGCGGGACTTCGCCAGCCTGATTGCGGGCGAATGCGTCAAGACGAAGGTGAGCAGCGACGTCATCGGCATAGAATACGCCTCTGTGCTGAAGAACGTCTATGCCATCGCGGCGGGCATCTGCAACGGGCTCAAATACGGGGACAACTTCCAGTCCGTACTCATGAGCAACGCGGCCCAGGAGATGAGCCGCTTCCTCACGACGGTGCACCCCATAGAACGGAACATCATCGATTCGGTCTATCTCGGCGACCTCCTCGTCACGGGCTACTCCAACTTCAGCCGCAACCGCGTGTTCGGCACCATGATAGGCAAGGGCTACAGCGTGAAAAGCGCACAGATAGAAATGGAAATGATAGCCGAGGGGTATTACGGCACGAAATGCGTGAAAGACATCAACAAACGCCTCCACGTGAACATGCCCATCCTCGACGCGGTATATAACATCCTCTACGAGCGCATCTCGCCGGGCATCGAGATAAAACTGCTCACCGACTCGTTCCGATAACCTATTGTTTTTAATTAAATAACGTAAGAGATGAAAAACATTCAATTAGACATCACGAAAGCCACCCGGTTCCTCCCGGCCGGCATCATCGAGGCTTACGAGCCCAAGGCGAAAGCCGCGCAGGAAGCGTTGGAAAACGGCACCTGCCCGGGCAACGACTATCTGGGCTGGCTCCACCTGCCGTCGTCCATCACCCCGGACTTCATCGGCGAACTGAACGCCGCGGCGCAGATGCTCCGCGAGAACTGCGAAGCGGTAGTGGTGGCCGGCATCGGCGGAAGCTACCTCGGCGCACGCACCGTCATCGAAGCCCTCGGGAACAGCTTCGGGTGGCTCGTGAACGACAAGAAGGATCCCGTCGTCCTGTTTGCCGGGAACAACATCGGCGAAGACTACCTTGCCGAAATGTGCGCCTACCTCGACGACAAGAAGTTCGGCGTAATCAACATCTCCAAGAGCGGCACGACCACCGAAACGGCCCTCACCTTCCGCCTGCTGAAGAAGCTATGCGAGGAAAGGCGCGGCAAGGACATGGCACGCAAGGTCATCGTGGCCGTGACCGACGCGAGGAAAGGCGCGGCTCGCACTGCCGCCGACAAGGAGGGGTACAAGAGTTTCGTCATTCCCGACAACGTGGGCGGACGCTTCTCGGTGCTCACCCCCGTGGGATTGTTGCCCGTCGCCGTGGCGGGATTCGACATCGCACGGCTCGTGGCCGGCGCCGCGGACATGGAAAAGGCCACCGCCGTCGACGTGCCTTTCATGGAGAACCCGGCCGCATTGTATGCCGCCTGCCGCAACGCCCTGTACGCCGGAGGAAAGAAAATCGAGATACTGGCAAACTTCCAACCTAAGCTGCACTACCTGAACGAATGGTGGAAACAGCTGTACGGGGAGTCGGAAGGCAAGGGTGGAAAGGGCATCTTCCCCGCCGCCGTGGACTTCACCACCGACCTCCATTCCATGGGGCAGTGGATTCAGGACGGGGAACGCACCATCTTCGAGACGGTGGTGAGCATCGAAAAGCCCGACCACAAAGTCCTCTTCCCCTCGGACGAGGAAAATCTGGACGGCCTGAACTTCCTGGCGGGGAAGCGCGTGGACGAAGTGAACAAGATGGCCGAACTCGGCACGCAGCTCGCACACGTGGACGGCGGCGTACCCAACATACGCCTGAACGTCCCCGCGCTGGACGAGTACTACCTGGGGCAAGTCATCTATTTCTTCGAAAAAGCCTGCGGAATAAGCGGCAACATCTTGGGAGTGAACGCCTTCAACCAGCCGGGCGTGGAAGCCTACAAGAAGAACATGTTCGCCTTGCTTGACAAACCGGGTTACGAAAAAGAAAGTGAAGCCATCCGCGCCCGCTTAAACGGATAGGGCAAATGTTCGAAGCGGAAAAGGAAAGATACCTGACGAGGCACGGCTTCGGGGCGACGAGCCTCAAGGCCGTGCTCTTCGATATGGACGGCGTACTTTTCGACTCGATGCCCAGCCACGCATACTGCTGGAGCCGTGCGTTGAACCGCTACGGGCTGCGCGTCACCCCGGAAGAAGCATACATGCACGAGGGACGCACGGGGGGCGAGACCGTCGACCTGCTGGCACGCCGCCAGTGGGGCCGCCCGGCCACCGAGGAGGAAAGGCGGACTATCTACGAGGCAAAGTCCGCCATGTTCGCCCGGAGACCCGAAGCCCCCCAGATGCCGGGCGCATACGAGCTGCTGAAAAAGATAAAGGCCGACGGCGTCATGCCGATGGTCGTCACCGGGTCGGGGCAGGTCAGCCTCATCGACCGGCTGAGCCTCAACTTTCCGGACATCTTCCGGCGCGAGCTGATGGTGACGGGGTTCGATGTGGAACGCGGCAAGCCCGACCCCGAACCGTATCTCATGGGATTGCGGAAGGCGGGGATACAACCGTGGGAAGGCATCGTGGTGGAAAACGCGCCCTTGGGCGTGCAGGCGGCCGCGGCCGCGGCCGTCTGCACCATCGCCGTCAACACAGGGCCGTTGCCCGACGAGATATTGCTCGATGCCGGTGCGGACTTGCTGTTCCCTTCCATGTCGGCGCTCTGCAAGGCGTGGGAAGAAATACGGAACACTTTCGCCCGGCTTCCGCGGGATTGGAAACCTTGACCGCACCACCGGAACCGCCGCGACACGCGCGGCTTCGCCACGGACTGCGGACGCGGCCGGGGGTCGCCGGACACTTTTCGGGGGAAATGTCCGCACACGCCGCGCCGTGGCCGAACAGGTCAGCAATGTGCACGCACGTACCTTATATATTATGTGAGCGGAGCCGCGGGCTTGCCCGACAAGTTGCCACGCCGCGGTTGCCCCGTTGCCGGAGAGGAAAAACGCGCCGCTTGTCGGATGCCGAGACTGAAACGGAAAGGATATGAACTTATATGCCTGCCGAACATGTAGAGCCTAAATGCCGTATCCATAAGACAAAAGATACTGACAGCTGGAACGATTAACCAAACTCGACCCCAACAGCCATCCAAACAAACGGATGAGCATATCGGGGAATGGCCACAGCGAACGTGGGTTAGTGAAATAGTCATATCCATTCATCGGAATAAACACTTAATTATATGCCAACAATAATTAGAGCAGACGAACATGATTACCGGCCTAATCCGGACAAGATTGACGGGTTCCGGCTTTTGTCGGATGTCTCACGAGTAAAAAAGGGTATTGCCCCGAAATACTTGAATTTCGATTTCCGGCAACTTAATCCAAGGCAATATAACGCACCTTATCATTTTCACCGTTTTGCCGAAGAACTGTTTTTTATATTGTCAGGAACTGCGACATTGCGATTTCCGAACGGATTAGATGTTGTACGTGCCGGCGATTTGCTGTTCTTCGAAGCGGGCGAATCCGGAGCCCATCAGTTATACAACCATTCGGATGCCCGGTGCGTGTACTTGGATATACGTACTTATGTCGGTCATGATATATGTGAATATCCGGATTCCAATAAGATAATCATAGTGCCCGGCGGCGAGACGTTCCACAAGGATGGGCAATGTTCATATTTTGACGGGGAAACCGGCATAAATGCGATATGGGAGCGGATGCTCCCGAAGTGAACGGGCTTCCAAGCGTTCCCCCGCTTCGGAAAACGAGGATTTACGACCGTATGGAACAAAGGGGAGACAACCTTTACATTTTCAACACTTACGGGCTGTCGACCTAATTATAGATGATTATCCGTAAAAAACGAGTAAATGGCTTTGCCTCTCCCAAATAAATGTCTTACCTTTATGCAAAACAAGAATACAAGTTCCTGCCAGCCCCGTTCAGATTGAGTCCTGCCATAAGTTCAATCGAAAGTAATACGGGGAAAATTTGACAGGATGACGGCGGCCGTCGCAGGTGTGTCCCGGCATTCAAGCACGGGCAATAGAGACAGTACATATATGGTAATGGATGACCATCAACGAGAAAGGGCATGAAGATATTGCTGATTGAAGACGAGGAAGAACTGCGGGACACCGTCAGGGATTACCTCACGCGCGAGAAGTTCGTCGTGGAATGCGCGGGAGACTACGCCTCCGCCATGGAGAAGATAAACGATTACGACTACGACTGCGTATTGCTGGACATCATGCTGCCCGGCGGAAGCGGTCTCGCCGTGCTGGCCCGGCTCAAACGGATGCGCAAGCAGGAATGTGTCATCATCATATCGGCCAAAGACTCCATCGAGGACAAGGTGGAAGGGCTCGACCTCGGAGCCGATGATTACCTGGCGAAGCCGTTCCATCTGGCCGAACTCAACGCGCGGGTGAAATCTCTGCTACGCAGGAAAAAGGCCGGTGGGAACACAAGCATCGTGGTGGGCAACCTGACCTTGACGCCGGATACGCGCAAAGTGGCGGTGGACGGGAACGAACTGGCCCTCAACCGCAAGGAATTCGACCTGCTGTATTATTTCGTCAGCAACCCGAACCGCCTCATCAACCGCACGGCACTGGCGGAGTCGGTATGGGGCGACCACATCGACCAAGCGGACAGCTTAGACTTCATCTATTCCCAAGTGAAGAACCTGCGGCGGAAAATGAAGGCGGCCGGCGCCGGGGCGGAAATAAAGGCCGTCTATGGATTCGGCTACAAGTTGGTTTCCGACACGCCGTAAAAATCCCCTGCCGCCGTGAAGCTCCTGCACTACACCCTCTTCAACCTGTCCGTCCTTCTGTTCCTGCTGATGGGCGGCTGGGGCGCGCTTTTCTATTACGCCGTCATCGACGAGGTCATGGACGAGACCGACGACGCGCTGTCCAACTACCGGGACATCATCGTGGGAGAAATTCTGGCGGACTCCACGCTCCTGAAGTCCGGGGACAAAATCATACACAGCTACGACATCCGCCCGCTCGCGGCGGAAGAGGCCGCGAACTACCGGGAAAGGTTCTACGACGACACGGCCTACATCGAGGCCGAAGACGAATACGAACCCGTGCGCGTCATGAAATCCTGCTTCATGGCCACCGACCTGAACTATTACGAACTGAAGCTCCGGCTGTCCACGCTGGAACGGGACGACTTGATTACGACCATATTCAATTGTCTCGCCGCGCTCTACGCCGCGTTGCTCGGCTGCGTCGTCTTCGGCACGCGCCTCATCCTGAAGTCGGCGTTCCGCCCGCTCTACCGCCTGCTGGACTGGCTGGGGCGCGTGTCGCCCGGACATCCCGCGCCCCGGCTGGACACGGACTGCCGCATCCGCGAATTCCGCACCCTGAACCGCGCGGCCCTTGAAATGCACGGACGGACGGAAGAGGCATACCGCGAACAAAAGGAATTCATCGAGAATGTCTCCCACGAACTGCAAACCCCGTTGGCCATCATGGGCGGCAAGCTGGAGCTACTGGCCGAACACGAGAATCTCGACGAGGAGGAAATGAAAGAAATCGACGACATGTTCCGCAACCTCCGACGCACCGTCCGGCTCAACAAATCACTGCTCCTGCTCTCGCGCATCCAGAACCGGCAGTTCGAGGACGCGACGGACGTGGACATGAACCTGCACGCACGGAAAATCCTCGACCTCCTGTCGGACTTGTACGAGGAAAAAGCCCCCGACTGCCACTTGTCGGACATGGGGCACTGCCTCGTCCGCATGAACGAATCGCTGGCCCACACCCTGCTGACCAACCTCATCAAGAACGCCATAGTGCACAGCCCCGACCGCGGACGCGTGGACGTGCTCGTCAGCCCCGCGCGGATTGAAATCGTCAACGACGGGGACGAAGCCCTTGACGGACGGCAAATGTTCAAACGCTTCTACAAGGGCGGGGACGAAAGGAAAGAATCCACCGGGCTGGGACTGTCCATCGCACGTACCATCGCCGACCTGTACCACCTCGACCTTACGTACCGGTATGACGGACGGCACCACTTCGTGTTAAAGATTGCAAAATCGGGGGATTGAGGGCATTATTCCCAATTCTTTCCGAAATCCGGCATTTACTTCGCGGAAAAGAAAAGCGTTATTAACCATCGTAAAGGAATGCCATCATGAAAAAGTCTATCGCCTTGCCGGTTTTGGGATTTGCCATCACCACCGCTTGCGCCGACAATGACATCATCACCCGCAACTTGGACGAACTGCCCGCCCCGGCACGCACTATCTTAAACCGCCAGTTCGCCCATACCAAGGTCTCCTACATCAAAATAGACAAGGATTTGTTCAAGCAGACCACCTACGAGGTAAGGCTCGTGGACGGCTCGGAAGCCTCCTTCAACAGCAAGGGGGCGTGGACGGAAATAGACGGCAAACGAAACGAAGTGCCTGCCTTTTTCATCCCGGCGGAAATCAAGAGACAGGTGAACGACCTGTTCCCAGGGGAGAAAGTCACGAAAATAGAAAAAGACCGCCGCCGCTACGAGGTGGAACTCTCAAACGGTGCCGACTTCGAATTCGACTTGAAGTTCAACTTGTGCGAGGCCGACTGAAAGAAACACACGGACTTTCCGGAATAATAACACGAACCTTCTAAAAAGACAAAGACGATGAAATTGAAAACATGGAAATTAGGCTTGTTCTTGCTGGCCACCGCCCCTTTCGTCGCAGCTTGCGGTGATGACGATGACGATGACGGATTCCGCGACGACCCACAAATCACACAGCTCGTCCAAAGCCTCTATCCCGGTGCCCGCATCACGGATATAGACCGCGACAACAGCGGATACGAGGTGCAGCTGTGGCTGAACGACAACCACGAAGCGGACATGTACGTCGACTCCCGCTACCAATGGCTCTTCACTGAAATTGACATCGCGTGGACGGAAGTGCCACCGGCTGTAAGCGCAAACTTCACGCAAACGGGTTACACGTTCAACCCGCGCGAGGACAAGGTAGAACGCGTGGAATATCCCCTCGGGGGAACGGGAAAAGGCACCTACTACAGCATCGAGCTGGATCGCGAACCGACTGACATCTTCCTGACTTACGACCCCGACGGCACATTGCATTCCGGCGGCAACAACAACCCCCCGGCGTTCGGAAACTCCGAGATAGAACGGGTGGTGAAAAGCCGCTATCCGGATGCGCGAATCACGGAAATAGACCCCATCATCAACGGGTACGAAGTGCAAATGCTCATCAACGGGCAGACGGCGGAGATGTACCTCGACTTCAGCTACCAATGGCTCTACACGGAATTCGACATCGCATGGACATCCGTCCCGGATGCCGTAGTCGACAGTTTCACGCAGGATGGCTACACGTTCAACCCTCGCGAGGACGACGTAGACTGCATCGAATATCCCGACGGGACGGGAACGGGTACTTACTACCGCATCGAATTAGACCGGGAACCGGCAGACCTTCTTCTGTACTACAATCCCGACGGCAGCAAACGGACATGAGAGACGGACACATACCGCCTGCGGCTCGGAAGTGCGGGACTTCCCCCGAAAACCGGAAGGGCGGGGGGAGTCCCGCACTTCCGAGCCCCGTCATTATAGGAAGCCTTGACGTTTCAAGGCTTCCTGCATACCACGGCTCATGGCCTCGTTGTCCTCACGGGTGTAGCGAATGTCCGTGAACACTTGGGCCAGCGTTTCCTTGTGGTTGGTTTCCACGAAAAGCCTGTTCTCGGACAATCGTTCTTTCGGCCCGTAATAACGGTCGATGGCCTCGGGGACGTAGTCCTGATAAGTTTCCTCGTGTGTCACGGCCTCTAATGGCAGTCGGTCGGTTTGCGTGGGACATTCGGCGGGCCACCCCACGGTCAGCGTCGCCACCGGCATCACAAGACGGGGCAACCGTAAGATGTCGATGATGAGCGACGGCATATACAAAGTAGTGCCGAGGAAACAAATTCCCAGCCCTTCCGCCTCGGCCAAGTTGCAGAACGTCTGCGCGAACAACAGCGCATCGGTGGCCGCGTTCAGGAATGAAAGGAAATTGTCATATCCCGGACGAGCCTTGCGCAGTTCCGCCCACTTGACGGTGCGGTTGAAGTCTGCGCAAACCGTCAGCACCACAGGTGCCTCGGTCACCATGGGTTGGTTGAAATGAGCCGGCGCAAGGCGTTTCTTCATCTCCTCCCTGCGCGTTACCACTACGCTGTAAAGTTGCATGTTCCCCATGGTCTGCGTCCTTTCCGACACCTCCAGAAGCCGACGCAACAAAGTCTCGTCCACCGGCGTTCCGGCATACCGCCGGATACTTCTGCGGTTCATTACTGTTTCCATGACTTACTCGTTTTTCTCATCGCGCAAAGATACGCAAAATGATTCACAATAGATTAGTTTCCAAATGTTTTTATTGTGCAAAATTTTCATTTCGGAAAACTTTCTGGTTTTCCTGAAATCGTTTTGCGTTTATAATCAATATGATAACGAAAGGAAACGGAAAACTTTCACCCGGGAAGAAAGATTTTAAGTTTTTCTTTTGGTCATGTCGGAAAACATGTGTAGTTTTGCCGCGTCTTTCCGGAACGGACTGTTCACGCTCCTTCAGGACATGGGCGACGAGGCCTCCCGGAAGTTGTCAATTTAAATCCGTACGACCATGAACGAGAAGACTTACAGTTACGACGAAGCCTTGGAAGCTACCCTCCGATACTTCAACGGGGACGAACTGGCCGCGAGGGTGTGGGTGAACAAATACTCCATGAAAGATTCATACGGCCACATCTATGAGGTGTCGCCCGAAGACATGCACAGGCGCATCGCCGGCGAGATAGCCCGCATAGAAAACAAGTACGAGAACCCGCTCGGAGAGGAAGAAATATTCGGACTCCTCGACCACTTCAAATACATCATCCCCGCCGGAAGCCCCATGACCGGGATAGGCAACAATTACCAAATAGCCTCGCTTTCCAACTGCTTCGTCGTCGGTCTGGACGGGAAGGCAGACTCCTACGGCGGCATCATCCGCATCGACGAGGAACAGGTGCAACTGATGAAGCGGCGCGGCGGCGTGGGGCATGACCTGTCGCACATCCGCCCGAAAGGATCGCCGGTGAAGAACTCGGCCCTGACCTCCACCGGTCTCGTGCCTTTCATGGAACGTTACAGCAACTCCACCCGCGAGGTGGCGCAGGATGGACGGCGCGGCGCGTTGATGCTGACCGTCAGCATCAAGCACCCCGACGCGGAAGCCTTCATCGACGCCAAGATGACCGAAGGCAAAGTGACAGGCGCGAACGTGTCCGTCAAGATTGACGACGAGTTCATGAACGCCGCCGTCGAGGGCAAGACCTACACGCAACAGTACCCCGTGGACAGCGCGTCGCCCATGATGAAGAAAGACATCAGCGCACGCGATCTGTGGAAGAAAATCGTGCACAACGCGTGGAAAAGCGCCGAGCCGGGTGTCCTGTTCTGGGACACGATACTGCGCGAGTCCGTCCCCGACTGCTACGCCGACCTCGGCTTCCGCACCGTGAGCACGAACCCTTGCGGCGAAATCCCACTCTGCCCCTACGACAGCTGCCGCCTGCTGGCCATCAACCTCTACGCCTACGTGACCGACCCGTTCACGCCGGAGGCGCGATTTGACTTCGACTTGTTCAAGAAGCACGTGCGGATGGCCCAACGGCTGATGGACGACATCATCGATCTGGAACTGGAGAAGATTGAAATGATACTCCGGAAGATAGACTCCGACCCGGAATCGGAAGAGGTGAGAGGCACGGAACGGCACCTGTGGGAAAAGATTTACAAGAAAAGCGGACAAGGGCGGCGCACGGGGGTAGGCATCACGGCGGAAGGCGACATGCTGGCCGCACTCGGCCTCCGCTACGGCACACAGGAGGCTACTGACTTTGCGGTGGAAGTGCACAAGACGGTGGCCTTGGAAGCATACCGCTCATCGGTGCAGATGGCAAAGGAACGCGGCGCGTTTGAAATCTTCGATGCCGAACGCGAAAAGGACAACCCGTTCATCAACCGTCTGCGCGAAGCAGACCCGGAACTGTATGAGAACATGGTAAGGCACGGACGCCGCAACATCGCATGCCTCACCATCGCTCCCACGGGGACGACGAGCATCATGACGCAGACCACGTCCGGCATAGAGCCGGTATTCCTTCCTGTGTACAAGCGTCGGCGCAAGGTCAACCCAGGCGACCCGGAAGTGCGCGTGGACTACGTGGACGAGTCGGGCGACGCCTTCGAAGAATACCTCGTCTACCACCACAATTTCCTCACGTGGATGAAAGCCAACGGCTACGACACGGAGAAACGCTACACGCAGAAGGAAATCGACGAGCTGGTGGCGCACTCCCCTTATTACAAGGCCACGGCCAACGACGTGGACTGGCTGATGAAAGTCAAGATGCAGGGAGCCATCCAGAAGTGGGTAGATCACAGTATCAGCGTGACGGTGAACCTGCCGGCGAGCGTGGACGAGGAACTGGTGAACAAACTCTACGTGGAGGCATGGCGCTCGGGGTGCAAAGGTTGCACCATCTACCGCGACGGATCGCGTTCGGGCGTGATGATTTCCGTCAAGGAAGACAAGAAACAGCCGGCTCCCCCCTGCAAGAGACCCGAAGTGACGGAAAAACGCCCGCCGGTGCTGGACTGCGACGTAGTGCGCTTCCAAAACAACAAGGAGAAATGGGTGGCTTTCGTCGGCCTCCTCGACGGCTACCCCTACGAAATCTTCACGGGCATCCAAGACGACGACGAAGGCATCGTACTGCCGAAAAGCGTCATGAAAGGGCGCATCATCAAGCACACCGACGAGGCCGGCAACAAACGCTACGATTTCCAGTTCGAAAACAAGAAAGGATACAAGACCACCGTGGAAGGACTTTCCGAAAAATTCAACAAGGAATACTGGAACTACGCCAAACTCATTTCCGGCGTGTTGCGTTACCGCATGCCGCTCGAACATGTCATCAAGCTCGTCAGCTCGCTCCAGCTGGAAAGCGAGAGCATCAACACCTGGAAAAACGGCGTGGAGCGAGCCTTGAAGAAATACATCACGGACGGCACGGAAGCCAAGGGCATGAAATGCCCCAACTGCGGCCACGAGTCGCTGGTTTACCAGGAGGGGTGTCTCATCTGCAAGCATTGCGGAACCTCCCGGTGCGGATAGGAGGATGCCTCCATGCTCATCAGGAAAAGCCGCATATTGCTACCCGTGGTGCGCTTCTACGCCCGCCACGGGGTGAAGCCACAGGAACAGCTGACGGGCGCGTATTTCAACGTCCGGATTGAGGCCGACACGGACTTCGGCGAGGCCATGCGCTACGATTGCCCGGAGGGGACGGTGAGTTATGCCGACGTGTACGAGGCCGTCAAGGCGGAGATGGACATCCCGTCGAAATTGTTGGAACATGTGGCGGGAAGAATACTCAGGAGGCTCTTCCACGACTTCCCCCCCATCAGCCGTATCCGCCTGACGCTGACGAAAGAAAACCCGCCCATAGGGGCGGACTGCCGCGAAGCGGGAGTGGAAATCGAGGCAGAAAGATAAGGTTCGCCCCCCTTCGTCTCCGTCCCGAACAGAGGGAAGCAGAGGGGCAGGACGCAGAAAGGACGGCATCATCGTGCGGGGGCGCTGGGACACGTGAGGCGAAGCGGCCGGTCGCCGAAACAGGCCGCAGGACACATGAAGAAAGAGGGCAAGCCCGCACGGGCTGACGGAGCGGCGAGCATTTCGGCGATCAGGAGACGAACACGACAGTGAGCAGGAACGGCAAGGGCACGATACTCACGGAACGGCCGACTGGCGGAGAGCCTCATGGAGAAGCCCGGACACGCGGCAAAGGCCGCAATCAGGCTACCACCGCCATACAAGGGAAACGGAGTGAAGACCATCACTCCGCACAACGGTTGCGGTTCCCCGCGCACGGGAACATGACAAAGACCCTCAAAGGAACCACCGCCTGTTTCGCCGACTCCTGTTGTTCCTGACAGAAGGGCACTGCAGAGAACGCCGACAAGCTCATAAGGCACGTACTTCAACGACCCGGGCAATTCCTTCTTGAAAAAAATGCGGATCGGAATGAACGCAAGGCCAGGGGAGAAACTCAAATTTCCGACACCGAAATGCGAGTTCTTCAAACATCTCCTCTATATTTTGCACTTGCCGGTCAACTCTGCACCCTACCGAAGAAGGACATGCGCCGCAAAAACAAAGAAAATCCGCCGCCGTACCTCTCCCTGCGGAAGTTTTTCGTAACTTTGCCGTTTTGAAAAAGGGAAACCACAAAACGACAAACGGTATATGTTCGACAAACTGAGCGAAAGACTGGAACGGTCTTTCAAAATCCTGAAAGGCGAAGGCAAAATCACAGAAATCAACGTGGCCGAGACCTTGAAAGAAGTGCGCCGCGCATTGCTTGATGCCGACGTGAACTACAAGGTGGCCAAGTCTTTCACCGACACGGTAAAGCAGAAAGCGTTGGGGCAGAATGTACTGACAGCCGTGAAGCCCGGCCAGTTGATGGTGAAGATAGTGCATGACGAGCTGACAGACCTGATGGGCGGCGAGACAGCGGAACTGAACCTGAAAGGCCATCCGTCCGTCATCCTGATGGCGGGGCTGAACGGTGCCGGCAAGACCACCCTGTCCGGAAAACTGGCCTTGATGCTGAAAAGCAAGAGGCGCAAGAACCCGTTGCTGGCGGCCTGTGACGTTTATCGCCCGGCGGCCGTCGAGCAACTGAAAGTGCTGGGCAGACAAATCGACATCCCAGTGTATGGCGAGCCGGACAACAAGGATGCCGTGCAGATTGCCCAGAATGCCGTGAAAGAGGCCAAGGCCAAGGGCTACGACGTAGTCATCGTCGACACGGCCGGACGCCTGGCCGTGGACGAACAGATGATGCGGGAAATCGCCGCCATCAAGCACGGCATCAGCCCCGACGAGACACTCTTCGTGGTCGATGCCATGACCGGACAGGATGCCGTGAACACGGCCAAGGAATTCAACGACCGCTTGAATTTCGACGGCGTAGTGCTCACAAAACTGGACGGGGACACCAGAGGCGGGGCGGCTCTCTCCATCCGCACGGTGGTGCAAAAGCCCATCAAATTCATCGGCACAGGGGAGAAGATGGAGGCCATCGACCAGTTCCATCCCGACCGCATGGCCGACCGCATCCTGGGCATGGGCGACATCGTGACGCTCGTGGAAAAGGCACAGGAACAATACGACGAGGAGGAGGCGCGCCGACTACAAAGGAAAATCGCAAAAAACCGCTTCGACTTCAACGACTTCATGTCACAAATCAAGCAAATCAAGAAGATGGGCAACCTGAAAGACCTGGCCGGCATGATTCCAGGCATGGGCAAGATGCTCAAGGACGTGGAAATCGACGACGACGTGTTCAAGGGCATCGAAGCCATCATCCAGAGCATGACACCGCGCGAGCGCACTAACCCGGAAATCCTGAACACCAGTCGCCGGATGCGCATCGCAAAAGGATCCGGCACCAACATCCAGGAAGTGAACCGCCTCGTCAAGCAGTTCGACCAGACGCGCAAGATGATGAAAATGGTGACAGGCAACAAGATGGGTAGGATGATGCCCGGCATATCCAAAAAACTGGGCACGCCCAAAATGCGCGGACACTGACTGCGAACAAAAGGAGGAAGAACCATGCAGCTGATTGACGGGAAAGCCGCCGCCGCCCAAATCAAGGCGGAAATAGCGGAAGAGGTGAGGAGAATCGTGGACGGCGGGGGAAAACGCCCGCATCTGGCCGCCATCCTCGTGGGACACGACGGGGGGAGCGAGACTTATGTGCGCAACAAGGTGGCGGCGTGCGAGACCTGCGGATTCAAATCCACCCTCCTCCAACTCGAGGACACCGTCGGCGAGGAGGAAATCCTCCGTGAGGTGGACAGCCTCAACGAGGACGACGACGTAGACGGCTTCATCGTGCAACTCCCTCTCCCGCGCCACATCTCCGTGCAGAAAGTCATCGAAGCTATCGACTACCGTAAGGACGTGGACGGTTTTCACCCTGTCAACGTGGGACGTATGGCCATCGGGCTTCCCTGCTACCTGTCCGCCACCCCGAAAGGCATACTGGAATTGTTCCGACGTTACCACATAGAGACGAGCGGGAGAAAGTGTGTCATCCTGGGTCGGAGCAACATCGTGGGCAAGCCCGTGGCACAGCTCATGATGCAGAAACAGTACGGCGACGCCACGGTGACCGTGTGCCATAGCCGGAGCTGCGATTTGATGAAGGAATGTCGTGAAGCGGACATAATCATAGCCGCCGTTGGACAACCCGGATTCGTCACGGCGGACATGGTGAAAGAGGGAACCACGGTCATCGACGTGGGCACGACACGCGTCCCCGACTCCACGAGGAAAAACGGATTCCGCCTCTGC
Organism: uncultured Paraprevotella sp.; assembly: GCA_964523985.1. GTDB lineage: Bacteria > Bacteroidota > Bacteroidia > Bacteroidales > Bacteroidaceae > Paraprevotella. The sequence continues at coordinate 61,769 of CAZGBV010000001.1, forward strand.
GGTGACGTGAAGTTCGACGAGGTGGCACCCAAATGCGCTTACATCACCCCCGTACCAGGTGGAGTAGGCCCGATGACCGTCTGCATGCTGATGAAAAACACGCTGTCGGCCGCCAAAAGGGAATACTACCGTTGACGACGGGGCGCGGGCATACGCCCGGTGGCACGCACATTCCCGCATCAGGCCCGGTGTCCTCTCCTCATAGAGGGAAAAGGTCACCTGAAAATGTCATTGACGATTGGCGCAACGATTAATAAGGATATGCAATTGTCTATAATCTACAGTGAAAAACTTACATTCGCTGTGTTGATGGAAAAGATGAGAAAACCTATTTCATGATACTAAACACTAAAAGTATTGATAAAATGAGGTACTGTTTTTCTGGTCACGAATCATTTCCTTGTAAGTCCATGTGGCTGAAGAAGGGATATGATTATCTGTTTGACCATAACAAGTTTACAGACCCTGATGCTGTCGTAAAACTCGGTGTCGGCAAAAACATGGTTCAATCAATTAGATTTTGGCTGAGGGCATTTGGTCTTTTGAAGGATGACGAGGCAACGGAAATCGCTCGTTATCTCTTTGATGATAGAGATGGAAGAGACCCTTATGCCGAGGATAATGCCACTCTATGGATTCTTCATTATCTGTTAGTGGTGACAGCGGTTTCAAGCATTTATCGTTTGTTTTTTATCGACTTGCAACGTGAGAAGAAAGAGTTTGATAAAGACCAAGTTCTTTCATTCATCAAAAGGAAGTGCAACGTGCCTGAACAAAAAAACGTGTTTAATGAAAATACTGTTAAGAAGGACATAAGAGTACTTCTGCAAAACTATCTTGCACCGACAAGTCCGAAAGGCAACGAAGAATATGCGAGTATTTTGTTGGAGTTAGGTCTTCTCCGTGAGAACGAAGGAAAGTATTCGTTCAATGAAATTTCTATGGAACAAGTTAATCCCTTGATAGTTCTGTTTGCGTTGGTTCATATAGCCAGAGAAGACCAAACAGTTTCTTTTGACAAGTTACAAGAACTATCATTGATATTCTGCATTCCCACTTCTTCTTTCTTGATGGTGGTACGCTCATTAAGCGGACAATACCCCAAAGAAATTAGCTACACAGACAATAGCGGAATTAGGAATGTGCAGTTTCTACAAAAACTAAATATACTTGAAGTGCTGGATAGATATTACAACAACGATGAAATTTAATTTATCCATAAACATAAGTCAGGGTGTGAGCGATAACTTCAATTACATCGTTACGCCCAATGCACAAAAGGTGTATGGCAATATAGTAGATAGTTTCCAATCTGGAATCCATTCATTCTTGATAATCGGAACATACGGAACAGGAAAATCCAGTTTTCTAATGGCTTTAGAGCAAGACCTGCTCAACAACAAATCAAGATTAGTATCGGAAAGAAGCGTTTTTGCTGATGCCAAGAGTTTTGAGTTTATGAACATCGTAGAGACTATTCACCTCTTTCGACGTTGTTATCAAACGAGCTGTCAATTGCTCTTTCCGATGATAGCAAAAACATTTTTGGTGCGCTGACAAAGTACTTGATAAAATTAAAGGCTCAGAATAAATTCTTGTTCATTTTCATTGATGAATTTGGCAAGATACTTGAACATGCAGCCAACAATAATCCAGAAAAAGAACTATATTTTTTACAGACATTAGCAGAGTTTGTTAATGTTTCATCTCGAAATATAATACTTATTACCACACTTCACCAGAATTTTGGATCTTATGCTCACAAACTTACCGAAACTCAAAGAAATGAGTGGTTAAAGGTAAAGGGGCGTTTTAAAGAATTGGTTTTCGCAGAGCCAGTAGAACAACTTTTGTTTTTGGCAGCCGAAAGTCTAACCAAATCAAAGACAATGACAGATAATGCCAAAGAGAATTTCCTTGAAGTATTTTCGTTGGCAAAGAAAAACAAAATCATATCAGAGTCGCTGACAGTCAGAACGTCTAAGATGCTATACCCATTGGATGCGGTAGCTGCTTCATGCTTGACACTGGCTATTCAACGGTATGGACAGAACGAGAGAACGCTATTTTCTTTCTTGCATGACACTGCATCCAACTCAATAAACAGTTTTCTCCCGAATGACACAACGACTTATAACTTGGCTGTTGTATATGATTATGTCATATACAACTTCTACACATCCTTGGCGGAGACAAATCTCGACTCTACCAACTGGCGTGCAATTCGTGTTGCCATAGAACGAGTAGAAAGCGGAATCATAAACAAGAACAACATCGACGATGCACTCAAAATTGTTAAGGCTATCGGTCTGCTTAATTTGTTCTATAATGGCGTGGTCGTTGATTTAGCTTTCTTGGAGGCTTACGCTTCAAAGGCATTAGGCATAAAGAATCCGAGAGGTGTTATTGAGAAATTGACCGCGAACAAGATTATTCGTTTCGCTGCATATAAATCTCAATTCATTTTATTTGAGGGTACAGATATAAATATTGAAGATGAACTATATAAGGCAGCCACGATTGTACCTATACCAAAGTTGGTCGCAGCAGAAATTGCTCCTTATGTAAAGAAGGCTGTTGTCGTAGCATCCGCCCACACCTACAAGACTGGAACTCCTCGTTATTTCCAGTATGTAGTTTCTAATGAACCATATGACGTAGAACCATCAGGAGACGATGATGGCTTTATAAATTTGATTTTCCCTTTAGATGATGTCAAAGATTGTATGTTGAAGTTGTCTGCGAGTTCAGGCAAAGCCATAGTCTATGCCTACTTTAGTGATACAGAAAAAATTGTCAGGCACCTATATGAAATAAAGAAGTTGCAATATCTCCTTGATAATGTGGTGTTGGAAGACCGCATCGCAAAAGGAGAGATACTTAAGCAAAAGTCCTTTGAGGTGCAATTGCTTAATGAAGTCATTAATAGTTGCGTCGAAATGCTCAATGGTCAGGTTGAATGGTTTTTCAATGGAGAACAACAGAAAGTAAAGAGTCGAAAAGATTTTAATAAACTTCTGTCTACTGTTTGCGATGTAGTATATAATGAAACGCCTATTATCAGAAATGAATTGTTTAACAAGCAGAAAATTAGCTCGGCAATTTCTTTGGCAAGAGTGAACCTGTTAGATGCAATGATTGAGCATTGGCAAGAAGAAGATTTCGGATTTTCTTCAACCCAATATCCGCCTGAGCGTACTATATACAGTACATTGTTTAAGAGTTCCGGAATTCATCGTCAAAACGAGGATGGATTGTGGATATTGGGAGAACCAATTACTCCAGGACTTCAATCTTTATGGACTGTTTGTTCTGATTTCTTAGCAAAGAGTACAGAGAAAGCCTTGAAACTATCTGATTTGGTAAAGATGTTAAAAATGCGTCCATATAAATTGAAACAAGGTGTCATAGACTTCTGGTTGCCAATTTTCCTGTTCGTAAAACAACAGGAGTTTGCACTTTATAATGGCGAAACGTTTGTTCTGAATGTTAATAAAGAACTGTTTGAACTATTGCAGAAACGCTTGAATGACTTTACGATAAAAGCTTTTGATGTTAGCGGTATCAAATTGGAATTATTCAATAGATACAGAGAATTCCTGAATAAAGAACGTGGAGAGACCATAACATTCAATTCTCTTATGGATACAATCCGTCCGTTCTTCAACTTTTATAACGGCTTGAACAAATATGCCAAGACTACTTGTAAATTTGATTACGATGCGACAGCAAAATTTAGAGATGTTTTAGCGACGGCAAAAGACCCATGTAAAGCATTTCTCGAGGATATACCAGCTGCTTTGGGCTACAATGATTTTCATAATGAAGATTTTGCTGCTCAGTATCTGCAACTTATCAAAACGGCTGTTCATGAATTGGTTATTTGCTATGACTTGTTCATAGATCGTATTGAAGATGCTGTGGTAGGATATTTAGGACTGCCTCACGACTATATAAAATATAAAGAGATTTTGGTTCAGCGTTATTCGAGTATAAACAAAGGCTTGCTGACAGCTAAATCTAAATCGTTCTTGGATAGAGTCCTTGCTCCATCTGATAATAAGCGTGAGTTTTATGAGAAAATAGGCTTTGTGATTTTTGACCGTAAGATAGAATCTGTTGAAGACAAAGAAGAAGCTTTGTTCTTGTCGAACCTTACACACTTGTTCGGAGAACTAGAACGATACACAGCGTTCAATGAAGTTAATAATGAAACTGACGAGATGGCGTTTAACTTTGAATTGGCAACCAGCAAGGGTGATTTCAAATCAAGCAGGACTTATCGTCTTCCTAAAGCAAAACTTGCAGAAGCAGAAAAGATTGAAAATAAGATGCAATCACTATTATCTGGCAACGATGAGTTAGATGTCTGTATATTGCTCAAAATGTTGAACGAAAGATTATGATAAATATGGTACGACATATATTGGGAATATCTGGAGGCAAGGACAGTGCTGCGTTAGCCATCTACCTCAAGAACAAATACCCGCAAATGAAATTGGAGTATTATAATACTGATACAGGCTGCGAATTGGCAGAGACGGAGTTATTGATAAATCGTCTTGAAACATACCTTGGTGGTATAACGATGCTGAGAGCCGCAACTGGTAGTACAGAACCAACGCCTTTTGAGCATTTCTTAAAAGCATCTGGTAACTATTTACCTTCGCCCCAAGCTCGTTGGTGCACTCAGAAAATGAAATTAGCTGAAATGGAGAAGTTTGTGGGAGATACACCTACAATCTCCTATGTTGGTATTCGTGGAGATGAAGATCGTGAAGGGTATGTTTCCACCAAACCTAACATTCAAACCATATTCCCATTTCGCAAGATTATTTGGAGCGTGGATGTTGTAAACAAGGTACTTAGCAACAATAACGTTACTCAACTCTTAGAAATATATACTTCGTTGTGTGATGGAGGTACTTTGAGCGAAGCGAAGAAGATTATTGAGAAGCCTCTCACAAAAGATTTCTATTATAGTAAAAAGGCCAATGCGCTAATAGACTTGGATACAAAACTATTTAATAAAGCTGTATTCAAATTCCTCAAAACTACGGATTATCCTGTGGGTAAACTTGACGATTTTCCATTAGTTGACAATGACGATATCCTCGTGAGGGATGACATATTCCGAATCCTTGAAGAAAGTGGTGTCGGTGTACCTGATTACTACAAACCTATTAAGTTTGAAGTTGACGGAAAGATTGGTACGTACAACCGTAGTCGTTCAGGTTGCTATTTCTGCTTTTTCCAACAAAAAATAGAATGGATAAGTAAGTCGTAAAAATTAATTTATACTAAGCCACATGGGCAAAATTAAT
>CAZGBV010000002.1:0-65022 GCA_964523985.1 uncultured Paraprevotella sp.
ACCTCCATGCCTTTCAGGTTCCCGTCCCCCATCAGCGACACGGTATCCCCGTCGATGGATACGATACGGTGCAGCACATATTCGTCCGGTGAAATCTCGGCCAGCACAGCGTCACCCACTTTCAGACGCTTGAACGGTGCCAGACGCACCTTGTCCCTGCGATGTTCCAGAAAGGGGCGCATACTGTAACCTTTCACGTTAATGGTAACCGTGTTCCCCTGCCGGATGGCTTCTTTCACCTGCCCCAGCAAGGCGGCGTTGGGCATTTCCATCCATCGCACCCCCACCCCGACTGTGCGTGCACTTTCGTTCATCGTCCCGTCAAGGTATGGAAACACAACCGCGCCGCCGCCTCATCCGGCCTGCATCCCAACAAGAATGTCGGCGAAAGACGGATAATGTCCGAAATGGTGTCGCAATGCGCTGAATGGATACGATAATCCCATTTCATGGTCGATATGGACGACAAGAGCGAAGCAAGGCTCTCCGGCACGCTTTCCCTGCGAATCGTGTTCTCGGGACGTTGCCGCAGTTGCACGAATCCTCCAACCGGCGCGGACACCCTGCGATAGCATGGCGTTTTCCCGCTCCAAGGGGAACCATAGACGTGCACCGCTCCCCCCGACACCCTCACCACCGGGTTGTCGTCGTTCATCAGGTCGGAACCGGGTATGTGCCTCAGCCACAGCCGCGAGTGCGTGCTCTTCCCCGTCCCGCTCTTGCCGAGGAACAGATAACCCTTGCCGCCGTTGCGCACCACGGAAGCGTGCATCAGCAACGTGGCGTGCGGCGCGGCCGCGAAAGCATACGCAAGCATGAGAGCGTTTTCCAGCCCGAACCTGCGACCCGCCTCGCTCCTTTCCGTCAGGGTCGCCGTGCATTCGGAAAAGTCCGCGTTGGTCTGCATGTAGCCGCACAAGTCTTTTTTCTCGTCGCGGATTTCAAATTCGTAGCCTCCACCTTCGCACCGGTACACGCCGAAGAAGCTACCGCCGCAGTCGAACAGTCCCACCTCCTCCCCCGTCGGTCGCCGACGGGACACGCCCTCCACCGTGAGGATGAACAACAAATTGCCATCTCCCTCGCTCTCGAACAGCGAAAAAGACGGCAACAAACTTCTGTCGTTCACCTCATCGCGGAAGTCTATCCGACACAGATGTCCCCCGATATCGTAACGGCAAACCATCTGCCTTCACTTTTTTTCCTGCTTGTCCTCCTCCGGCTTTTTCTTCTTCCCTTTCTTCGCCGCCTTAGGCTTGGATGTGTCGCCCATGGCCTTCTCGGGGGGATTGTAGGCATACGATTGGAATTTGAAGCCGCCGTCCGCCAAATCTTTCAGCACAACGCTTTCATCCCCTCCGTAACGTTTCCTTATCTTGTCGTATTTGCTTGCCAGCTTGTCTTTCTTCGTATGGAAAAAGACCGTGCAGGTAGGATGCGGCATTTGTTTTTTATCTACGAGGTACGACTGCAACTGGTCGCTGTATGCCATGCGGTCGGCCAGAAAGCCCGACTTTGTGTCGACATAAGCACTGTCCAGCCGCTGGATGTCCGTGATGTATGCCACCGAGTCCGTGAAGGAGGCCGCGAAGCCGAAGATGTACACCGTGGTACGCTCCATCTTGGCGGACAGGGAGCCGCACAAGCATCCCCATGCGAATGCCGCCAAAGTCCAATGTTTAAAGTTCAAACCCATAAATACGCTTCACCTTTGCCCGGACATCAGCCCAGATAAGACTTCAACAAGTTGCTCTTACTGCTTTGGCGTAGGCGTCGGATGGCTTTTTCCTTTATCTGGCGCACACGCTCGCGCGTAAGGTTGAAAATGTCGCCGATTTCCTCCAATGTCATTTCCTGATGGTTGATGCCGAAGAACATTTGGATGATTTCCTTGTCACGTTCGGGAAGCGTGGACAAAGCACGGTCTATTTCGCGTGAGAGAGACTCGTTAACCAACGTGCGGTCCGCCATGGGGGAATCATCGTTGACCAACACGTCCAGCAGACTATTGTCTTCCCCTTCTACGAATGGGGCATCTACCGAGATATGGCGTCCGCTCACCTTTAAAGTGTCGGATATCTTGTCCTCGGGGATTTCCAGTTCTTCGGCAAGTTCCTCCGGACTCGGACGGCGTTCGTTCTCCTGCTCGAACTTGCTAAATGCCTTGCTTATCTTGTTCAACGAGCCAACTTGGTTCAAAGGAAGGCGCACGATGCGGCTCTGCTCCGCCAACGCTTGAAGGATGGACTGGCGAATCCACCACACCGCATAACTGATGAACTTGAAGCCACGCGTCTCGTCGAACTTTTGGGCGGCTTTTATCAGACCCAAGTTCCCCTCGTTAATCAAGTCGGGCAGGCTCAACCCTTGGTTCTGATACTGTTTTGCCACCGAAACTACGAAACGCAGGTTGGCGCGCGTCAGCTTTTCGAGTGCCACACGATCACCTTTGCGAATGCGTTGCGCCAATTCCACTTCCTCTTCCACCGTAATCAGGTCTTCGCGCCCGATTTCCTGCAGATATTTGTCAAGCGAAGCGCTTTCACGATTGGTAATGCTTCTGGTAATCTTTAACTGTCTCATTCTCCTCCCCTCATATTAAATGTGCAAAGTTACATAAAAAACGGATTAAAATGTATAAAGTTACATGAAAAACGGATTAAGGCGTATTTTATAACATATTTTATGACAATGCATCGGGTCAGTCTTGGTAATACACCCTCCTCACGCGAGGACTTATTCCCGTCAGAATTTCGTAGGGTATCGTGCCCGCTATGTCACTCAGCACTGTCACCGGCAAGCCGTCGCCGAATATGACGGCGGTATCGCCCTCCTTGCAGTCGATGTCCGTCACGTCTATCATGCAGACATCCATGCAAATGTTGCCCACGTAGGAAGCCCGCCGCCCGTTCACCAGACAATATGCGCGACCGAGACCCAATTTGCGATCCAGCCCGTCGGCGTAGCCTATGGGGAGGGTCGCTATCCGGCTGTCGCGCGTCAGTCGTCCCATGCGGCTGTATCCCACGGTCTCTTCTTTCGGAACTTCGTGAATTTGAAGGATTGTGGTCTTGAGCGTACCGACATTATGCAACGTCTCGTTGTTCCGGGGGTTGATGCCGTAGAGCCCCAGTCCGAGGCGAACCATGTCCAAATGACGGTCTGGGAAACGCTCAATCCCCGCGCTGTTGCAGATGTGGCGCAGGATTTTGTGGCTGTAAGCTTGCTGAAGGCGGGCACTGCCTTTCAGGAACGACTCGTACTGACGGGCGGAAAAGGTATCAAAATCATCGCTGTCGCTCCCTGCGAAGTGAGAAAACACGGAGCGGGGAATCACGGCCGTCTGCCGTTTCAACCGTTCCGCCAGCAACGGAATGTCCTTTTCCGGGTTGAAGCCCAGCCGATGCATACCCGTGTCTATCTTCACGTGGATGGGGAAATGAGTCACGCCCTCTTTCTCCGCTTCGTGAATCAAGGCTTCCAACAAGCGGAAGTTGTAAACTTCCGGCTCAAGGTCGTACTCGAACAAGGCGGGGAAACTGCTCATTTCCGGATTCATAATCATGATGTTCGACGTGATTCCCGCCTTTCGCAAGTCCACGCCTTCGTCGGCCACGGCCACGGCCAGATAGTCCACCCGATGATCCTGCAAAGTCTTGGCAACCTCCACCGCGCCGACCCCATAGGCCAGCGCTTTCACCATGCACGCCATCTTCGTGTCCGGCTTCATGAAGTTGCGGTAATGGTTCAGGTTGTCTACCACGGCGTTCAGGTTGACTTCCAGCGTCGTCTCGTGCACTTTCAAGATTAATTGCCGCGTCAAGGTGTCGAACCGGAAGAGCCTCGCCCCCTTGACGAGTATCACCTCGTCGTGCAAGGTGTCCAATATTCCGCTGCCCAGCAATTCGTCCGTGGAGCGGAAGAAATACGACTCCATGCCGAACAAGTCCCGTCCTTCCGACAGACGCGGCCCCACCCCGATGAATTTCTCCACGCCGCGCGTGGCCACCAGCCGGGCCACACGCCCGTACAAGTCACCCGACGGCATCTCCACTTGCTCGATGTCGCTCAAAATCAGCGTACGTTTCCGTCCCGCGCAATCGGGGCGACGATTCATGAAGTCGAGGGCAATGTCAAGGGAGTTGTAATCGGAGTTGTAGCTGTCGTTGATGAGCGTACAACCCGCCCGTCCTTCTTTCACCTCCAGGCGCATGGCCACTGGCTCGAGTACCGACATTCTCGCGGCAATCGCCTCCGCGCTTATCCCCAGATACAGACACACGCACAGGCAGGACACAGAGTCGGCCAGCGAGGCTTCGTCGATGAAAGGGATGGAGTAAGTCGCCTTCACACCTTTATATATATAGGTCACCACCGTCTCCGCCTCCCGTTTCTCCGCCGACACGACATACAAAGGCACGTCGCGTCGCCGCCTTGACCATGCGAGGCGTTCCCCCTTAAAGGCCGCGCGGTTGACGCATCCGGCCACGCGGGCATCGTCCATGTCATACACCAGCACTTCGGCATCCTTGAACAGTTTCAGCTTCTCCGCACATTTCTGTTCGTAAGAGTCGAATTTTTCTTGGTGCGCATCGCCGAGGCAGGTAAAGACTCCTATGGTGGGCTGTATCACCGGTTGCAAGGCATCCATTTCCCCGGGCTTGGAAATTCCGGCCTCGAAAAGAGCCACTTCACTCTTCTCATCCAGATTCCACACGGAAAGGGGCACACCGATTTGTGAATTGTAGCTCCTCGGCGAGCGGGTGACGGTCTTCTCGGGTGACAACAGCCTGTAAAGCCACTCCTTGACCACGGTCTTCCCGTTGCTTCCCGTGATGCCCGCCACCGGGATGTCAAACGCTTCGCGATGACGCTCGGCCAGACGTTGCAAGGCTTTGAGCGGGCTGGCCACTTGCAAGAAACTGGCATCCGTCATGGAAGCCGCGTCGTCCGGCAGACGGCCGACTACGAAGGAACGCACCCCGCGTCGGTAAAGCTCGGGGATGTAGCGGTGTCCGTCGTTGCGGGAGCTTTCCAGCGCGAAGAACAAGGTGTCTTCGGGAAAACACAGGGAACGGCTGTCCGTCAGGAGCCAACGGATTTCCGGGGTTTCGCTCCCCCACAAGCGCGCACCGACGAGCGAAGCAATTCTCTCTAATGTATAAGACATGACACTCAATGTTTTAACAAACTTTCCAACCTTTCGTATGCCGTACCATGCGCCAATCTCGGGTATTTGGCGGCAAGCAACTCCAACTTTGACATAGTTTGGCGCAGGAAATCCCGGTACGCGGCCAATTCAGGATGGAGCGGACGATGGGACAAAGCCTTGTCCACGGCTTCCCATTCCACCATGAACCTGCGCGTCTCTTCCGGGAAGCAAGCCTCGGAAAAACGCTCCCAGACATACTCTGCCGCCACCTCGGAAAGGTGCAACATGTCCGAAGCATAAAAACGGTAATCGCGCAGCTCGTCCAACACGATTTCGTAAGCGGGAAAATAGAAGCAACGTTCCTCGTACGCACGGCACAGCGTGTCCACGGCCAGCAACAGCACGGCCTTTCCAAGCCGGTTGTCGTGAAATCCGTACTTGGCATAGCGGTAGGGGCTGACCGTGAAGACGACTTGCAAAGAAGGATTAATCTGCCAGAGTGCCTCCAACGCCTCGGCGAGAGCGGCTGTCGTACCCTCCACGTCCGACTGCTCTTCCGTGAAACAGTTTCCGGGTTGCTTGTGGCAGTTCCCCACCACGCGCCCGCTGACGTTCAAGCGGTAATAACGGTTCGTGCCCAATGTGAGGAACAACATTTTCAACGACCTTGTCCGTGCGGCCTCTTCGTGGCAAACGCCTTCCAGACGGGTGCGGCATACCTCCCGGCTCGCGGCGGAAAAAGAACTGTCGTTGAGCCAGCTGTGCCAAAGCCCTCCCGACTCGAAAAACACGTCATCGGGCAACGGTTTCCCGGTAGCCATCGTCTTGCACCACGCGGCGACGCTCAGCGGGTTGTACAACACACCGAAAGGGTTGGCGTGCGTGTCCAGCCCCGCCCTCGCCATGCGTTGCCCGATATGTCCGGCGAAGCAAGACCCGAGCAGGGTAATCCCGTCCTCCGGACGGATTTGCACTCCCTTCATGGCGGTTTCCACTGTGGTACGGAACTTCATCTCTCTCTTCGCCTTGAATGCCGACGGGGCTTTTTTTCCTGCAAAAGTAAGCAAGATATATGAATTTATGCTATTTTTGCAAGGATTAAATCAGGTTGATGACGAACAAAAACACATACGAACTTTTGTCGCAAATCAATTCCCCGTCCGACTTACGTCGCCTACCCGCCGACAAACTGCCGCAAGTGTGCGAAGAACTGCGCCGCGACATCATCGACGAATTGTCGGACAACCCGGGGCACTTCGCCTCCAGCCTGGGAGTGGTGGAGCTGACGGTGGCCTTGCACTACGTGTACGATACGCCCTACGACCGTATCGTGTGGGACGTGGGTCATCAGGCTTACGCCCACAAGATACTGACAGGGAGGAGGGAACGCTTCTCCACGAACAGGAAGTTGCATGGGCTGAGGCCTTTCCCCTCCCCCTCGGAAAGCGAATACGACACGTTTACCTGCGGGCACGCCTCCAACTCCATTTCCGCCGCGCTGGGCATGGCGGTGGCTACGGCCAGCTTAGACGGGAAGAAGAGGCATATCGTAGCCGTCATCGGCGACGGATCGATGAGCGGCGGTCTGGCCTTCGAGGGATTGAACAACGCCTCTTCCATCCCGAACGACATCCTCATCGTATTGAACGACAACAATATGAGCATAGACCGTAGCGTGGGGGGCATGAGCCATTATTTCCATCATCTCCACACGAGCGACTTCTACAATCGCGTGCGTTTCGAGGCTTCACGGAGATTGTCCGCACGGGGATGGCTCAGCGAGAGCCGCCGCAAGAAAATCATCCGCTTCAACAATTCGCTGAAATCGCTTATCAGCAACCAGCAGAACGTGTTCGAAGGGATGAACGTGCGCTACTTCGGCCCCGGCGACGGTCACGATGTCGTAGAGCTGGTGCACACGCTCCGGGTGATGAAAGACATGAAAGGTCCCAAGCTCCTCCATGTCCACACCATCAAAGGAAAAGGATTCGAGCCGGCAGAAAGGGCGGCGGATGTCTGGCACGCACCGGGAAAGTTCGACAAGGAGACGGGGGAACGCATACAAGCGGACACCGGCGACCTGCCCCCGCTTTATCAAGACGTGTTCGGCCAGACACTGCTCGAATTGGCCCGGATGAACCCGAAAATCATCGGCGTGACACCCGCCATGCCGTCGGGATGCTCGATGAATATTCTGATGAGGGAAATGCCCGACCGAGCCTTCGACGTGGGGATTGCCGAGGGACACGCCGTCACGTTCTCGGCAGGCATGGCGCAAGACGGCCTCGTCCCTTTCTGCAACATCTATTCGACCTTTGCACAGCGGGCTTACGACAACATCATCCACGACGTGGCGATAGAACGGCTCAACGTGGTGTTGTGTCTGGATCGCGCGGGACTGGTGGGTGAGGACGGCCCCACGCACCATGGCGCGTTCGACCTGGCCGCTCTTCGACCCGTCCCCAACCTCACCATCTCTTCCCCGATTAACGAAAGGGAACTGCGGCAACTCATGTACACGGCGCAACTTCCCGGCATGGGACCGTTCGTCATCCGATACCCGCGCGGGCGGGGCGTGCTGACCGAGTGGCAATGCGGTTTCGAAGCCCTGAAAGTGGGGAAAGGCCAGTGCCTCAAGGACGGCGACGACATCGCGCTACTCTCGCTGGGACCCGTCGGCAACACGGCGACGGAGGCCATCCGCCTGTTCGAGCGGCAACAAGCGCAAGAGGGGCATCCCCTCACGGTGGCTCATTACGACATGCGTTTCCTCAAGCCGATGGACGAAGGCATCCTGCACGAGGTGGCGACGCGCTTCTCCCGCGTCGTCACGATAGAAGACGGGATGGTATGCGGCGGGCTGGGCTCAGCCGTGCTTGAATACATGGCCGACCATGGATTCTCTCCCAAGGTGGCGCGGATGGGTTTGCCCGATTGTTTCGTGGAACACGGCACGGTGGAACAGTTGCGCCAAATCGTAGGAATCGACCGGGATTCCATCGTGTCGCGCCTTCGTTCCATTTCACAAGAATGAGTCCATGAAGATTATCATTGCCGGTGCCGGCGACGTAGGCACGCATTTGGCACAACTCCTGGCCAAGGAAAGCCAGAACATCACGCTGATGGACGAGAGCGAGGACAAACTTTCGAGGGTGGCCGACAACGTAGACCTCATGACCCTCAATGTGAAACCCACATCCATCAGCGGCCTGAAAGAGGCGGGAGCCGCGCATGCCGACTTGTTCATCGCCGTCATGCCCGACGAGATGAAGAACATCACCTGTTGCATGCTGGCTCACACGCTGGGGGCGGAAAAGACCGTGGCGCGCATCGACAATGCGGAATACTTGAACGAAGACTACAAGGAATTCTTCAAGGGAATGGGCATCAACTCCCTCATCTTCCCGGAAATATTGGCCTCGCGCGACATCATTGAAAGCATCAAGCACAGTTGGGTGAGGCAGTGGTGGGAAGTACACGACGGAGCCCTCGTCATGCTGGGCATCAAATTACGCGAGACGGCGAAAATACTCGACATCCCGCTGAAGACGCTGTGCGGCCCGGACACGTGCTACCATGTCGTGGCCATCAAGCGGAAAGACATGACCATCATCCCGAAGGGGGACACCATGCTTCAGCTGAACGACATCGTATACTTCATGACCACAAAAAAACACATACCTTACATCCGCAAAATCGTCGGCAAGGAGCATTACGAGGACGTGAGGAACGTCATGATAATGGGAGGAGGGCGCACGGCCATGCACACCGCGCTGAACATGCCGGGATACATGGAAGTGAAAATCATAGAAAGCGACCCCGTGCGCTGCAACGAACTGAACGAGGCGTTGGGTGACAGCGACGTGATGGTTATCAACGGCGATGCGCGAGACTCCTCCCTGCTGGTCACGGAAGGCATACAGCACACGCAGGCTTTCGTCGCGCTGACCGGGCAGAGCGAAAGCAACATACTGGCGTGCCTCACGGCCAAACGTCTGGGAGTGAGGAAGACCGTGGCACTGGTGGACAATCTGGACTACATATCCATGGCCGAACGGCTGGACATCGGCACCATCATCAACAAGAAGTCGATTGCCGCCAGCCACATTTACCAGATGATGTTGGACTCGGACGTGTCCAACGTGAAATGTCTGACCGTGGCGGATGCCGACGTGGCGGAATTTGAGGTGAAAGCCGGAGCCAGAGTCACCAAGAAGCCCGTGAAAGACCTCGGCTTGCCGACGGGCGTGGCCATCGGCGGACTGGTGCGAGGCGGCGAAGGAATGCACGTGAACGGACTGACGCAGATACAAGAAGGCGACAGCGTGGTCGTGTTCTGCAAGAGCATGTTCATCAAGAAACTGGACAAGTATTTTGCGTGAGCGCGGGGGCATCCATTCCGTCCAGCAAACGCCGGATGTCCCGAACGAGCCGCTTGTAAGGCGGCGCATCCTTGAAGCCCACGTTCTTTCTCAGCATCTCTTCCACGGAATTCTGGCTGTGCTGGTAACAAGACCATTCGTTCTGCCGTTGCACCTCGTGCCCGGCCAAGTCGCGGATTTCACGCTCGCGCTCCTTGCGCAACAATACGCAGACGGAATCCAGCAATGGCGAGACAACGTTGTCGAACAACGTGTGCCCCTGAATGTACAGATAAGTCGTCTCTGGGGTGACCCCCAAGTCGGACAGTTCCGCCTTCAACGCCCCGTAATCCTTCTTCGCCTGCGGGAAACAGCGTTGTAGCCAGGCCACCTTGCGGTTGACTCTCCGCCGCACGAGTTCCAAGGCCTGTTCGGGGTGATAGACGTTGAAGTCCCCCCCCTTGAAACTCACGTGGCTGCCGAACTCCGTCAGCGAGAATTTGTCGTAGAGGTCGTTCCTGTACACCCAGACCGACCACACGAACAACGGCCAGACAATCCGTGAATATTCGCGCATGAAGGCTTCGAAGTCCACGATTTGGCGGTCGTTGAGCGTGGCCATTACGCAAACTCTGTGCAACGTCCCCGCATAACATTGGTAATTCTCTATGGCGTATGCGTAGGTGTGGAACACGAAAGGGTTGCCGTTGACCATCCGCGAGGTTTGGGTGGCTTCCTGCAACAGGTAATCGTAGTCCGCGTCGACGCAGGCTATCATGTAATCCCCCAGCCGGGGGCCGAGTTCGTTCGTCAGCACTTGTTTTTTCCCCTTGCACAGCGTGGTGCAGGAAGGAAGCATGATTTCGAAATAATGCCTGTCGTCCTCGAAATCGTCCAGCACGGAACGCCAGAAGAACACGTCGTCGTAGCTCTCCACGTATGCCACGATTTTCCGCCGCGCTGTTCTGGGTTTCAGCCTCTGCGCCGCGCCCAGATACGAAGAAGTCAGGTTGTCAGACAATCTTTTAGCCATACCGTCCCCTCCCCCGGAAATCACCGCGTGATATCGGCCACGTCCGTCACGGCATCAATCCATCCGTTCATCACCACGGCGGGCGAATGAGTGGTCAGGACAATCTGCACATTGGGGTTCATTCTCCGTATCAGGCCTATCAACTTCTGTTGCCACTCCACGTGCAGGCTGATTTCCGGTTCATCCATGAAAAGCACGTAAGGCTTGTAGTCTTCCACCAGCACGGTGAGCAGGATGACGAGCATCTGTTTCTCACCCGACGACAACTTGTAAGGCGATAGTACCTCTCCGTTCTGTTCCAGCTGTATCTCGTTGCAGGTACGGACGATTTTCTTTCCCGTCTCGCTGAACAGCTCGTCCACGATGTCCAGAAACTGCATCCGCGCCCCGGCGGCCTGCTGCGCTTTTTCCTGCACGTTGTCGCCTTCGCCCGTCAGTATAGCAATCATGCGGTTCCCGATGTTGACCTGATAGTCCAGGAAGCGCCGTTGCAACAGGTAAAGCTGCCAGTCCAGCTCGGTGCCCACTCTGGCATCAGTCAGCTTATCCAGCAGATTGTAACGTATCAGCGGACGGTCGAAGCTCCTCACCGCGTCGAACCTTATCATCGTGGCATCTTGCGGCTCGAAGATTAGCTTCACGTCGCACTTGTCCTTCCGGATTCCCTTGGCCGCCTGCGTAAGTTTCGTCACCACTTTGTCCAGAATCGTGCTCTTGCCCACTCCGTTCACTCCGCTCAGGACATTCACTTCGCGGTTCAAATCCCACACTATATGTTTCCGTCCGCTCCAAAGCGAGTCAATCTCTATGCTCCGTATGTACTCTGCCAGCTTCTCTTCCATGGCTTGTCTTTTTATTCCTTTCACCTGAAAGCAGCGGACGTCTGCGTCGAACCTGCCTTTGCCTTAGCAAAGATATGCTTTTTCGCGGAAAGAGGCAACGGAATGATGTCGGATTTTGCTTGAAAGAACTAACTTTGCAATCGTTTTCCTGATACGCGTGAAACCAAGGATGATGTGTGAAGAGAAGAACATGGCAGACCGCCCCGTACCTGCCCGAAAAGTTGACAAGACATGCCCGTGCCGCCCGTCTTGAACCTCAGGCGGCAACGCCGCTTGCTCGAGCTGGAACACGAATATGAGAAGGCACAGTACCGCGCCCGGACAGAAGCGGACAGCATAACCCGCAAAATCGAGCAGGGACTGTGCTGGTATCCGTTGCGCCTCGGCAGGAGTTACTACAACTCGCTCAACCAGTTGGTGGTGGAGGTGGAACGAACGGAATACACGGACGCGAACCACGGTTTCGAGCCGGGGAAACAGGTATGTTTCTTCACTCCCGACGCTTCCGCGTACCTGCACGGGAACGGACGAGGCAAGTTGCGTTATTTCCGATTCAACGGCACCGTGAGTTTCGTTGACGGCGACACGATGGTGGTAGCTCTGCCCGACCCGGATGCTCTTTCGCGCTTGAAAGAAGACGGGCGCGTCGGCGTGCAACTTTGCTTGGACGAAACCACTTACCGCTTGATGTTCGAAGCCCTCGACCGCGTAATTGCCGCACGTGACGGACGCTTGGCGGAACTTCGCGACATCTTCCACGGTGCGGCGCAACCCAGACGCTTCTCCTTCAGTCCGATGCGTTTTCCCTGGCTGAACCCCTCACAGGAAACAGCGGTCAACGAGGTGTTGCGCGCCAAGGACGTGATGGTGGTGCACGGCCCTCCGGGGACGGGCAAGACCACCACTCTCGTGGAAGCTATCCACGAAACGCTCCTTCGCGAGAGCCAAGTGCTCGTGTGCGCACAAAGCAACATGGCCGTAGACTGGATTTCGGAGAAGCTGACCGACCGGGGCGTGGCGGTGTTGCGCATCGGCAATCCTTCGCGCGTAAACGACAAGATGCTGTCGTTCACTTACGAACGACGCTTCGAGGCGCATCCCTCCTACCCCACGCTTTGGGCCATCCGCAAGGCAATCCGCGACTTGTACACCCGTCGTCCGTCGTCCGGTCGCGATGCCTTCCTCCGCAGGATTGCCCGTCTGCGCGACCGTACTGCGGAGTTGGAAATCGCCATCAACGGGGACTTGTTCAACGAGGCGCGTGTCATTGCCTGCACGTTGACGGGCAGTGCCAATCGCGTGCTGGCCGGGCGGGATTTCCCCACCCTTTTCATCGACGAGGCCGCACAAGCCCTCGAAGCCTCCTGCTGGATTGCCATCCAAAAGGCCGGGCGCGTCATCTTGGCCGGCGATCACCGCCAACTCCCTCCCACCGTGAAATGTCCCGAAGCCCTGCGTGGCGGGCTGGATCGCACGCTGATGGAGACCATCGCCGAGTGCCAACCCTCCGCAGTCTGCATGCTGCGCACGCAATACCGCATGAACGATGCCATCATGCGTTTCTCCGGCGAATGTTTCTACGACGGGAAAGTAGAAAGCGCACCGGAAGTGAAATACAGGGGCATCTTAGACTGGGATACGCCGATGGAATGGATTGACACTGCGGACGACGACCAGACCGCCCCGTACCTGAAAGACGAACCGTCTGATGCCGCTTCCGTCCCCGCTCCGTCGGCGGAGAAGACACCGGACTTCGGGGAAGTCCGCAACCCGGGCAGTACCAGCCGTTCCAATCCCGAGGAGGCGCGACTCACCCTGAACATACTGAAAGCCTATTTCCGGAAAATAGGCAGGGAAAGGATTTTGGAGGAACACATTGACACCGGCATCATATCTCCTTACAAAAGTCAGGTGAAACTGTTGCGCTCCCTGTTGCGCCGCGACACCTTTTTCAATCCCTACCGGAATTTGCTGAGCGCGAATACCGTGGACGGCTTTCAGGGGCAGGAGCGCGATGTCATCCTCATCAGTCTGGTGCGGAGCAACGAGAACGGGCAAATCGGCTTCCTGCACGACTTGCGGCGCGTGAACGTGGCCATCACGCGGGCACGCATGAAACTAATCGTGGTGGGCGACAGCTACACACTCTGCCGCACGCCGTTTTACAAACTATTGCACGGCTACATCAAGTCTTTAAAATCCCGATGACGCTCCTTCCCCCCTCCCCCGCCCTCTCGTTTTCCCGAACCGCTTTCCGGGAACAAGTTTCCACTTACAAGTGCGACGACTTTGTCTTTTTTCGCGTACCTTTGTCCCGTTGATTTAAAAGAGGTAGTTCATGAACTTTAAAGAAATCTGCAAGGCACGCTACTCCGTGCGAGCCTACAAGCCGGACAGCATTCCGGCGGAAAAGCTGGAATATGTCAAGGAATGCACGCGGCTTGCCCCTTCCGCCGTCAACCGCCAGCCATGGAAATTCACCTTTTGCACGGATGCCGCCGACCGCACCCGCTTGCAGCGATGCTACGACAGGGAGTGGTTCCGCGAGGCTCCGGCTTACGTCCTTGTATGCGAAATCCCCGCGGAAGCCTGGACAAGACAGTATGACGGGAAAAACCATGCCGACATCGACGTAGCCATCGCCATAGAACATTTGTGTCTGGCGGCGGCCGAGCAAGGGCTGGGCACCTGCTGGGTGTGCAACTTTGACGTGCAGCTCTGCCAAGAGTTGTTCGCCCTGCCCGGCGAATGGTACCCGGCGGCCATCATCTCTATCGGTTATCCGGCCACGCCAGACATCCCGCAGAAGACACGCAAGACGATGGCCGAAATCTGGGAAGACTGCAAAACCTCCGAGTAAGGAACGTTACAAGGAACAGGCGAGGGAGGTGCCTCACGCCACCTTCTCGAGCTTCTTCATCATGGAGAACATGAACAAGGCGGAGAGCAGGCACAAGAGGATGAACACGCTCCACACCTGCCACAACGGCAAGGATGTCCCCCAAAGGAATGATCCCACGGCCGTCAGGATGTTGCCGATGGCCGTGGCCACGAACCATCCACCCATCATCATGCCCTTGTATTTCGGGGGGGCGACCTTGGAAACGAAAGAAATACCCATGGGAGACAGCAACAGTTCCCCGAAAGTGAGGACAAGATAGGTGCATATCAGCCAGTTCGGCGAGACGAACATGGCCGTTCCCGCCGCCGCGGCTTCCTTTTGCGCCGCCGAACAGGGCAGACAAGCCGACCCAATGGCCATAATCAAGAAGCCCACAGCGGCTACCAGCATGCCGAGGGCTATTTTGCGCGGGGCGGAAGGCTCTTTCCCTTTCCTGGCGAGCCAGCCGAACAAGGCAATGGATATGGGCGTGAGCGCCACGACAAAACAGGGATTGAAATGCTGGAATATGGGTGCCGCCACTGCCGTGGTATCGGGCAACGTGCCATACTTGTAACCCAGTCCGCACACCGACATCAGGATGACCAAAGCCGCGACAATCTTCCCTTTCCGGCTTTTGCTCTGGAACATGGCGAACAAGGCGTAAACAATCAAAATGCACAACACGAGGTTTGTCACGTCAAAAGCCATGCTTTGCACGCCCGAAGAAGTCTTGGCCGTGAACTCGTCGGCGAACAGCGTCAGCGTCAAGCCGTTCTGATGGAACGCCATCCAAAAAAAGATGACTACGGCGAACACCAGGCACAATGCCACGATGCGTGCCTTCGTCTCTGCCTGCGGGAGTTCCTCGCCTCTCGCCTCTTTGGTCGCATCCGCCGCCTTTTTCCCTCCTTCGACATGGCGGAACGTCTTGCGGAAACAATAATATATGGCGATGGACAGCACCAGCGAGGCGCAGGCCACGGCAAAGGCGAAATGATAGGAGTCTCCTTCGCTCACGCCCAGCGACTGATGGGCATAATCCATGATTTTGACCGCCGCAGTGGGAGCGAACAACGCACCGATGTTGATGGCCATGTAGAAGATGGAGAAAGCCGAATCACGCTTGGCGGCATACTCCGGGGTGTCGTAAAGGTTGCCCACCATCACCTGAAGGTTTCCTTTGAACAACCCCGTGCCCGCGCTAATGAGCAACAAGGCACCCGCCATGCCGGCAATGGCCACCGCGCCCCCGCCCAAAGGAAGAGCCAGGAACAGATAGCCGAGAAACATGATGGCAATGCCTATCGTGACCATTTTCCCATACCCGAACAAGTCGGCCAGAATGCCGCCCACGAACGGAAGGAAATAAACCAACGCCAGGAAAACGCCGTAGATGGCACCCGCCACTTCCGGCGTGAAGCCGAAATTGGCTTTCAGGAACAAGACGAAAACGGCAAGCATCGTATAGTAACCGAAACGCTCGCCCGTGTTGGCCAGCGACAAAGCGTACAGACCCTTAGGTTGACCTTCGAACATGACTTGAAATGTTTTTGGTTGTGAATGTTTCCAACCGCAAAGATAACATTTATTTTCCGCTTTCTGCCTTTTTTAGGGGATATAGTGCCGTTTTCGGCAAACATTCCCAATCACGCAGAGTCAACTGGCAAGTGCAAAATTAGGGGAAATGTTTGAAGAATTTCCGGCACCGAAACGCGAATTCTTCAAACATTTCCCCTAATTTTGCACTTGCCAGTTGACTCTGCGCTACATATTCACGTATAAAAACACGACTATGGGAAAAGAAACCTCAGAGAGGATTCAAACCTCAATTCTCAACAAGGCCGAAAAGAAAGCTCTCACGTGGCTTGCACAAAGACAACCCGGGTGGATGACTTCCGACACCCTGACTTACATCGGTGTATTCGGCACGGTAGTTTACGCCATAGGAGGTTGGCTGTCCAACGCCAACGTCCAGTACCTGTGGCTTTCGTCGTTCGGGCTCGTCCTGCACTGGTACGGCGACAGCCTCGACGGCACGCTCGCCCGCTTCCGCGGCACGCAACGCCCCGTTTACGGCTTCTTCATCGACCACACGTTGGATGCCGTCACGACGTGCCTCATCTTCATCGGCGCGGGACTTTCACCCCTGTTGCGCATGGACGTGGCGTTGGTAGGCCTTGCCGGATACCTGAGCCTGTCCATCTACACCTATGTCTGCACCATCGTCAAGGGCGAGTTCTGCCTCACCTACGGCAAGCTCGGCCCCACCGAGTTCCGTTTGTTGCTCATCCTCCTGAACATTCTCTACATGTACACGCCGTGGGGAGGATGGCACATCGTCTGGAACGGCACGGAATGGAGCGCATTCGACATCCTGGGTGCCGTCATCGCCATCGTCCTTTTCTGCATCTACACCACGCAGTTCCTCAAGGACAGAGCCGAACTCTCCCGCAAGGATCCTCTCAAGCCCTACGGCAAACGGCCATGAGACGGGCGGAACGCTGAAAGGCGGACTTTCCGGCATACGACATGACGCAAGCCCCCGCTTCGCCGCGCGAGGGCTTGCGACGTTTGGTTTCGCACAGCAAGGGAGGATGGTCCCGACCGCTTCCGGACGTGCGCCGCGCATGGGTTCCCCGGCCCGCTCAGAAGGATATGCTCATCGTGCAACGTATGCCCCTTTTCTGGATGTCCGGGTTGTCGCGGTAGTTCAAGCGCCACACGTAGTCAAGGCGCATGAATTTGAGGATGTTCTCCACGCCCACGCTCGCCTCCATGTAAGGCGCGTGCCCCATTGCCGACGACCCTTCGGGGAAAGCGTACACGCCGCCTCCCTTCGCCGGATTGTTCCTGTCCGTCAGGTGTCCCCACAACCCCCTGAAACAGAACACTTCCCTCAGTTTCAGCCTTTTCAGCAACGGGATACGGTTCAATATCAGCCCGTTCATGTAATACGTCACGTCCCACGAGGCGAACTCGTCGTTGATGAACTCCATCACATTCATGTTCGTGTACGACTCCGGCTGGATGGTGTAAGTCAAGTTCGCGTTCGGCAGTATCAGCAACGGATAAGGCACCCTGTTCCACACCTTCCCCGCCTTGCCGATGATGTCCACGAAGCCGAAGGCCGAGAACCAAAGCCTTTTCTGCACGCCCAGCTCCGTGTACTGGTAGTCGAAAGAGGAACCCAGGAGGCCTTTCTTGGCCATGGTGTGTCCGACGTTGAATATCCACGCGTCGAAAGTGATGGGGATGCGTTCGTCGTGCGTCTGGTAAAATTTCTCGTTCTTGGCGTAACGGAAGCGCAGTTCCAGTTCCGTCATGTCGTACTTCCGCAGGGAGGCTGTCTGTCCGTCGGGCAGCAGGCGGTCGAAACGCGCATACTCGGTGGAATATTCGCGGAAGTTGCGTATGACGGTGTTGTACGAGATGCCGTTGTAAAGCTCCCGCGTGTACGTCAGTTCGGCGTTGCGCAGATATGTCGCCCGCGTGTCCTTCTTCCGCTTGAGTGCCAAGAGGACGTTATCCTTGCTGGTGTACATATAGCTCTGTCCCAGTTTGTTGATGTCGTACATGTATTCTAATCGGAGCGAATGCACGGGGAACTCCTTGCGGTAGTCTTTCCGCTCGTTGAACGAATACTCCACGAGCCCGTCGTACTTCATCTTGCCGTCCTTCGTCCCGTAGGCCGCGTAGCCCTCCGCGAAGAGGTGCTTGCTCAGCTGCGGGGTGGTGGCTCCGCCCACGCGCAGGCGCACGCCCTCGATGGCGTTCCCGTTTATGATGGAGTTCATCGGGCCGAAGTCGAACTTGTTCTTCGCGGGCGTGTTGTTCGTAGGCACGTATCCGGACACGATGATGGAGATGGTCTTCTCCGCCACGGCGAAGATGGGCACGGAACGCAACCCTGCCATGAGTTTCTCCACGGAGTTGGGGTTGCGCTTGGCGGCTTCCTTGGGGCGGGTCTCGGCCCAGAAATCCTCCTTGCGGCTGTAAGCCTCCCTTTGCGTGATTACCGGCGCGGCCTCCTTGAACACCTGCGCCTGTTCCTCCGGGGGCTTCTCGAACGAGTGGTTAGAGAAGATGTCCATGCGCCGTGCGTAGAGCCCCTTCGACTTCTCGCTCAGCTTGAAGTCCACGCTGATATCGTTCTTCGTGATGAGGCGCGTCCCGTCAGGTCGCCGCTCGAACTCTTGGTTCACGTCCATGCGCGAAATGAAGTTCAGGTTGATGTCCTTCGCCACGCTGAGCAGCGCCCGGCGCACGAAGTAAGTGCTGTCCAGCGTGACGTACAAATGCCCTGTGAAGCCGAACGACTCCGAGGCGAAAGGCACGAATGTCAAGTCGACGCACTTGTCATCGTCCACGTACAACGTGTCCATCAGGTAATACTTGTAGAAGGAAGGGCCGATGGCAGAGAGGGGGCTCACGAAGCGTTGCAGGAACAGGGGAATGTTGTTCTGGAAGATGTCCACCTCGCGGAACACCTCGTTGAGGAACTGTTGCATCCCCTCGCGCGAGAACACCTCGTCCACGCCCGACGAATGGAAGCCCTCCACCACCGTCTTCTCCGATTTCGGCGACCGGCGGAAGAATACCTTCTGCACCTTTTCACGCTCCGACACGGGGAGTATCGTCGTGCCGTCCTCCAGCGTGTCCACGAATTCCGTCAGGAAGTCGAATCTTCCCTTTTTCCCGTTCCTCTTCCGCTTCGGCGTATAGTCGTTCTGCGCGATCATTATTTTCTCGTACTGGTCGAAGCTGAAATAGTCATGGTTTCGCGGGTCGTTGGCACCCCTCCGCTCGATAACCTTCTTGACGAACGCCACGGCCGGGTTCTCTTTCCTGCGGTAACGTTCGCGCTTGGGCTTCACCGTCACCTCGCCCAACGCTATCTCGCTTTCACGCAACTTGATTCTGAAGTTGTTCGTCCGTCCGCGCACCACGTTCAGCCGCTTGGTGTCGTATCCCATATAGACCACCTTGAGCACTTTCCCCGGCCTGTTCGTGGCTATCGAGAAGCGTCCGCCCAAGTCGGTCGTCGTGCCGATGGTGGTTCCCTCGAACACGATGGAGACCGACGGCAACCCCTCGCCCGTTATAGAGTCGGTGACGATGCCTTTCACTATCGTGTTCTGTCCGCGGGTGAATCCCGCCCAACACGTCAGGCAAAGCCACAAGAAAAAAATTCGTCTTACCATACGTCTGTACCTTAATAATATGTCAAAGTCCGTCACTTTGTTCCACGGCCGCCGGTTTTCCAGCGTCGCCCGTGTCCCGCGTGCCGTCCGCCCCGTCCGCGCCCACTTTCATCAGCAGCAATCCGACGGAAGCCCAGAACAGTTCCCTCACGCGGCTGATGATGCTCACGAACATGCCCGTGCCGCCGCTCATTCCCATCTGAGCCACCGACATGGCAAAGCCACCCTCGCGCCCGCCCAGTTGCAACGGCAAGAAACCCAGTAAGTTGGCGAAGAGCGAGGTGAAAGCCAGTATCAGGAACGACTGGAAGAAAGTGAAGGCATAGCCACCGAATCCTCCCCCGCCGTTTATCCCGAACAAGACCAGCATGAAGAATATCTCGAAGCTCTGGCAGAAGCGCCCCACGTATTCCAACACGAAGCTTCCGTAGAACGAGCGTTTGTTCTGCGCCTGCAATTCCGCTATCTGTCGGTCTATCTTCTGCAGGTCGTCCAGGTGTCGCTCCATGAAACGCCTCCCCCAGCGGCGCAAACCGGGCATCTTGCACAACAGGTGGAACAGCCTCACCGTCATGCCGTTCTTGTACCCCTTGATGAAAAGGTAAATGCCCCCGTAGCAGAAAGCCGAAATGAGCAGAAGCACCACGCACATGCCCGCGTTCATCGGCAGTTTGCCCGCGAGCGCCATGGCCAGATACGCCGCGACACCCGTCACCCAGAACCAGAAGTGGGCGAATATGTGCATCATGGCGAAGAGTATCACCGAGGAAGTGGCTCGCCGCACACCGAGGAACCTCGAAATCTCCATGACGCGGTAAGCCTCGCCGCCCAGCAACCCCACGGGCGTGGCGTAATTCAGGGCGAAGCCTGAAACGGTCAGTTTCAGCAACCGCATGAAGCCCACCGTGCAAGACCCCCCGCCCCGGATGATGACCCTCCACGCCCACGCGTTCATGAGGTAAAGCACGCACCACAACCCTCCTATGGCCGCCAGCCAGTAGCCCGCCCTCGTGATGTATCCCCACAACTCCGCGAAGCTCACGTCGAAGGAGAAGAACATGACGACGACGGCCACCGTTCCCACCGCGAAAAACAAGTTGTTCAACCGTTTCCTCATACCTGCTGCCTGCCCCGTTTTTTACGGATTGTGGGCGGCGCGCCCCAAATGCCGCCCCTGCCATTCCTCGTAGCAAGCCGGCTTGTCCACCATGAGCGTCCCGCCGTCATCGACGAACAGCTGCACCGTGCTCCCTTCCGCACACAAGATGCCGTCGGACTCGCGGAATATCCTGTACCCGAAATCCAGCCGCGCGCCGGGACGGAACTTGTAGAGCGTGTGGATTGCCGCCACGTCGTCCAACGCCAGAGGGGCGTAGAACTTCACGTGCAGTTCGTACACCGGCGCGTAGACACCCGCCTGTTGCATGTCGGCATACCCTATGCCCGGGTAATGCCTGCCGAAGGACTCGCGCCCGTCCTCGAAGAAGGCGACGTAAGCCCCGTGCCACGCCCTGCGCATCGAGTCGATTTCGCTGAACCTCACCCTTACGCGGCAGATGTCTTCCAGTCCGTCCATCTCCTCCTGACAAGTCCCGCTGTCACGTGTAAAGCCCGCCATTGACAGATATCACTTCCCCGGTGACGTAGGCGGCATCGGGCGAGACGAGGAAGGCGACTACCCCCGCCACTTCTTCCGGCAACCCGAAACGGCCTGCCGGGATGGCCTTCTTCAAGGCGGCCTCGTCCAGCCCCTCCACCATGTCGGTGCGGATGAATCCGGGCGCCACGGCGTTCACCGTCACGTTCTTCCGCGCCACTTCCTGCGCCAGTGCCTTCGTGGCCGCGATGATGCCGCCCTTCGCCGCGGAATAATTCGTCTGCCCCGCCATGCCTTTCAGCCCGCTCACGCTCGCCAGGCTGACGATGCGCCCGTACTTGTGCACCAGCATCGGTTGCAGCAAGGGCTGCGTCACGTTGTAGAAGCCCCCGAGACCCGTTTCCAGCACGCGGTCCCAGTCCTCGCCGGGCATGAACACCATCAGGTTGTCGTTACGCACCCCCGCGTTGTTCACCACCACTTCTATGTATTCTTCCGGATGCCCGTCCATCCACGCCTCGAGCGCGGCGGTCGTCTGCCCGCGGTTTCCCACGTCGAATTTCAGCACTTCTCCGTCCTGCCCTTCCTGCCGCACCATTTCCAGCGTGCGCTCCGCCTCGTCGGTGCGGCTCATGCAGTTCACCAGCACGCGGTAGCCCATGCGGGCCAACCTCACGCAGACAGCCCGCCCTATCCCGCGGCTGCCTCCTGTCACCAAGGCATACTTCATGTCTCCATTCCTTTCTTGTC
Organism: uncultured Paraprevotella sp.; assembly: GCA_964523985.1. Taxonomy (GTDB): domain Bacteria; phylum Bacteroidota; class Bacteroidia; order Bacteroidales; family Bacteroidaceae; genus Paraprevotella. Next base: position 21,821 of record CAZGBV010000002.1, read on the forward strand.
CGTTACGATATTCCATATCCTTTCGCGTCCCAGCATTTCCGCGCAAGTGAACAACGCGGTCATCGTCACGCCGTACACCCCGTGTAGCATGAGGTTCTGACCTGTGAGGAACAGGTTGGGGACGGGCGTGCGCACGGACAGCAAGACCGCCAGCGGGTTCCTGTAATCTTTGCGCAAGCCGTAGGCCGTGCCTTCCGGGGCGCCGGTGTAGTCGCGGTATGTGAGCGGGGTGCTCGTGTGGCATTCCCATACTCCGTCGCCCAGTCCCGGCATGACCCGTTCCGCCAGACGGATGCATTCGTCGGCCTTGCGCCTTTTCATGGCTTCATAGTCCGCGCCGCGCCGTCCGGTTCCCGTGTCGCTCCACGCCGCGCATTCCTCCCACGTCATCGGGGTCAGCAAGTCCACCTGAGAGGCGAAGCGGCTCCCGTCCTCCGGCACGCGGCATCCGGCCATCAGCCCGCACACCGGCCCTTCTTCCTCGTAGAACGTCCACACTCCGGGGTGGTCGTAAACGTACCGGTTGTAATTGAAATACTCCAGCGACCCGGGCTTCATCCGCAACGACGCGGTGAACATGCCGAAAGTGTTGCGCATCCCCGCCATGCGGTGGCGATAGGCACTTTTTATCCTTTCGCTCCGTTTCACCAGCTTGCAAGTCTGCTCCGGGTGAATGTCGCTGATGAAAGCCGCCCCCTCGTACACCTCGCCGTCGCGGCATACGGCGGCGGCCAGCTTCCCTCCTTTTTCCACCAGCTCCACCACTTCCGCGCCGCAAACCACCCGTCCGCCCTGATCGCCGATGCCTTTCGCCAGCGTGTCGGCAATCAACGCCCCTCCTCCCTTCAGCCGCCAGCTGCTTTCGATGAAACTGCTCTGGCCATGAAGGAAGGCGAAAAGCGGAAGCGACTCGCGGCGGATTTCCATCGTAAGGGATGTCCCGCTGAGCACGTCCACCAGCAACGGGTCACAGAACATCTCGTTCAGGTAACGCCACGCGCTCGTTTCCACGAGGAAGGAAGGCGGTTCGGCCTTGTCCGCACGCGGATTGAGCAAGTCCAGTTCCTGTTCCGACGTGTGCCTCAGCAAGGATGCGTACCGCTCCAAGGCCGTGCGCTCGGACGGGAACTCGCACGAAAGCGTGGAGGCGAAATCGTCGTAACCTTGCGCGAAAGCGAAAGTGCGCCGCCCCACCGTCACCTTGGCGAACTCGCGGTCGAGGCGTTGCCAGGGCAGCCCGGCCAGCCCCAAGTAGGCGAACACTGAATGGAACGGCCGGCCGTCGTCCAAACCGCCGACGCAATGAAAGCCGGTGTCGTAAGCCAGCCCGTGCCTGCGGTAAGACTGGATGCACCCGCCAGGCTGGCGACCTTGTTCGAGGACGAGAACCCCCAGACCGGCGCGCGAAAGGATGTAAGCGCATTCCAGTCCGCCCAATCCGCTGCCTATGACCACCGCGTCGTACTTCATCACCCCGTCAAACGACCGACATCAAGCCCTTGTATTCCATGCACGTGCGCCCGCCGGCGGTCATCCGCGCCGCGACCTCCAGCCCGCCTTCCGCGGGGGTAAGGCTCACCGCCACGTCCACTTCCGCGCACGAGGCGGGCGAAACCACCGACATCAGGCGGCACTGCTTGATTGTGCGGATGCGCAACTCCTTGCCGGCCAGCTCCATGGCACACTCCTTGACCACTTGGATGCTGAACGCGCCGGGACACACCGGATGCCCCGGGAAATGGCCGCGGTAGGCATCGCAATCCGGCAGGAGCGCGATGCGGAACACCGTGAAGCCTCCTGAAACGTGCCGCCCCGACACCTTATAATAATAGTCCCTCAGCCACATAAATCTTCATTTGCGTGACGGCCACCGTCTCTTCCCCCACGCAGGTCTCGCCCGCCAGCGCGGTCACGCCGCCCACTTCCGGCCCGAAAGTCACGGTAGTCTGCAGTTCCTCTCCCACCCGGGGGCACCGCAGGCACCGGAACTTCTTCACCTCGCCGATATAGCCCACGGGAGGCTCCGTCGCCCCCGCTTCCAGGGCTTTGTAGCCGGCAAAGGCGGAAGCCGACTGGGCGATGTGTTCCACGAGCCCCGGCTCGGCCAACGTCCCGTCGTCGCCCACGAAGTCGTTGTCGCGGCGCACCGTGAGCCTCGTCCGCGCCGTGTCGCCGTCCGCGCCGTCCAGTGCGTCGACGAGCAACACCGGCTCGCGCTGTGGAATCAGGCTTTTGATGTCGTAATGCGTCATTCCTTCTCCACGTGCGACTCGATATAATCGTAAAGGTTGTCGAACGTCTTGATTTCGCGCAAGTCCGACACGGGTATCTTCAACTTGTAGGTCTGCTGGATGATGGCCACGAGGTCCACGAGGCTCAGGCTGTCGAGGGAGAGCGTGTCCCTCACGTTCGCGTCCGGGGCAAAATTCTCCTCTCCCACTTCAAAATCTTCCGCCAACAAGGCGTTCACTTTTTTTACGATGTCTTCGCGTGTCATGTCTGTCTGTTTTTATCGTGTCCGTTAGTCGTATGATTTTCACATATCCCTTATGATAAGGGTGGAGTTCGTCCCCCCGAAGCCGAAAGAATTGGAGAGGAACATGTCGAAGTGAGCTTCCCGCGTCTCCGGCACGACGTTGATGCAGGCCGTGTCCTCGTCGGGGTTCTCGAAATTGACGCTCCCCGCGATGAAGCCGTTCTTCATCATCAGCGTGGAATATATCAGCTCGCTCGCCCCGGCCATCCACATCTCGTGACCCGTCTGGCTCTTGGTGGAAGTCACCGGCACCTTGCAGTCGCCGAACACGCGCGCTATCGCTTGTGCCTCGCGACTGTCGCCGATGCGGGTGGACGTGGCATGGGCGTTGATGTAGCCGATTTGCGACGGGGTCACGCCGGCATGCCGCAAACAGAGCTCCAGCGACCGCGCCGGCCCCTCCACGTTGGGCGTGGAGATGTGGTCGCCGTTCCCGGAAAAGCCCCATCCCGCCACTTCGCACAAGACGGGCGCGCCGCGCTTCACGGCATGCTCGTAGCTTTCCACCACCACCGTGGCCGCGCCCCCTCCGGGCACCAGCCCGTCCCTGTCGCGGTCGAACGGGCGGCTGGCCTTCGTCGGCTCGTCCTCACGCACGGAGAACGACTGTATGCCGTCGAAAGAGGCCACGCCGTAAAGGTTCGCCTCCTGGGCACCCCCGCACACGATGCAATCCTGCAGCCCGTCGCGGATGAGGATGTAGGCCAGTCCCACTGCATGGGAGCTCGAAGCGCACGCGGCCGATGCCGTCAGGTTGATGCCGCGCAACCGGAACAGGCAGGCGAGGTTCATCGTCACGGTGGAGTTCATCGACTGGAAGATGGCCCCGCTGCCGCACGCCGCCGTGTCCTTGAACTCGCGGAACTTGTCGAGTGCACGCATGGTAGCCTCGGCCACGGAATCGTTCCCGTAAATTATCCCTATCTCGTGGCTGTCGACGTAATCAGAGTCCAAACGGGCTTGGCTGAGGGCCGCACGCGTCGCCATGTAGGCATATTGCGCCTCCTCGGGCATGAACTGGCGCAAGTTGCGCGACACGAAAGGCTTCAAGTCCGGCCGCCCCACGGAAGCGCACAAGGCGGAACGAAACCCCGCTTCCTTGCGCTCCGGGGAGTACACGATGCCGCTTTTCCCGGCATAGAGCGCGTCGCGCACCTCGTCCAGCGTGCTGCCGAGGCACGACCAAATTCCCATCCCCGTTATCACAACTCTGTTTCCCATATTCCTGTCTGTTTTTCCTATAAGTCCTTCTTGTAACATCTCCTCCGTTTGGTGAAAGTGGGGTGCAACGGCTTCCATTGGCTCAGCTCCTTCACGTTGTCCTCCAACTGCGGCCCGGTCTCGGCATACCGGAATCCCAATCGGTTGTACACGGGTATCAAGTCGTTGAAGAACAAGGCGTTTACTCCCAGGCCTTGGTAATCCGGGCGCACGGCCACGAGGAACATCTCGGCTTTCTCCTCCCTTTTCCACTTTAGCGCGCGCAACAGATGGAACCACCCCAGCGGCCACAGCCGTCCGCCGGACTTGCGCAGGGCATGCGACAGGCTGGGCATCGTGATGGCCGTCCCCACCAATTCGCCCTTCTCGTTTTCCACCGCCGAGAGCATCCGCAGGTCGAGCAACGGAAGGTAACGGCCCAGGAAGTCGTCTATCTGCTTGTCAGTAAATTCCGAGAACCCGAAGAGTGGCGCATACGACACGTTCAGCAGGTCGAACACTTTCCTGCCGTAGCCCTTGAACCATACGTCCGCCCTCGTCAGCTTCCTCGTCCGCAGGCCGAACATCTCCTTTGAAAGCTTCGCCACCCTGGCATACTTCGCCGGCACCTCTTCAGGCACCCGTATGCTCACATGCACCCAGTCCACTTCTTTCTCGTATCCCAGTGCCTCCATGTGGCGCGGGTAGTAAGGCGGGTTGTATATCGTCACCATCGACCCCATCTGGTCGAAGTCTTCCACGAGCATGCCTTCCTTGTCGAAGTCGGAAATTCCCATGGGGCCTTGGATACGGTTCATGCCACGCTCGCGCCCCCAGTGCTCCACCGCCTCCAACAAGGCCGCCGGCACCTCCTCGTCGTCGACGAATTCTATCAAGCCGAAGCGGACGTTCCTCGTGTGCCACTTCTCGTTGGCGCGGTGGTTGATGATGCCGACGACGCGCCCCACCGCGTTCCCGCCCTCGTCGTAGGCGATGAAAGGCCGCACTTCCGAGACATCGCGCCCCGCATTCTTGCGGGGGGAGAGCATCTCGCGGATGTCCGCCTCCATGTCAGGGACATAATAAAGGCAACCGGCATACAACCTTTCCGTAAGTTTCACGAAATCATCCGTTTCGCGCCCCTTACTCACTTCCTTTACTCTTATTCTACCCATGACAAGTTGCAAAATTACGTTTTTTTTACTTTTGCACAAAGCCGCGAGGTTTCAAAGCCGACTTCGCGGGAGAAAAGACAATGTTTTAAAACGTTTGCGGGAAAAGGCGGAGGCAGCTCCGCGAAAGTCCGCCGACATCCGGCAACATGCCAAGAAGAAAGGAAACGATGCAGTCCCCTGCAAGAAGCAGACACAATGTCTTTTTACCCGTATGACGGAGAAAAGACTCATGCGCGTCTGATAAGGTGTTCCTGATTTAAGTTTCTGCATTTCAGTGAAAAAAACGATATGTCTCATCCGAGACAGCGTCCAAGTCCTGCGGGAAAGACTTTCCGTCCGGCGCGGGAAATATTCTTTCACGGCTCGCCGCGACCCCGGCTCCGGCACATTGCCGCCCGGACGGAGTGGAAAGCGAAAAAAGTGTGCGCTGACGACCTCCTTTTCTCTCGTTTCCGGTCTGGTTTGCTCGCGAATCCAAAATCCGGAACGTCCGCCCGGAGCGTCCGTTTAGCCCCCGACGAAATGACACCGCGGACGCGGATTCCTGCGGAATGTCATTTTGTATTCGAAACGCGGGTTCAGCCGTCTTTTTGACGGGAAAAAGCAGATTCTCCTAACCAGCACTTGACTCAAAAAGTTCCAAATAGAGAAAAATCCGGGCGATTCTGACAACATATTTTTTCAATTGAACCTCTTTTTTCACGTTTGTTAGGCAAAACGGCGCGATTTTGTGCCGCGAAAAATTTCCGGATGACGTGACAAAACACTTTTTTTGTCGTGTCGCCGCGATTCGAATCTCGGCACATTCCGGGAAAAACCGCCCGCGAGCGGGGCAACGGCCTGCCGGGAACGGTCTTCTGACAGCTCTTTGACGTGCCGCCTTTGTAAGGATTTTGCCGACAGATTGTCATGCGGGACAGCATTTCCGCTTGCACGTCCCGTCGCGACAGGCGCACGGCACGCTTCCCCGTCCGGCACGGTGCAAGCCCGAACCGCCTTTCGGCTTACAAACTGATTTCCCGAAACCGTGCGAAAATCGATTTTTTCCGTCCGCCCCCTCTTCACGGCGGAAAAACGCGGAAATCAAGAGGCCGGAACGACATTCTGACAATCCGTCATTTTCGCGCAGGACATTCTCCCCTCCCCTGCCCCCCCTTCGGGCAAAAAGTCGGTTCGTTTCGGGTAAAAGAAAGCCGTTGCACAGAATCACTTCTCCGCAACGGCCTATAACGGTGAAACTACGCTAACTATAACTCTCCATAAAAATAAAAAATCACTTCACCGTTACTTTTCCTGTCTTGTATGGAAGGCTATTCCCTACGGGCGTTCCAGGGCTTGATTTGCTTGAAGAAATCGTTGCCTTTGTTGTCCACAAGGATAAACGCCGGGAAGTCCTCCACTTCTATTTTCCAGATGGCCTCCATGCCCAATTCGGGGTATTCCACGCACTCGATGCTCTTGATGTTGTCCTGCGCGAGGATGGCCGCCGGGCCGCCTATGGAACCGAGGTAGAAACCGCCGTGCTTCTTGCAGGCGTCGGTCACGGCCTGGCTGCGGTTGCCCTTGGCCAGCATGACCATGGAGCCGCCGCGGCTCTGGAACAAGTCCACGTAGGGATCCATGCGGTTGGCCGTAGTCGGGCCCATGGAGCCGCACGCCATTCCCTTCGGGGTCTTGGCGGGGCCGGCATAATAGATAGGATGGTCCTTGATGTATTGCGGCAAGTCCTCGCCGCGGTCGAGGCGTTCCTTCAGCTTGGCGTGGGCGATGTCGCGCCCCACGATAATCGTGCCGTTCAAGGACAGGCGCGTGGCCACCGGGTATTTGTCCAATTGCGCCAGGATTTCCTTCATCGGGCGGTTCAAGTCCACGCGCACCACGTCGCCTTCGCCCGCCCGGCGCAGTTCTTCCGGAATCAGTTCGCCCGGATTGCCGTCGAGCTTCTCTATCCAGATGCCGTCCCTGTCGATTTTGCACTTGATGTTGCGGTCGGCCGAGCAGGACACGCCCAGGCCCACCGGGCAAGACGCGCCGTGGCGCGGCAGGCGGATGATGCGCACGTCGTGCGCGAGGTACTTTCCGCCGAACTGCGCCCCGAGGCCTATCTTATGCGCCTCTTCCAAGACGAGCTTTTCAAGCTCCACGTCGCGGAAGGCACGCCCCGTGGCGTCGCCCGTGGTCGGCAGGTTGTCGTAATAATGCGTGGAAGCCAGCTTCACCGTGAGCAGGTTCTTCTCGGCGGAAGTGCCGCCGACGACGAACGCGATGTGATAGGGAGGGCAGGCGGCCGTGCCGAGGCTCTTCATCTTCTCAATCATGAACGGCACCAGGGTAGCCGGGTTGAGGATGGCTTTCGTCTCCTGATACAGGTAAGTCTTGTTGGCGGATCCGCCGCCTTTGGTCACGCACAGGAAGCGGTACTCCATGCCCTCGGTGGCCTCGATGTCGATTTGCGCCGGGAGGTTGCACTTGGTGTTGACTTCTTCGTACATGCTCAACGGGGCGTTCTGGCTGTAACGCAGGTTCTCCTCGGTGTAAGTCTTGTAGACGCCTTTCGACAAGGCCTCCTCGTCGCAATAACCGGTCCACACCTGCTGGCCCTTTTCGCCGTGGATGATGGCCGTGCCGGTGTCCTGGCAGAAAGGGAGGACGCCCTTGCATGCCACTTCGGCATTGCGCAGGAACGTCAGCGCCACGTACTTGTCGTTGTCGCTCGCTTCGGGGTCGCGCAGTATCTTCGCCACTTGCTCGTTATGGGAGCGTCGCAACATGAACGACACGTCGCGGAACGCCGCGTTGGCCATCGCCGTCAATCCCTCCGGCGCCACCTTCAGCACGGGGCATCCTTCGAACTCGCCGACCGACACGTAGTCCTTGGTCAGCAAATAATATTCAGTGTCGTCCCTGCCCGTCTGGAACATCGGGGCGTACTTGAACTCGGGTGCATTTGCCATAATCGTCTTTGTTTTGTTCCTAAAAGATGTGAATAAAATTAGACTTACCAGTCATCCGTCTCATTGCCAACCAAACCGTTTTTAACGCACTCTTCAATCTTATCCATTACCACATTCGAGTAAGCATACGACATGATAAGAGCTTTGCTGGAAGTCTTTTTGTGAGAGTCGTCTTCTTTGTTAAATGGGAAACATTTATCAAGCACCCAATTTTCATCAGAATGTATAACAGTACCGTCGCCAAACCATCCACCACCAACTAAGCGAACTACGGAATAGAAAGGTACAGTATAGGTTACACGAATTTTATTGTCTTTGATGTCGCACTTGATTATAGGTCTGATGTTTACATTATATGAGTTCATACCTCCTATATGTTGGGCAATGCTTTCCATATAGCCTTGAGCGATAATGGTACCAAGCTCTTTGTCGTTCAACTGAATAACAAAATTGGCTTTGTTGAAAGTTCCAGAGAACCAATAGTTTAACAGTACATAAAGTTGGTCTTTTGTTTTTCCTGGGGCTTCAATAACTTGAACAAAGGTTAAGGCATTATTCTTGTCCAAATTAAGCTGGCTACCCAATTTTTCGGCAACATCAACCCATTTTTCGCCATACTTCATTTTGGCATACTCTTCCAACTCTTCTGTACGCAAAATTTGCGCATTGACTGATTGGATACATAAAATGAGTGATAACACTGAAAACAACTTTTTCATTATGCTAAATCTAATAAAAGATATTCCTTGTCCATTCCCTTTTTGTTCTCTTCTGCAAAGATAGTTGTTTTATCGCCGTTCCTATGCCCCGCATTCCTCATATTTTTCGAAGAGGAAGTCGTTGTAGGGGTACTTCCGCACGTGGAGTTCACGCACCTTGTCGTACAAGGCCGCCTTCAACGCCTCCATATTGGTCTTCTCGCGAGCCGAGACGAAGACGCAACCCTCGTCGCGACGCGCCATCCATGTCTTCGTCAGGTCGTCCAGCGGCACGTTGGCCTTCGTGGCCGGTGTCAGGTCGTCCGCATCTTTTTCCACCCAGCGGTAAGCGTCCGTCTTGTTGAACACTATCATGCAAGGCTTTCCCCCGCAACCCAGGTCGCACAGGGTCTTCTCCACCACCTGTATCTGTTCCTCGAAACCGGGATGGGCGATGTCCACCACGTGCAGCAACAAGTCGGCCTCGCGCACCTCGTCCAGCGTGCTCTTGAAGGAGTCCACCAGATCGGTGGGCAATTTGCGGATGAAGCCCACCGTGTCGCACAGCAGGAAAGGCAAGTTGTCGATGATGACCTTGCGTACCGTCGTGTCGAGCGTGGCGAACAGCTTGTTCTCGGCGAACACCTCGCTTTTCGAGAGCACGTTCATCAGCGTGCTCTTCCCCACGTTGGTGTAGCCCACCAAGGCCACCCGTATCATGCGCCCGCGGTTGCCCCGTTGCGTCTTCTTCTGCCGGTCTATGTCCGCCAGACGTTGTTTCAGGAGTGCCATACGGTTCAGGATGATGCGGCGGTCTGTTTCGAGTTGTGTCTCGCCCGGCCCGCGCAAGCCCACGGAACCTTTCCCTCCGCCGGAACCCGAGCCGCCGCCCTGCCGCTCCAAGTGCGTCCACATGCGCTGCAGGCGGGGCAACATGTAACGGTAGCGTGCCAGCTCCACTTGCGTCTTGGCGTTGGCCGTCCGGGCGCGCATCGCGAAGATGTCGAGGATTAACGACGTGCGGTCTAACACCTTGACTTGCAGTTCCTTTTCTATATTGCGCAACTGCTTGGCGGAAAGCTCGTCGTCGAAAACCGCCATGTCGATTTCGCGTTCCGCCTCTGCCTCCGCCTCTATATACGCGCGGATTTCCTCCAATTTCCCGATGCCCACGTACGTCACGGAGTTAGGGCCGTTCATCCTCTGCGTGAACCGTTTCACCGCCACGGCACCGGCCGTGTGCGCCAGGAACTCGAGTTCGTCCAGATATTCTTCCGTCTTGCGCTCGTCCTGCGTTTGCGTAACCAGCCCCACCAGAACCGCCGTCTCGACCCGCGCCTCGGGAGCCACGATTTCTTTCATCCGAAAACACTTTCTTTCATTCCGGGGCAAAAGTACATAAAACGCCGTCGGGAAACAAACGGAAAGCGAGATTTTTCAACCACTTCCCAACCCGCCTGCCGATATGCTCCCGCATCGGCGGAAAAGGCAAATCCTCCCCTGCCCTCCCGACCGCCACGCGGGCAACCGCGACGAGACAACCGCACGCGGACGCACCCTTCCCGTACATCCCGGCACGAGCCGCCCCGCTCCGGACGGCAAGGCCTTCGTCATCTCACCTGGATGACCAGATATTTGCTCACGCTCCAGAAAGTTTCGGGCGAAGTGATGTGCAACGCGTATTGGCCTTTGTTGTCCTTCTCCAGCCTGTAAGAGCCGGCCGGATGGGTGGTCAACAGCTTGGCACTCTTGGAATACAGCTTGATTTCCTTGTCGTAACGGATGTCCACCTTCGTGAAATAATCCTTGTTGAAGTCGTTGCTCCTCAGCACGTCGCCGTCGCTCAATATCTTCTGCTCCTTCAGCTCTGACTTCGTGCCGAACACGTACCACGCCGCATGAATTTGCTTGTCCTGCTCCGCCACTGTCTGGCTCTTGGCCTTGTTCTCTTCCGTCAAGGTGTTCACGTTCTCGTTCAGGGAGGTGATGGTCTCGTCTTGCCGGGTTATCACGATATCCTTTTCGGCCAGTTGCGCCTCCAGTTCCTGCACTTTCTGCTTCTGCTCCTCAAGCTGCGCAGACAAGTCGTCCACCATCTTCTGCAGTTTCTCGCCCCCGATGGCACTCGCGCGGAGCTTCTCTTTCAACTGGTTGATTTTCTCGCGGTTCTGCGCCATGGCCTCCTGAATGTACTGCATGTTCTCGCTGATGGCCTGCTTGTCGGTTTCCGACTCCACGTCCCCGTTGTTCACGGTAATGCGTCCCTCGGCCTCGTTAATGCGGCGGAAGCCCTCCTGGACTTCGTTCACGATGCCCATGATTTCATTCAACTCGGAATCCTTGTCGTTGATGACCTGCATCAGCGAGTCCCGTTCCTCGGCAAAAGCCTTCTCTTTCTTGTCCGCCCCGTTGTTACATGCGGCCAGAGCCGACGCGCACGCCACACATAAAAAAATCTTTTTCATACGCTCATATTTTTGTCCATGTTCATGTCGCTTTTCTTGTCCTCCTTCCCTTCGCGCCCCGCCAACACGATGACGAATTCCCCGCGCGGCTCCGTCTCCCCGAAGCGAGCCAGCACTTCCCCCAGCGTCCCGCGCACACACTCCTCGTGCACCTTGGAAATCTCGCGGCACACGGCGACCCGGCGTTCCGACCCGAAAACCGCGACGAACTGCGCCAGCGTCCTGGCCAGCCGGCGGGGCGATTCGTAAAACACGAGTGTCCTGGTTTCCGAAGACAATGCCTGCAAGCGGGCGGCACGCCCCTTCCTGACCGGGAGGAAGCCTTCAAAACAGAAGCGGTCGCAGGGAAGCCCCGACGCGACCAAGGCCGGCACGAACGCCGTGGCACCCGGCAGGCAGACCACCTCGGCACCCGCTTCCACGGCTTCGCGCACCACCAGGAATCCGGCATCGGAGATGCCCGGGGTACCGGCATCGGACACCACGGCCACCGTCTCGCCCGCACCCAGCCGCCCCACCACTCCGGCCACCGTCCGGTGCTCGTTGAACTTATGGTAAGACGACATCGCGTTCCTTATCCCGAAATGCTTCATCAGAAGCCCCGTCGTCCGCGTGTCCTCCGCCAGTATCAAATCGGCCTCCTTCAATATGCGCAAGGCACGATACGTAATATCTTCCAAGTTCCCCACCGGAGTGGGCACCAAATACAGGATTCCCATCAATCCGTCGCCAGTTTAGGCAAAAGTAAGAATAAAACGTCAGCCTTTGCGCCCCTCGCCCCGATATTTAACAGATGTTTGCGAAAAAAACCCGTTTTTGCCCCTCGCCCCGCCCTTGGCCTCCTGTATTTCCGGACATGAAACGCTGTCGCCCGCCTCGCCCGGCGAGAAAAAATCCGCGTTCCGTTTGTTTCTGCACTCGCCTTTCGCTAACTTTGTGCCGGATTAAGAGCAAAAACGACATCTCACATGAGCCAGATAACGGAACGTAACGGGGAAATGATGCGCAGGGGGCGGATTGAGGTCATCTGCGGCTCCATGTTCTCCGGCAAGACGGAGGAACTGATAAGGAGGTTGCGGCGAGCCGAGTTTGCCCGCCAGAGCGTGGAAATATTCAAGCCGTCCATCGACACGCGCTACGCCGAACGCGACGTGGTGTCGCACGAGGGGAATTCCATCCCCTCCACGCCGGTGGATTCTTCCGCCAGCATCCTGCTGCTCGGTTCGGACATCGAGGTGGTGGGCATCGACGAGGCGCAATTCTTCGACGAGAACCTGGTTGACGTGTGCAACGAGCTGGCCAACCGCGGGACGCGCGTCATCGTGGCCGGGCTGGACTTGGACTTCAAGGGCGTGCCTTTCGGCCCCATGCCGGGCTTGTGCGCCGTGGCGGACGAGGTGACCAAGGTGCACGCCATCTGCGTGCGTTGCGGGGCGTTGGCCTACGTGTCCCACCGCACGGTGGACGACGAGAAGAGGGTGCTCCTGGGGGAGCAGACGGCATACGAGCCGCTCTGCCGCGCCTGCTACCTGAAAGCGGTGGAAGAAGACAACCTGAAACGCCAAGGCTGACCGCCGCCTCGCCATGTTCGAGAAGGAAATAACTTTCGACCGGTTCATCCGCGGGTTGCTCGCCGCAGGGGGGCTGGGGCTGGCCGTGTATGTCGTGCACCTGCTCAGCTCGGTGCTGTTGCCTTTCTTCATAGCCTGGTTTCTGGCTTACATGACATACCCCATCGTGAAGTTCTTCCAGTACAAGCTGCGCCTCCGCAACAGAATCCTGTGCATCGCCATCACCTTGCTGCTCATACTGGCGGCCATAGCGGGCTTCTTTTACCTCATCATCCCGCCGACAATGGCGGAGTTCGTGCGGTTCCGCGACTCGATAGCCGATTTCATCAAGGAGACGGGACACTCCGCCATGGCACGCAACATAGAAAACTTCTTCCAGCAGAACTTCGACCAGAACGCCTCCATACGGCTGTTGCACGAGAACAACGTGATGGAGGCGTTGAAAGTGGCCGTGGACCAGCTGTGGAACTTGGTTTCGCAGACGTTCGACATCATCTTCACGCTGCTCAGGTTCTTCATGGTGCTCCTTTACCTCTTCTTCATTCTGGCGGACTACGAGAACTTGTCGGAGAACTGGATAAAGCTCGTCCCCAAGCGCAGCAGGCACTTCGCCGCCGCGCTGGTGGACGATGTCCAGCACGGGATGAACTCCTACTTCCGCGGGCAGGCGTTGGTGGCCTTCCTGGTGGGCATACTGTTCAGCATAGGCTTCCTCATCATCGACTTCCCCCTTGCCATAAGCCTCGGCATGTTCATCGGTTTCCTGAACCTCGTGCCTTACATGCAGGGCATCGGCTTCATCCCCACCGTCCTGCTCGCCATACTGAAAGCCAACGACACGGGGGAGAGCTTCTGGCTCGTCCTGCTCCCCGCCTGCATCGTCTTCATCGTCGTGCAAACCATACAGGACACCATCCTCGTTCCCAAAATCATGGGCAAGATGATGGGGCTCCATCCCGCCGTCATCCTGCTGTCGCTGTCGGTGTGGAGCTACTTGATGGGGCTGATTGGCCTCATCATCGCGCTTCCGCTGACCACGCTCCTGCTTTCCTATTACCGCCGTTTCATAGAACGTGACGAGCGCAGGATTTCATTGGCCGAGGAAAGGCGGCGCAGACATTTCCGCCCCCTCGCCTCGCCGCCCGTTTCCGCGCCGGACGGGGACGGCGAGGCCGCGGCAGGAAACGGGCAAGCACAGGCCCCCGAAGCCGGGGAGGGCGGGAACGACTGAACGAAGCCGACCCGCGGGGGAAAAACGAGCCATCCACGAAAAAAACGGGCAAACCCTTTGCCGTTCCCGGAAAAAGCCCTACCTTTGCACCCACTTGCAGGAATGAGGCGCGAGAAGGGTTGATTCGTTAGCTCAGCTGGTAGAGCACAACACTTTTAATGTTGGGGTCTTGGGTTCGAGCCCCAAACGAATCACAAGGGCAGGAAGGCGGTTTCCCCCGTCAGGGGGGGGAGAAGTCGCTTTCCTGCCTTTTTCTTTCGACGGCAACGGAGCGGACATGGGGCGAGCTTCTTCCTGCGGTCGCGAACAGGAAATCCCCGTGACGAATGGCACGTACCGCGACAAAATCCTCTCCGGAGAATGGCAAGGTTCCACGTTTTTTCGTACTTTTGCCCCGGCGATGGGCAAACTTACGGAACCGCCCCCGCCCGCAAACCACCGAGGCGGCACTCCGGAAAGAGGAGCATGGGGAAGACCGCCGGGGAGGACATCGGACGACGCCTTTACCAAGACATGAATACCGGAACGACATGAAACCCGCCCTGACTGTTTACAAGGCTTCGGCCGGCTCGGGCAAGACGTTCACCCTGGCCATACAATACATCAAGATGCTGACAGGGCGGGAAAGTTGCCATACCTACAGCCACATCCTGGCAGTGACATTCACCAACAAGGCCACGGCAGAAATGAAAGACCGCATCCTCGGCCAGCTTTACGGCATTTGGAAAGGGTTGCCTTCCTCCGCCGGCTACATGGCCGCCCTCGGGGAAGAACTCCGGGTCGACGGCGAAGATCTCCCGGAAGAGGAAATCCGCCGCCGCGCCGGAACGGCCCTGCTCCTCATCCTGCACGACTACGACCGCTTCCGGGTGGAGACCATAGACTCTTTCTTCCAGTCGGTGATGAGGAACTTGGCGCACGAACTGGGCCTCACGGCCGACCTCAGGCCGGACTTGAACGACAAAGAGGTGCTCGGCGCGGCCGTAGACCGCATCATGGAACGCCTGCACCTCATGCCCGCCGTCCTGGACTGGATACTGGAATACGTGGAGGAACGCATCGCGAACAACGAGCGGTGGGATGTCGCGCGCGAAATAAAAGACTTCGCCTCGTGCATCTTCAAGGAAGCCTACCTCGCCCGGGAGGACGGACTGCGCGAGGCCTTGCGCGAGAAAGGGCGCGTCGGCAAGCTCCGATCCGCGCTAAACTATGAGAAAGAGGAAGCCCTGGACATCGTGCAGAGTGCGGCGGCCAACTTCCGCGCGGAGCTGGAGGCACGGAGCCTCGGATGCGGGGACTTCTGCCGGGGAGGCACGATAGACACCTACCTGCGGAACCTCGAGAACGGAAAAATCGATGCCGATTTCTGCAAGACGCTGCAAGGCTTCACGGAAAACCCGGAGACGATGCTCCGCAAGGGCGACCGCTCCACGCCGCCGCTGGTGGAAGCCGCCGACCACTTCAGCTCGCTGCTGGCCGATCTGCGCCGTTTCCAGACCGAGAACGTCGTGCGCCACAACAGCGCGGTGCTGGCATTGAAGCACCTCAACCCCCTGCGGCTGCTGGATGTCATCGACGAGGAGGTGGCGGCTCTTGACGGCGAAAGCAACTGTTTCCGGCTGGCAAAGACCCCCGTCCTGCTCCACGAACTGATAGACGAAAACGACACCCCGTTCATCCTCGAGAAGATGGGCGCGTTTTTCCGGCACGTGATGATAGACGAGTTTCAGGACACCTCCGCCATGCAGTGGAAAAACTTCAAGATACTGCTGAAAGAGTGCATGGCCTCCGGCAACGGGAACCTGATAGTGGGCGACGTGAAGCAGAGCATCTACCGCTTCCGGAACGGCGACTGGACTATACTGAAGGACATCGAGCGCGAAATGGGGCCGCAACGCCCCGAGATACGGAACCTGTCCGTCAACTTCCGGAGCGCGTGCCGCATCGTCGCCTTCAACAACGCCCTGTTCGCGGCCGCCGCCAGGGAACTGGACAGGCTCGCCCCGGAGGCCTCCGTCCGGCTGACCGACATATACGCCGACGTGGAACAGCAATGCCCGCCGGGCAAGGGGGACGGCGGATACGTGCGAATCCGCTTCTTCGACAAGAACGACAAGGGGAACGACGCGGAAGACCAAATGCTGGACGACCTCTGCGGACAGGTGCGCGCCCTGCACGAGGCGGGGCTACCCTACGGGAAGATGACCATCCTCCTGCGCCACCGCAAACACATCGCCCCCATCGTCCGACGCTTCGCCGAACATTTCGGCGACGAGATGAAGCCGGTGTCGGACGAAGCCTTCCTCCTCTCCGGCTCGCCGTGCGTAAACATACTCGTCGCCGCCATGCGCTACATGGCAGACGCTGACGACCGTGTGTCGCTGGCTTTCCTGGCTCTGCATGGGGGGAAGGCAGCGGATGCCGACGCGGAAATCGGCGTGAACATACTGGCCGCACGGTCGCTCGAGGATTCCTTGCCCGACACCTTCGTGCGACGCATAGAGGAACTGCGGAACCTGCCGCTTTACGAACTTCAGGAAGAGCTGTACAGGATATTCGACCTGGGACGCTTCCACGGCGAAGACGCTTACCTGCTCGACTACCTCGACCGCGTGACCGCTTACGTGCAGGAAAACCCTTCCGACATCCGTTCTTTCCTAAACTACTGGGACGAAACGCTCTCCGCCGCGTCTATCCCGTCGGGGGAGGTGGACGGCATACGAATCCTCACCGTGCACCAGTCCAAGGGACTGCAGTTCCACACGGTGTTCGTGCCTTACTGCGACTGGCCCATCGAGCGTGACATGCAAGGGAACAGGAACAGCGACCTGCTGTGGTGCGAGACGCACGAGCCGCCCTACGACGGCCTGCCCGTCATCCCCGTCACCGCCGGAGCCGCCATGCGCAACTCCGTGTTCCGCCGGGAATACGAGAAGGAACACCTGCAACGACGGGTGGACGAGCTGAACGCGCTCTACGTGACGTTCACCCGCGCCGCGGAGAACCTGTTCGTATGGTGCCGCACCCGCTACGCCATGGCCGAGAACAGCACGACGGGCGACCTGGTTTACAGCGCATTGCCGTGCACGCCGGACGCGGGCGAAACGACGGAAGGGGAAAACGGCAAGACATCGCTCTTCACTTGCGGCGAACCCGTGGCGGCATACTCCTCCGGCTGCGGAATTTCCGACAACCGAATGGAAACCAGCTACCGTCCGGAAACGGTGGCCATGCGCTCCTACGAGGCACGCATCGACTTCTGCCCGTCGGTCCGCGCGAGAGAGTTTCTGGACGCATTCTCCGACACGGACGAGGAAAAACCTTCAAGAGAGGACAAAAGGCGCACGGGCATACTCATGCACAAGATTTTCTCCACCATCCGCACCCGCGACGACGTGGAAAAGGCACTCCTCGCCTTGGAGACCGAAGGCCGTACCGGCACGCGAGCCGAGACGGACGCGATCAAGCGGCAGGTGGCGGACGCGCTCCGGACACCCGAGGCGGCACGATGGTTCGACGGCACGATGAAGCCATACAACGAATGCCCTATCCTGACGCGCGAGTATCATGAGGACACGGGCAGATACGACATCTACCGCCCCGACCGGGTCATGTTCGGGAAAGAAGAAACCATCGTGGTGGACTTCAAGTTCGGCAACCCGCGCGACGAATACCGCGACCAGATAGGCGGATACATGAAACAGCTCCGCCTGATGGAACCGAGCCGTCACGTGAGGGGCTACCTGTGGTACATTCCCGACAACCGGATTGAAGAAGTAAAAGCCTAAGACATTCCCCTTATGGAATCATTCATCAGACTCGTGGCAAAAGACCTCATAAGCCGCTTCGGTGCCAACCTGCGCGACATCACCGTGGTATTCCCCAACAAACGTGCCGGGATTTTCATGAACCAGGAGCTGGCCGCCGCGTCAGACCGCCCGACGTGGGCTCCGCGCTACCGCACCATCAGCGAGCTGTTCGATGCCCTGTCGGACTTCGCCCGTTGCGACGACATCCTCTCGGTGTGCGAACTCTACCGCGTCTATGCCTCGCTCGTGCCGGATCCCGAATCGCTCGACCGCTTCTACGGCTGGGGAGGCATCATGCTGGCCGACTTTGACGACATCGACAAGCATCTGGCCGACGCGCACGGGCTGTTCAGCAACATCCGAGCCATCAAAGAACTGGACTGCAACGACTTCCTGACACCGCGCCAGGAAGAGGCACTGAAGAAAGTGTTCGAGGGCTTCTCCATCGAGGGCAACAGCCGACTGAAAGAGAAATTCCTCGCGCTCTGGAACCGGATGGACGAAATCTATGCCACGTTCAACGTGCGGCTGAGGGAAAAGGGGATGCTCTACGAGGGGGCGTTGTACAAGGACGTGGCGGAACACCTCGACGAACGCGCGGGCCGCATCCCCTCCGACGCGACGTATGCCTTCGTGGGGTTCAACGTGCTTAACGACGTGGAAAGGCGGCTGTTCTCCTTCCTGCGCGGACGGGGGCAAGCCCTCTTCTACTGGGACTACGACGTGATGTATGTCGGCGAGGACAGCCGCTTCGAGGCCGGCACCTTCATCCTGCGCAACCTGAAAGAGTTCCCCAACGCGCTTCCGGAGGCGTGCTTCGACAATCTCCGGAACCCGCCCCGCATCGAGTTTGTCGCCGCGACATCGGAGAATGCACAAGCACGCTACATCCCCCAATGGCTCGAAACCGCGCTCACGGAGCCGGAAGAGGACACTGCCATCGTGCTCTGTGACGAATCCCTGCTCGGTCCGGTGCTGCACTCGTTGCCCGATGCCGCGTCGCCGCGCCCCGTGAAGCGTGCCAACATCACCATGGGGTTTCCCATGGCCGACACGCCGGTGTACAGCTTCATCAACGCGCTGCTTACCTTGCAGACCGAAGGATACGACCGCGACCGCCGTTGCTTCCTGCCGGAGCAGGAGAGGATTGTGCGCGACCATCCCTACGCCTCGCTCGTGCCGGAGGAGGAAATCTTCCGCCACCACGCGGAAGGGCACGCGCTACTGGCCTACGTCCGTTCCTTGCTCGAGGCACTGGCCGCCACTTTCGCACGGCAACGGAAAGAACACGACGGAAACATCTACGGACGGTTATACGTCGAGGCTCTCTACCGCGCCCATCAGGTGGTCTGCCGCTTCATGTGCCTGACGGAAGACCGCACGCTCGACGTACAGCCGTTCACCCTGCGCCGCCTGTTGCGCGGTGTGCTGGCCTCCACTGCCATCCCTTTCCACGGCGAGCCGGCCGTAGGCCTACAAGTCATGGGGGTGCTGGAGACGCGCAACCTGAATTTCAGGCACATCCTGATGCTCTCCGCAGGCGAGGGTTTGTTGCCCAAGACCGTGAACGACACCTCTTTCATCCCTTACCACCTGCGCGAGGCTTTCGGGCTGACCACCATACGGCACAAGATAGCCGTGTACGCATACTACTTCTACCGCCTCGTGCAACGCACGGAGCATATCACTTTCATGTACGATACCGCCACCAGCGACCTGAAGAAAAACGAGATGTCGCGCTTCCTGCGCCAACTGCTGGCCGAAACGGATTTCCCCATCGACATGAAAATCCTGCAACCCGCCTTGACCGTGCCAAAAAGTCGCGACATGGAAGCGGCCAAGCCCCCAGAAGTCATGGACATCTTGCGCCGGAATTACGACAGTCGTCTGAGCCGGCCGCATCCCCTCTCCCCTTCCGCGCTCAACGCCTATATCGACTGCCCGCTCATGTTCTATTTCCAACAGGTGGCGCACATACGCCGGCCCAAAGACCCGCAGAACGGCTTGGACAGCGCACTGTTCGGCACCATCTTCCACGGGGCGGCGGAACTCGCCTACCGCAAACTGGCAGAACGCGACAACGTCATCCGCCGCCAAGACATCGAGCGGTTGCTGAAAGGCGGGGACACGGCTCTGCTCCCCTTCATAGACACCTCTTTCCTGAAAAACTTCTTCGGAGGGCGCGAAGACACGGTGTTCTACAACGGACAGTTGCTCGTGGCTCGCAAGGTCATGGCCTCCTACCTGCGCCGGTTGCTCGTCCACGACAGCCGCATGGAACAGTTCATGCCGCTGGAAATGGAAGGGAAACACCATAGGAGCATCAATGTCACGTCGGGAAGCCTCGCCTTCGCCATCGACATCGGGGGGAAAATAGACCGCATAGACATGGTGCGGATGACGGAAAAAAACACGAAACGCGAAATGGAAATCCTGCGCATCGTAGATTACAAGACTGGCGGCATGCCCGAAAAGGCACTCTCGATGAGACAGCTGGTCGCACTGGCAGAAAAGCGCCCCTCGTACATCTTCCAGATTTTCCTGTACGCGTGGGTCATGACGGGGGAACAGGAGCGTCCCGTCTCCCCTGCCCTCTTCTTCGTGCACAAATCCAACGGCGAGGACTACGACCCCACCGTGGAGTTTAACCGAGAACGGGTGACAGACTTCAACCGCATCAAGGACGAATTCCAAGAGACGTTGCAAGGCGTGCTGGATGAAATGTTCAACCCGGAAATACCCTTCCGGCAGACCACCGTGCCCAACATTTGCGCCCGTTGCGACTACAAATTGCTTTGCGGCAGGTAGGGAAGCCGAAGAAATCGCGCCTTCCGGCTTGTGGAAATGGAAATAAAACTTTATCTTTGAACCCGTTTTTAGGTCGGTTCCGTAGCTCAGCCGGATTAGAGCAACGCCCTTCTAAGGCGTGGGTCTTGGGTTCGAATCCCAACGGAATCACCGGAAGGAGGTCTTCAGTAATGGAGACCTATCCTTTTAGAATCAGAAAAATCCAATGTTATTCAGTGAATTGCTGTTCTTTTTTGAAGTGGTTCACATTGTGGTGACACCATTAAGAAAACGAGAAAATGGGACACACGGGGACATAAAAAGCCGCTTTGGGACGGGTTATTACCACCTACAAAGCATTGGAACGGTTCGGCAAATTCAATACCTTCAATGACGTTACCTCACAGCACGTCTACCAGTTTGACTTTTTATAAGAGAAGAACAGGCTTGCACGACCAAAGGAAAACCAATCATTCGAAGCCAGACAGCCATCCACAATTATCACAAGATTTTAAGGCATACGTTAATGAGGCTTTCTGTTTTGGCCTTATCAAGGAAAATCCGTATGAGCACTTTCAAGACTATCGTGGCGAGAAAAACGAGCGACCCACCTTACTAAGGTGTAGCTTAAAAGGTTTATTCGCATACGGGATGACAGCACGGACGCGGTAATGAACAAGTACATTGATTCCTTCCTTTTCCAAACCTTTACGGGCATGGTATATGGGGATGCAAAATCATTCGACTATGAGAAACACGTTGTTTCCATGGACGGAAAGATTACATTGATGGGCACAGGATGAAAACAGGAAGCAAGTTTGTCACCCCTATATCGCCCATCACACGGAATATCTTGGAACGTAACAACTACAAAATGGAGATTACCTCCAATCAAAAGTACAACCAGTTCCTCAAGGGCATAGGCGTGGCTCTTGGCTGCCTCTTCCCCCTTAACCACGCATATTGCCCGGCATACCTTCGTATGTACGGTGGTTTTCGGTCAAGGCGTTTCCAAGGAGTTTTACAAATCATGATGTGACACACTTCCATCAAGACAACGGAGAGCTATGCGAAACTACCCATACGAAAATTGCGAGATTACCATTTTTCTTATCCCGAACTCGCATAAACCTCGTCTATTTCGCCTTCGCATCTGCTGAGAGCCTCTTGTCGGATTCGAACCGGCATTACCCGGCTTAAAAAGCCACGTACTCCCTCCCAAGGGGTCAAAAGAGGCAGGTGGGAAAGCTTACTGCATCGCACCGCTACAACCAACTACCCTTGCTGCGATCAAGCCCTGGGGGATTCGAAGGGAG
The DNA here is from genome assembly GCA_964523985.1 of uncultured Paraprevotella sp. GTDB lineage: Bacteria > Bacteroidota > Bacteroidia > Bacteroidales > Bacteroidaceae > Paraprevotella. The sequence goes on from CAZGBV010000002.1 coordinate 43,563, forward strand.
CTGGCCGTGCAGGACTTTCCCGTTTATGGTTGCAAAGGTAGGAACTTTTTCTTTTTTTCCAAAACATGGCGTACATTTTTTCACGATGCCTTTGGGACGGGCAGGACAAGGCGTACCTGCTACGAATGGAGATTTTGGTTTCTGCCGCAAGCGATGACAGCGTTCCTTTGGAAAAACAGGAAAGACAACATGGAAACATCCGCGGCAAGCTACTTTTCTTTTCCCTACCGTTCCACGTCAGCGAAGGCGAGATGCCTTTTTCAGCCTTCTCCTGCTATTTTCGTTGCGCGAAAGAAGCGACCGTACATCCGCCCGGGTACGGCTTGCCTTTCAGAAGTTCACGTTACTGAAAATCAAGTCCGATGCTCCGGCGTTTCGCGCGATGTATTGTCCGGCGATGCGTCCACGCTCCGCCAAGAAGTCTCCGTTAGAAAACAGACGATTCATCGTCCGGCCAAAGGATGCCGCATCGGTCACTTCCATACATCCACCCTCGCGTAGCAAGTCCTTGGTCTCGCGGAATTTGCGGTTGTTGGGTCCAACAAGCACGGGTATGCCGTAAACTGCCGCTTCGGGTACGTTGTGGATTCCCGCCCCGAACCCACCACCCACATAAGCCACCTCTCCATAACGGTAGATGGACGAGAGCAGACCGTAACAGTCGACAACCAAGCAATCAGCACGGACGACGGTGTCTTCCGTGACTTGGGAATAACGTAAGGACGGGCGGCATAACTTTTTCTCAATTTCTTTCAGGTGTTTCTCGTCGACCACGTGGGGCACCAGCACCAGTTTCATTTCAGGGTGTTCGTTGAAGTAAGGAATAATCAAATCCTCGTCTGGCTTCCACGAGCTTCCGGCCACCAGCACCTTGGCATCTTGTCTGAAAGCTTTCAGCAACGGCAATTCCTTGGCCTGCCGACGAATATCCAACACACGGTCGAAACGAGTGTCTCCGGTCACGGTGACGTTCATGATACCCTCGTGCGCCAACAGTTTGCGCGACGACTCGTTCTGCACGAAAAAGTGGGTCACACAACGCAACACCTCACCGTAGCCACACCCGTACCAACGGAAAAAAACTTGATCCTTGCGAAAGATGCTGCTCACGCTGTACACCGGGATACCGTTGCGACGACAGGCATGGAGGTAATTGCTCCAGAACTCGTATTTGATGAAGAACGCCATGCGCGGGCGGACTATCCGCAGGAACTCGCGCACGTTGCCCGGCGTGTCGAAAGGGAGGTAGCACACCACATCGGCTCCCTCGTAGTCCTTGCGTACCTCGTAACCCGATGGCGAAAAGAAAGTCAGCAGTATCTTGTACTCTGGGCGCGTGCAACGTAGGCGTTCCATCAGCGGGCGGCCTTGTTCAAATTCGCCGAGCGAAGCGGCATGAAACCAGACATAAGTGTCCTCTCTCCAGACTTTCTCCCGCAAGATCCGAAACGTGTCCCGTTGCCCTTTCGTCATCAGCCGCGCTTTTTTGTGGAAAGGCGAGGCTAAGGCGATGGCCAAAGCATATAGGCGAAGCGCGAGGGAATATATCATTTCAGAATCTCTACGGCTTTGCGCATCCTGCGTAATGTCTCCTCTTTCCCGAGGAAAGCCGAAAGCTCGTACATATCGGGGCCTTTTCCCGTGCCCACTAAGGCCACACGCCACGGATTCCAAGGTTTCTTGCCCGTTTCTTCCGCCCATCTGTCCACGGCCTCCTTCTGCCCCTCGGCCGAGAAGTCGTCCAAGCTCTCCAGCAACGCGGCCAGCTTGGCCATGTCGTCCGCCGCCGTTTCCGTCCAATTCTTGCGCACGAACTTGTCCTCGCGGTCGTAACTCTGCGGGGCGATGAAAAAGAAATCGCACAGAGGCCACAAGTCCTTGATGAAGTTTATCTTCTTCGTCTTCATCATACCCACCACGGCCTCCACCCGTTCCGGTAATGCTACTATCCCATTCTCCCGCAGTATCTTGTCGAAATCGGGCACCAATTCCTTGTTGTCTTTCATCCGTATGTATTCACGGTTGAACCACAATCCCTTCACGTAGTCGAACTTGGCACCGGCCTTGCTACATTTGGTGATGTCGAAGAGCCGCACCAATTCGTCCAGCGACATGATTTCCTTGTCTGTGCCGGGATTCCATCCCAACAGAGCCAAGAAGTTGACGACGGCCTCTGGCAGGTAACCGCTCTCTCGGTAGCCGGGAGACACCTCGCCCGTCTTGGGGTCGCGCCATTCGAGGGGAAAGACGGGGAAACCCAGCCGGTCGCCGTCGCGTTTGCTCAGTTTTCCTTTTCCGTCGGGCTTAAGCAACAGAGGAAGGTGAGCGAACTTTGGCATCGTACCGACCCACCCAAACGCGCGGTAAAGCAGGACGTGGAGCGGAGCCGAAGGCAACCACTCCTCGCCGCGTATCACGTGGGTCACCTCCATCAGATGGTCGTCCACGATGTTGGCCAAATGGTAAGTGGGCAGTCCGTCGGAACTCTTGTAAAGCACCTTGTCGTCGAGGATGGAGGAGTTGACCACCACGTCACCGCGTATCATGTCGTCCACGTGCACGTCCTCTCCCGGATCCACCTTAAATCGCACGACGTACTGTCTGCCTTCGGTCGTTAGCTTTTCCAATTCGCCGGGTTTCAGCGTCAACGAATTGCGCATCATGCCGCGCGTGGAGGCATCGTACTGGAAATTCCGTGTCTCGCGTCGGCGGGCTTCCAGTTCTTCCGGCGTGTCGAAGGCGACATAAGCCTTGCCAGCATCGAGCAACTCTTGCACGTACCTCTTATAAATAACGCGTCTTTCCGACTGGCGATAAGGGCCGTATGCACCCCCAACGCCCACTCCTTCATCGAAGTGGATGCCCAGCCAGCGAAACGACTCAAGGATGTATTCTTCCGCCCCCGGAACAAAACGCGCGGTGTCCGTGTCCTCAATGCGGAAGATGAACTCGCCGCCGTTACGGCGGGCGAAAAGATAATTGTACAAGGCCGTACGCACGCCGCCTATGTGCAAAGCTCCCGTGGGGCTGGGAGCGAAACGTACTCTTACTTTTCCCTGTGTCATGACAACATTCGCGAATATCTTGCAAAAATAACGCTTTTTATCTGTATTCCCCGTATTTTTTTGTATTTTCGCCATGATTAAAGTATAAGGAAAGAAATGGACGGACATAGCCGACGAAACAAACTTACCACGAAAGCACTGATTTGCAGGATACTCATCACTGTGGTGGCCATATTTGCCGTGTGTCTGTACATACCCCGCGACGGGCGTTCCGCATACCAGTTCGATGTGGGCAAACCTTGGCGTTACAACCAGCTCATCGCGACGTATGATTTCCCCATTTACAAGAGCGACGACGTAGTGCGGGCGGAGCAGGATAGCATACTGCGGAACTACAAACCTTATTTCGCTATCAACGCGGTTGCGGGGAAAGAACAAGCGGCGAGGTTCAGGGCTGCCACGAGAGGGCAGGAACCTGCCGTCCTGCCGCCCGACTACGCGGCTTATGTGGAAGGCAAGCTGGAGCACGTTTACTCGCAGGGAATCATGGACGCGAGGGACTTCGACCGGATGCGCTCCGGCGAGGTGACCGCCATCCGCATTTTTGCGCAGGACGTGGCGAAGGAGCAACCGTTGTCGCAAGTGTTCTCGCAAAAAACCGCCTACGAATACTTGATTGACCTGAGGGAAGACAGTCTGCGCTACGACCGCAACGTGTTGCGAAAGTGCAACCTGAGCGAATATATCGTGCCTAACTTGACCTTCGACGAGGCCAAATCAGAGGAATCGCGGAAAGATTTGCTGTCCTCTCTCTGTTATTCGTCCGGCATGGTCATGAGCGGGCAAAAAATCATAGACTACGGAGATATCGTAGACAGGAATACTTATGAAATCCTGACCTCGTTGGAAAAGGAAAACGCCCGCCGAAGCACCTCCGAGATGCAGTCGCATACGGTGCTGACCGGACAACTGCTTTACATGACCCTCATCATCGTGTGCCTGACGCTCTATTTCAACCTGTTCCCCCACGACTATTTGACCAACATGCGCCGCTTCTTGTTCATCGCGTCCATGCCCGTCATCTACCCGCTGGTCACATCGTTCCTCGTCAGGCATAACCTGTTCAGCGTCTATATCATCCCGTTCGCCATGGCTCCGATTTTCATTCAGGTGTTCATGGACTCGAGGACGGCTTTCGTGACCCACGTGGCTACAGTGCTTATCAGTGCCATAACATTGAAATATCCTTATGAGTTCACCGCCACGCAACTCATGGCGGGCATGGTGGCCATCTACAACTTGCGTGAACTCTCTCAACGCTCGCAACTTATCCGCTCGGCCTTTTACATTACGTTGGTTTCCGTCACCTTTTACCTAAGCATGGATCTTGTCCGCGAGAAAGACTTCATGCGGCTGGACTACGACATATACGTCCATATCGCCGTCAACGGACTCCTGTTGCTCTTCGCCTACCCGTTGCTGTTTTTATTCGAGAAGATTTTCGGCTTCACCTCCAACGTGACCCTCGTGGAACTGTCGAATACGAACAACGAGCTGTTGAAAAAGCTCTCGGAGGTGGCTCCTGGAACGTTCCAGCATTCCATGCAGGTGGCGAACCTGGCCACCGAGGTAGCGAACAAAATCGGCGCGAAGGTCATGCTGGTCAGGACGGGAGCCTTGTATCACGACATCGGGAAAATGAACGCTCCGACCTACTTCACGGAAAACCAGAACAACTTCAACCCACACGACCGCATCAGCTACGAGCAAAGTGCGGCAATCGTCATCAACCACGTTAAGAACGGTCTCAAACTGGCTAACAAATACAACCTGCCGCAGGTCATCAAGGATTTCATCCTGACGCACCACGGAAAGGGCAAGACCAAATACTTCCTGATTTCGTACAAGAACAGCAAGCCGGACAGTCCGGTGGATGAATCGCTCTTCACTTACCCCGGCCCGAACCCGTCCACGCCGGAACAAGCCATCCTAATGATGGCCGATTCCGTGGAAGCCGCTTCCAGAAGCCTGAAAGAATATACGGAAGAAAGCGTCAGCAAACTGGTGGACAGAATTGTGGACGGCCAGATGCAAGAGGGGTTCTTCAAGGACTGCCCTCTCACGTTCCAAGACATCGCCATGGCCAAGGACGTGTTCAAGGAAAAGTTGATGACTATCTACCACACGCGCATCAGTTACCCAGAACTGAAGAAAAAATAAGCGGTGTGCCCCTACATGGGATCCACGTCGAAATAAATCCGGGCGGCGCGGTAATCAGGTAGGGTTGCCAAACTTCGACAAGCAAGGAGCAGTTGCTCGCGGACTTTGGGCAGGGAGATTCCTGATTCCACTTTCAGCACGATTTTGCGGATGTAAAGCAATTGGACGCGTGCCACGGGCGGTGTGTCGGGACCCAGTATGCGTGACCCGAAAACCGTGCGCAGACGATTTCCCATATCCACGGCCAAACGGTCGAGCACGTCCGCCCGCGTGTGTTTCATATAGACATAAATCAAACGGCAAAAAGGCGGATACACGAAAGTCCGGCGTTCTTCCATCTGTCCGGTGTACATACCGCGGTAGTCGTGCTCTGTCAGTTGGCGGACGAGGGGTAGGTCGGGGCTTTTGGTCTGCACGATGACGAGTCCTTGCCTGCCGCGGCGTCCGGCACGTCCCGCCACCTGCGCCATCAGCTGAAAGGCACGTTCGGAGCTACGGAAGTCCGGGATGTTGAACATGATGTCGGCATTCAATATGCCTACCACGCTGACCCGTTCGAAATCCAGTCCCTTGGTGACCATCTGCGTTCCGACGAGCACGTCCGTCTTTCCGTTCTGGAAACTCTCCAAAATACCCTCGTATGCTGTGCGAGTGCGAGTGGTGTCCAAGTCCATCCGGGTCACAACGGCATCGGGGAAGAAGTGGCGCACGGCATCTTCCACCTTTTCCGTACCGAATCCCCGCTCCACCAGTACGGTTTCGCCGCAGGCGGGGCAACGTACCGGTACTTCGCACGTGTAGCCGCAATAATGGCAAGTCATCCGGTTCATCCCCTTGTGGTAGGTCAGGCTCACGTCGCAGTTCTTGCATTTCGGCACCCATCCGCACGTGTGACATTCTATCATCGGGGCGTATCCCCTCCGGTTCTGGAACAGTATGACCTGCTCTTTGTTTTCCAACGCTCGTCGCATTTCTTCAAACAGGCGCGGCGAAAATACGCCGACCATACACCGTTGACGTTTCAGTTCCTTGATGTTCACCACCTCTATCTCCGGTAGGCTTACTCGCCCGTAACGTTCCGTCAGCTCCACCAGCCCGTATTTGCCTGAGAGGGCGTTGTGGTAGGTTTCAAGTGCCGGCGTGGCCGTGCCAAGCAACGTGCGGGCACCGCACATACGAGCCAACATAATAGCGGCATCGCGTGCATGGTAGCGCGGCGCGGGGTCTTGTTGTTTGTAGGACGGTTCGTGTTCCTCGTCCACGATTACCAGTCCCAGATGCCGGAAAGGCAGGAAGACGGACGAACGGACTCCCACGATGATGTCGTAGGGGCTGTCGGACAGTTGTTTCTGCCATATCTCGACACGTTCGGCATCGGGAAACTTCGAATGGTACACTCCCATGCGGTGGCCGAACACGCGGTATAGCCTATCTGTCAGTTGTGTGGTCAGCACGATTTCCGGCACGAGGTAAAGCACCTGCTTCCCCTCGGCTATCATCCGATTTATCAAGTGGATGTAAATCTCCGTTTTTCCGCTCGATGTCACCCCGTGAAGCAGACATACCGAACGGCAGGCAAAGGCTTCCTCCAATTCACGGAATGCCTTTTCCTGAACCTCGCTCAGGGGAGAAACCCCGATAGTGTCGACAATCTCCGTATGTGTCAGTCGCCCCACCTCGTAGGAATAAGCCTCTAATACGCCTTTCTTTTCCAAGGCTTGGCAAGCTGCCAGACTGCCTCCTGCAACCTCCGTCAAAGCTTTCCGTTCCACCTCTACCAGCATCTTCGGGTTGTGCAACCGAAATGCTGTTCCGGCATCCGCCAAGTTCAGGTATTTCAACAAGAGGGATTGTTGTTTGGGTGCTCTTCCCAAGCCGTCAAGCAATTCTCCGAGCTTGCCCTCGTCGAAATAGGCGGACGACAGGCGCACGTGCACTTCCATTCGTGGCCTATAGCTACGTTTGACATCCTCTTTCATGGAGAGGATTCCCTTGTCCATCAACGACTTCAACACACGTAGAACGCGGAAATCCCTGCATTCCCTTTGAAGTTGCGTCACGGTAGCCGCAGAATGCCCCGACACCGACGTGATTACCCGCTGTTCACGTTCCGACAAGATGTCGTTTCCCACATAATCATCGTTCACCACTACCTTGCTCTCGCTTTCCATCTTCATGCCGGATGGCAAGGCGGCTTTGTACACGTCGCCTATCGTGCAGAGGTAATAATCCGCCAGCCATCTCCAAAAATCCAGTTGCCCCGGAAGCAAGACGGGGACGGAATCGAGCATCTCCCACATGGTCTTCACGGCGTAGCCTTGCGGTTGTTGCCCGTAGACCTTGACCACGATTGCCGTGTAGAACTTTTTGGCACCGAACGGCACGATAACCCTGCATCCGGGCCGCACCTTTCCTTCCCATTCGGCGGGCAGGGTGTAGGTGTAGGCATCGGGCAAAGGAAGAGGCAGGATGACATCCGCGAACATTAAACGCATGAATTTTTAAGGAGTTGCAAGAACAAGGAGCATCCCGCGTCCATCGGCATACCGTCGGTTGCAGAATGCCCAGCGAAGAGGCTTAGAATAGGTAGGTGAGGCGCACCTGACACGTGTTGTTCTTCAAATCGAATTTCTTTTTCTCGACACCCACGTTGTCCTCCAGATTTCCGGTCTCTCCCAAGGTGATATTGTAGGTCACTCCTAATTGCAGGTGGCCGAGTATCGTCACGCCGCCTCCCACGTTCCAACTGAACGAAGAGCGTTTCAGTCTGCCGGCACTATCGTCCGCCGATACGTGCAGGTCACGGTGCCCCACGTAGTAGTTGTATTGCGGTCCTGTGGCCAAATACGCGCCAATCAAACTGTTGAATCCGTAATTGTATCTCAGGTTGACGGGAATTTCCACGTAAGACATAGATTTCTTAGAATAATATTCGCCGTCGTATTCCAACCTCATATACTTTTGGGAATAAAGGAGTGAAGCATCGATTCCCAGCCCGATTACAGGCATCATCACCTGCACTTTCGGACCGACGAACCACCCCGTGCGGTTGGAAAATCCGAAAGACCCTCGGCCTCCTTTTATGCTTGCCTTGCTCATGTTCACGCCGCCATCAAGCCCCCACTTGATTTGCGCACCGGCGGGTGTCGTCCACAGGAATGCCGCCACGCACACCAATGCCACACTTAGTTTCTTCATGAAGTTTGTTTTTATTCCTATCGGGAAACAAAGATAGCAACAGTTTGCCGTACTGTCAACTTTTTCCGAAAATATATGTGTTCTTTGTCATCTGCGCTGTCTGCGCACGGTCACTCTAGGCGTGGAAGTTCCCGCATTGCCTGCATCACCCCGGCGTATTCTCGTGGAATTCTCCCTTTTCGCTTGTTTTACACCGTCGGATTGCATCGAAGTACGTCGCGACCTGCGTCCGTCCCGCGAGGTTTTCATCTTTTGCGTTTCCGTAGCCTCCTTGGCTATCGTGGAATCTGCCTTCACGGAGTCTTCATGCCCCCAAATATGTTTCTCGAAGTCGGAAAGCTGTTTCTCTATCCGCTTCTGCTCGTCGGCCATGGCACTGTCCGTCTTGCAATAGTTGGCCAGCACCTTGCCCTGCAAATTGTTCGTCTTGTATATCTTCCCATCGTACAAGTTCATGGAAAAATAATCCGCCGCCGTCATGTTCGTCACATTGTTGTAGTTGCTCGCCATCATCGTGTGGTGGGTCAGATAGGTGCTGATGTCATCGTACTTGAGCCAGAACAAGGGATAAGGCGTAATCTCTCCACCGAAGTCGTCCCCGCGCATGAGCACCGGGCACAAAGCCACGACTTTCGTGTGGAACGTCGAGGTCTTTTGGTCGAAGCTGGAACTTTCCTTTATGTAAAAGCGTGAGACCTCGGCCGAGGGGATGTCACTCGCGTTCACACGCGGACGGCCGTTCTGCTCCTCGTAATAAATATGGTAGCGGTTCATCAGTTCCTTCACATCCACCTTGTCGCGTTGCGTAAACGACTCGTTGCCGTCAAGCCTATACTCGTATGCCGTTATTTTTCCCGTCAAGAGCAGGTCGAACAGATACGTGAACAGGTTCATTTGTCCGGCGGAAGGTTCCACCGGATAATAGAGGGGAGCGTTTTTGTCCGACATCAAGTCCAGTTGGCGGTACACGTCGCGCCGCCACACCACGTCCTCCGGTACTTCCACCGCTGTGGGGAACTGTAGTTTCACGCGGTCGGCAACCTTCCCGGCGTTGCCCGCGTCGTTAAGTTTCACCCTATGCCGGGTCGGCTGCGCTTCGACCTGCAAGCACAGGGCGGTTCCCAACAAAACGAAAAACAGGAGTCTCATCCTTGTCTTGTTATTAACAGTCTTCATTTCATTCGCTCATTAGTTGACAATCACTTCCATGGAACCATTGAGTGTCCGTTCCGCCCCGTCAGGCCCTACGGCTCTTATGCGGGAGATGTAGAACCGTTTCCCACGTCCCAGCGAACGGAACATCATGCGCTGTCGTTCGGTGAAAGAAGCTCCGTCCGACACCGCCGGCACAGCGTTCCCCATATTGTCGAAAAACACCGTCTCGAACCCCAACACACAGAACTCGATATTCAGAAGGCCGTCATCGATGGCCGCTCCAATGCCTTTCGTCGCCATCAGTACTTGTTTGGACAAGCGTCCCCCGTGAAAGCGGTCGTTTCCGCCTTGGATTGCATACTCTATGTAAGCCGAGGGGTCGGGAAGTTTGCGCACGTGGAATGTGAACTGTCCCATTTTCTGCATATGCCCCTCCATGTCGGCATTGACCGTTATCACGACATCCTTTCCAGCCTCCGCTGGCCGGGCTATGTATTTTCCTACCCCTAAGGGCTGAAGCACACCCCCACTCATGGAAGTCACAACCTTGTTGGCGGGGATGCCCGGGACGGAGACGCTCATGGGGTTCTCGTATCCGACGTAAAGCACATTCATCAAGTCCGCCGACACCGTAGCCGACGGAGCCACCACGGAATAAGGTTGCGAGAAGTCTCTGCGCACCATTTGCCCACGCCCGTCCATCATCTCGATGTGACCGTCAAGCGTAAAGTCGCCCGTATTCGTGCACACCGTCTCGTACAGCCCGTCGGGCGAGGATATTTGCCGACCGCCGATGTAAATTGCCGGCCGTTTGGTAGTGTCCACTGCTGCCATGATTATCCGTGCGCTGAATTTTCCGCCTTGCACCACCGTGCGCGAGGACGGTATGACGAACGCGTTCAACTCGTTCACGCGCAAATCCTTGATGTCCACGTTGGCCGCCAAGGCATGAAGCACTTCTCCCTCGGCGTAGCGCACGTCGCTCTGCAACTTGGAAAGCAAGGTGACGGCCGCCGCCACAGGCATATTCTCGAACATATACTCCTGCCAGTTTTTCCCCAAGGTGCCGGCTTTTTTCGGCACCGCCGTGCTGAGGTTGTCCGCAATGATTTTCTTCTGCACTTCGTCCGCCAGCATGTCAATGATGCTTTCGCGGAAGGTGTTGATTGCATCGAACAGCCTTTGCCCTTCGCCCCTGCGCGGTGCCAGCATCACTCGCGAAGTCGCCTCCAAGTCTTCCTTGTTCTTCACGTTTTTCACGTCGCCTTCCTCTCCATCTGCCTGTTTCACTATACTGACTTTCAACGCTTCCGCGTAATCATACAAGGAGTCCGAGATGCTTTTCACGTAGTGTGCCTTATCGAACCATTCCTTCACTTTGGCCGGATTGGCTTCCATCTGTTCCCGCAAGTCCTCGTAGAGAGTCTCGTTGGAAACGGAAGCGTTCGCCGTGGTGCGCAGGAGGCTGTCTTCCACCAATGAAAAGCCGTTCAAGACATCGGAAGACACGTTCAAAGCCAGCATGGCCATCAGCACCACGTACATGAGGTTAATCATTTTTTGGCGCGGAGACATTCTGATTTTCCGGAATTCCATTTCGCGTTCCTTTCCTATTAATCCGTTCGTCCCGTTGCCGATCCGCCCGGCGCGTATTTCATGTTCACCGTCATGGCTTGTATCATGCGGTTGTAGATGGCGTTCAGTTCTTCTATCTGGTGCGCCATCTTGCGTGTCTGCTCGTTGATTTGGTCTATCGTGCCCACTTGGGTGCTGATGCTTTTCAGTTGCATCTCGTATATCGTGTTGATGCCCGTCAGCGTGCGGTTCAGGTTATCCATCTCCTTGGCATCGCGTGTCATGCGTTCGGCTTGTTCGGACACGTGCGCCAAAGTCTCGGTCAGAGCCTTCAGTTCTTCCACGTATCTTTCGGTCGCCTCTTTCATTTCGGGTGTGGCGGCAAGGCGTGCGTCTTCAAGCACTTTGGCGAAGAGCTCTGCGTTGACAGCGTTCACCATGTCAGCCAAAACCTTTACGTCTGGTTGTTGTCCGGTGCGTCCCTGTGTGATGTCCACCGGACTGGTGGATTCCGTGCTTGCCATGGCCGCGGAGTGGGAAAGATGGGTTTCACCGCCTCCTCCGCTGATGACGACCGTTCCCCCCACGACGATGGGTTGTGACTCCCCATCGCTCGCCGCGTCCGTCCGGTGTTCTCCTTTTCGCAAGGTTTCTGTCTGGTATTCAGTCTCGTCAGCTGGCTCTTCCCTCCATCCTCCGTCCCCTGCAACTGCTCTGGCCCGTTCCTTCTCCTGTTTCAGTCGCTCCGGGTTGTCGAAGCCGGAAATGAAGAACACCAGAACTTCCGTTCCCATGCCGATGAACAGCATCGCGTTGGCTCCTGGAATGTGGGTCAGCTTGAACAGCGCACCGAGGATGACCACAGCCGCCCCCCAGCTATATGCGTAATTCAGGAACGTCTGGCCGGGCACTGATTCTATCCATTCCTGGATGCGGATGATAATGTTTTTCCCGTTCTTAGCCATATCACTACCTCTTTTGTCTTTTATTTACGCTTATTGGTTGTTCCCGTCACGGAACGCACGCAACGGAAGCCGATGAAAGAACGCGGCTGGTTTTGGTATTCATACGAACGCCACACGGAACGTATCATGGACTCCGGGTCTTTCCAGGAGCCGCCCCTCACCGATTTCTTTTTCAAGCGGTAAGGGTCTTCTTTCGCGGCGTTGTATTTCTGTTCCGGGTTCATGTCGCTCATGTTGTCCACTCCCGACTCGGTGTACACCGTACTTGTCCATTCCGCCACGTTCCCCGCCATGTCGAACAGGCCGCTGGAATTGGCCGAATACGACCCACATTTGGACGTTATCAAGCTTCCGTCTTCGGTATAGTCGCCGCGGTCGGGCTTGAAGTTGGCAAAGTAACAGTTCTTCTCGCTCTTCACTCCTTTCGTTTCCCAAGGGAACATATTGCCTTCCGAGCCGCGTGCGGCAAATTCCCATTCTACCTCCGTCGGAAGGCGGTAGGGTTGTATCTGGTCGGCGGCCGCACCCATGCCACGTTTCAGGAATTCCGTGCGCCAGTTGCAAAAAGCATTGGCCTGTTCCCATGTCACGCCCACTACCGGATAATCGTTGTAGGCCGGACTGGAGAAATACTGTAGCATATATCGTTCATTCTCGGCGTTGGAGAAATCGTTTACCCAACACGTCGTGTCGGGATAGACGTTCACGATGTAAGTGTTCAAGAAATCATACAGTCCGGAGAGCGGGCGGTTGACGGTCTCGCGCACGATACGGCCCTCGTCGTCTATGTAGGCCGTGTCCTTGGAAATCATGACCGTTTCGTCGGCATTCACGGTATGGTCGGTGTTCAAGTCGCGCTCCTCTGCTATCAAGCGGTTTTTGCGCAAAGCGGCCGCAGTACGGTCGAATACCTCGTAACGATAGTTCATCTGGCGCACGTCGAGCATCTTTTCCCCCGTGACCGGGTTCGTCACGTATACGCTCTCTATCGCCCTCTGCTCGTCTTCGTTCGGGCGTTTCCAGGGTATGGGCTTCTTCCAGTTCAGGTAAGGGATGACGGGATTGCCATACTTGTCCTCTTCTACCTTGTAGGTCTCGTCGCCCGCGTAAGCAGGGTCGGCCAAACGTTCGCGGATGATGGAGTCGCGCACCCAGTAGACGAACTGGCGGTATTTGGCATTCGACACTTCGTTGGCATCCATCCAGAAGCCGTCCACCGAAATTTCCCTCGTGGGAATACTCATTCCCCACAAGGTGTCGGTTTCTTCCGTGCCGATTTTCAACGAACCTTTCTTCACAAATACCATCCCGTAGGGAGTCGGTTCACTGTAAGCCGTCCCTCCGATGCCGGTGACTTCCCCGCCCGTGGCGGTGGATGCCGTACGGGGACTCAGGCAAGAGGCGAGTGCCAGCCCTGCCATTACTCCCGATATTAACCCGCAACACTTCATATAATATACGTCATTATAAGATTACAATATTCTCACGCTCTCGTGTTTGTTCTTTCCTTTCTTGAACAAGTCCAACTCCGTCTTGTAGCCGACGATGATTTCATGGCTTCCGTTCAACGCCCCGACACCGCCCGTGTACATCTCATAGGCGTAACCGAGATCCACGCCGTGGAAGTTTCCCCCGAACAGGAAACTGACGGAATTAGACGGGCTGTATGACACGCCTCCATACAGTTCGTGCCTGTTGCCGTGGTAGGCGACGCGCCACGTCACGTCCGCCCGGAAACCGACCGCATCGGAACGCAACATTGCATTCGCGTATATAATATATAACGGGCTTTTGAGTCGGATATTGTATCCACCCGTCAAATAATAAGATGGCGAGACCTTGAATTCGTTCGCCTTTTCCTCTCCCAACGAGATGGTGGGCGAGGTGCAGTGCATCATCGCCGCGCCGACGTACCACGACTTGCCGGCGTATTGGATGCCGAAATTTATGTCGATGCCCACCCCGTCGACCTCCGTTGTGGGGAACGCAGGGTCTCCGGTCTCCCCCAAGTCCAAGCTTTCCCCGTCGAAAGTTTCGCTGAGCATGGACAGATGAATGCCACCACTCAGCTTGCCTCCCCACAAAGGTTGGTGATAGGCATATTGCAGGTAAAATTTCTGATGCTTGAATAGGCCTATCTGGTCGTTAGTGAACCCCACCCCGACCCCGTGTCTTGCGCTGATGAAAAACAGCGGCAAGTCGGCGTAGGCGTACATCACGGTGGGAGCATTCTCGAAGCCGGTCATCTGCGTGCTGTACGCTCCCCGGAAGTTCAGCATGGCCTCCTGTCCCGTCGCCGCCGGATTGTAAAAGGCCGTCATGGCCCAATAGTTGACAAAAGACGGGTCGTACTGAGCCTTTGCCTTTCCAGACGACAGGCTCAGCACAAAGATAATCCCTACCAGTTTCGTTCCTGTTCTCACTGTCTTTCCGACCACCTTATTTTAAGGAAACTAAATCTTTCCTTTTTTATTGCCTGACACGGTGCAAAAATCATCGTTTTTGACATGATTCGCCCGACAATGCAAACCGACAGCCGAACGGTCTGAGGATAACGGCCTTGTTCCCATGGAATCTCAACATTTTCAAGGCTAGTGATTCATCGTATGCCCCGAAGTACGAAAGGTCTTTCGACAGAAAATACGGGAAAAAGAGCCAAGAAAAAGGCGGATTATTACGCGACAAAAAACGTATATTTGCTGACAGATGCCGTGCAACGGGATTTGGGGCGACCTTGCTTGAATTGCGGCATCGACAGGATGAAGTTCGGACAAGCCGCCACGAGCGGACAAAACCTGCGCTTGGTCACAAAACTTGAAACACTGGCCAATCTGGGCGATGCCATCAAGGCTAGAATCAAGTTCACGATAGATGTTAAGAAGACAGGAAAGAAAGCGTTGGAAAGCATCGCCTTCTTTGTCTATTATTTTAACTGACCATGTGAGGCGAGTCCGGTTCTCAGGTCATTTTCGCTTTAACACGCTGTTCATCACGCGTATCGATGATACCAGCTTGCCCGTGGAGGTAAACACGTCCACGTTCCACACATGCGAGGAACGCCCCTTGTGCACGATTGTGGCGACAGCTCTCACCGTGTCTCCCTCATGAGCCGAGGAGATATGGTTGCCGCTCACCTGCATCCCCACCACGAACTCGTCGGAATTGCATACCACCATCGATCCGAACCCGGCCACCGTTTCCGCCAAAGCCAGCGTGGCTCCGCCGTGCAAGATGCCGAAAGGCTGGCGCGTACGGTGGTCTACTGGCATGGTGGCTTCTATGCGTTCGTGGGAAGCGTAAGTGTATTGTATACCCAAGTTTCCCATCAACGTGGTTCGCGCCTGAGCGTTCAGCGCGTCGAGCGGTATCGCGTTCTCGCGCACTTCCGCCAAAAAAGCATTTTCCACCGCCACCGCCACGCCGTCTTCGTTGTTCGAAAGTGTCACGTAATCAGCGCAACGTTTCACCGAATCCGGAGCATTGCCCATAGCGATACCCAAATCGGCCAGTTGCAACATGGTCACATCGGCCACACCGTCGCCGAACACCACAATCTCGTCAGTCTTGATGCTCTCCTTTTCCATAATGACACCCAGCGTGTTGGCCTTGTCTACCCGGCTACCCACTACTTCAAGGAAGAACGGCTCGGAGCGGAACACATCCAACATGCCGTTCAATCGGCGTTTCCAGTGGCCTTCCAATTCCACCAAAGCCTCCTCGTCATCGCTCACCAACATACATTTACAGGGAGGGTAGTCTATCGCCGCGGAGAAGAACTCCTGATAATCCAGCTTCATGCCGTTCAAATCCGCCTCAGCCTTCACGTGCGGGTCGTCCGGATTGTTCGTCACTACCGTGTCGCCGTTGTAGGTGAGAATCGAGAAGCCGTTCTTATTGGCTTTCTTCTCCAGATACGCGATATATTCGAGATTGATGCGACGTTCGAACACCACTTCCCCGTTGGAAGCGTTGATAACCTGCCCTCCGTTGTAAGAGAGAACGTAGCCGCCATACGTACCTAATTCCAGTTGCTTGGCCAACGGCAACAGGCCGTAAGTGGGACGACCCGATGCCAACATGATGCGCACACCCATCTGTTGCACTTTGAGCAAGGTGTTCAGTGTCCGCTTGCTAATTTCTTTCTTGTCGTTCAACAGTGTTCCGTCCACGTCGAGCACCAACATCTTGTACTTCATACGCCACGCTTTTTTGTTCTTGTACACAAAGGTACGTAAAAAACGGGATTTTCGCACCCGGTGCGCAAGAAAAATAGTGGAAACTCTTCAAAAAGGAGCAAGAGAATGGTCAACTCATCGTGAAACTTCCTTTTTGGTCTCGGGGCAATCTCCCGTGTGCCTCATACCCATGCAAAGCGATAAAAATCATAGAGTCGCCCTAAAAAGTTGATGCGGACACTTAACGAAATGCTGAAAATTGATTATCTTTGCAACGAAGTGGAACGCGAGTCATAAGGGAAGACCGCGTTGTGTATGTTTACCTATAAAGAAGTATAATTATGGTTTATTCGCACGAAGTAGAAAACATGTGTTGCGTCGCCAAAGGCCCGAACCACGGGCCAGCTCCCATCCCCGAAGAAGGCAAATGGGTACAGGCAAAAGAAATCAAAGACATCTCGGGTTTGACACACGGTATTGGATGGTGTGCCCCCCAGCAGGGAGCTTGCAAACTGACACTGAACGTGAAAGAAGGCATCATACAAGAATGTCTGGTGGAAACCATCGGATGCTCCGGCATGACCCACTCCGCTGCCATGGCTTCTGAGATTCTTCCGGGCAAGACTATCTTGGAAGCGTTGAACACCGACTTGGTTTGCGATGCCATCAACACGGCCATGCGCGAATTGTTCCTCCAAATCGTTTACGGTCGCACACAGTCGGCATTCTCCGATGGAGGACTGATGATTGGTGCCGGGTTGGAAGATCTGGGCAAGGGGTTGCGCAGTCAGACCGGCACTCTTTACGGCACGTTGGCTAAAGGCACGCGTTATCTGGAACTGACCGAGGGTTATATCACCAAGATGTTCCTTGACAAGGACAGTCAGGTATGCGGTTACGAGTTCGTGCACATGGGCAAGTTCATGGAGGCTGTCAAGAAAGGCGTACCGGCGGATGAAGCCCTGAAATCCGTGACGGGAACATACGGACGCACGAAGCCTGAACAAGGAGTTGTTAAATCTATTGACCCACGCAAAGAATAATAAGGAGGAACCGGATTATGATTAGAGAAGTGAAATTTGAAAGTCAGGACCGCCGCATCAAGCAGATTTTGGTTGCGTTGAACGAGAACGGCATTAAAGATATTGAAGAGGCTAACGAAATCTGCGAAAGGGCGGGGTTGGATCCTTACAAGACATGCGAGGAGACACAGATGATTTGTTTCGAGAACGCGAAGTGGGCTTACGTGACAGGGGCGGCTATCGCATTGAAGAAAGGATGCAAGAACGCTGCCGACGCGGCGGAAGCCATCGGCATCGGCTTGCAATCGTTCTGCATTCCCGGCTCTGTGGCCGACGACCGCAAAGTAGGCCTCGGCCATGGCAACTTGGCTGCCCGCCTGCTCCGCGAGGAAACTCAGTGCTTCGCCTTCCTTGCAGGCCATGAATCTTTCGCCGCCGCCGAAGGTGCCATCAAGATTGCCGAAATGGCTAACAAGGTGCGAAAGAACCCGTTGCGTTGCATTCTGAACGGATTGGGCAAGGATGCCGCCATGATTATATCGCGCATCAACGGCTTCACTTACGTACAGACCAAGTTCGACTATTTCACAGGGAAACTGGAAGTGGTGAGGGAAATCCCTTACTCCGACAGTCCGCGCGCCAAGGTGAAATGTTACGGTGCCGACGACGTGCGCGAAGGCGTGGCTATCCTGTGGAAGGAAAACGTGGATGTCTCTATTACGGGCAACTCCACTAATCCGACACGCTTCCAGCATCCCGTGGCCGGCACCTACAAGAAAGAACGTATATTGGCAGGCAAACCTTATTTTTCGGTGGCTTCGGGCGGCGGCACGGGTCGCACATTGCACCCTGACAACATGGCCGCAGGCCCGGCTTCTTACGGGATGACAGACACGCTTGGGCGTATGCACTCCGATGCCCAGTTCGCGGGTTCTTCTTCAGTTCCCGCACACGTGGAAATGATGGGCTTCCTCGGCATCGGCAACAATCCGATGGTGGGTTGCACGGTGGCTTGCGCCGTGAACGTGGCCTTAGCCCTGAACAAGTGAATGGGGAGCGACGTAACAGGAAAAACAGAGGAGTCGTGTCACGGCAAGCGACGCGGCTCCTTTCATTTTGCCATAAATCTGCCATAACATAAAAGGGAAGACGGCATTACTTTATTCCAGGCATTTTCTCTCCGGTCTTGAAAGGGAGTTTCCCCGAATTAAGGTCGGGCTTTCTGAAAGGCAAGAATTTAATGGGAAAAAGGGAAAATACCGTTTAATAATAATTAGGATAGCATAATACAATATGGCCACAAAAAACATAGAGCCTAAATTGCGGCTCATCAGCGAATACACGATGCTGGAACGTAATGATATTTTTGAGATACCTCAATACCAGCGTGCTTACTCATGGACTACATCTCATTGTGCAAAGCTTTGGCAGGATATCGAAGATTTTATTGTTTCAAATGATGAAGACCCTTATTTTTTCGGCACTATCATCATTGATTGCTCTACTCCCAATCATCTCAGTCTAATTGATGGACAACAAAGGACTACCACATTTTTTCTTTTACTCAAAGCCTTACAGCTTCGTTTGAAAGAATTGTTGGATAGTTTCAATTTTAGTCCTGATACAGCTGCTTTGTTCATGGGATTGAATAGAAGCTATGACACTATTTGTAGAATACTGTACAAAGCAGATGATGATAAGCAGGTAGAAATGAAAAACAATTGGGATAATGCACGAGGCATCACTATTCTTGAAAACAATTCTATTAACGAATTGTACAAAAACGATTTCCGCATGATCATTGAGGCGGAAAATTTCACTGAAGCCGAACGCTCGGTTTACAGGTTTCCTCGCAAACAGAAAGATAACAAATACACCAACTTCTTCAGAAATTTCAAATATTTCTTTGAGTTAATATCGAAATATTCAGAGTCTAACCTGAACAATTTTACTAAGATTTTCTTATCTAAGTGCCAAATTATCGAAATCAAAAGTTGGCAAATTGAACAAGCCATAAATATGTTTAACTCTTTGAACTCAACAGGTATGCCACTTTCTGATGCAGATATAATATCGGCGCAACTTTACTCTAAGGTCGGCGATGATGGGAAAGATGCTTTTATTGCTAAATGGAAAGACATCAATGTTATTGCCAATGAGCTTGCACAAAAGAAAATTGTGAATATTGATGGTGTACTTCAACAATTCATGTACATTACTCGAGCAACCAAGAGGCAGTATAAATCCAACGAAGTTACGACACCTAGTCTACGAAAGTATTATTTGGACAAGCATTCAGAATTATTGAATGAACCTCTTGTGTTATGTGATTCGTTCAGAAAAATACTTGATATTTGGAATGCCATTAAAGACTATCCAATAATCAAATTACTTCTTAAGTTTAATGAGAACTTCAAGCTGTTCCTTATCTCATATTTATTCAGATATGATGCAACAACCCTAACGAAAGATATAGTTGCTCCTATTGCCGAATGTTTACTTCGGCTGTTCACAATCGTTGAGGTGGGAGATGCTGGATATTCTGTTTCCAAATTCAAGACATTCCTCTTTAACGAGAACTTCAATTTGGTAAATTCTTCGTATACTTTGGCTCAAATTATAGAAGATTTTAATCGCCATATCAATAGTACATGGAAACGTGACGATGTGGAAGATGATTTGCGCGAATACACCAAAAATATTCTTGTATACCTAAATGAATACTTATATGCAAAGGAACAAAATAGGTATTACAATATAGATGAGAGAACCAATGTTGAGCATATTATGCCTGCGAGCGGCCATAATATAGAAATCATTCGTACCGATGCCGGTATTGAAGATTCTGAAGAATTCTCAACTCTTGTAAATCAACTTGGCAACAAAATTCTTTTAGAGGAAGTTATCAATAAGACTATTGGCAATGATTGGTTCAAAACAAAAAAAGGAAGCACATTATCAAGTAAGACCGGTTATGTAGGCAGTAGCTTCGGATTTGCTCTTGATTTGGCTAAATATCCAAAAGATTGCTGGGAGAAAGATGATATAGAAAAGGCTACCAATGCTGCTATAGAACGTATTAGCAAGTTTGTCTTCAACGAATAGTATGCAGATTACCTCGTAATGCCCATAACGAATGCGTCAACATCAGTAATATGAATACTCTGTATTAAAAGTATATGTTACAGGAATAGTATATATATGGCGACTTGTCATATGATAATGATATGCCCGTCATACAAAAAAGGGAAGACGCACCTAAAAGGGCACAATGTACAACGATTAAGAAAGACGGGGTAAAGTCTGCCTATAACGGATAGTCACGACAATCGCACCTTATCGCGGGACACGCCTCAGAAACACGACCGGAAGCACGACGCACTCCCCTTCCTATTTCCATTCGGGGACTACTGCACCCGCCTCGTAATACTCCACCAGGTCAATGTAAAACGTCAGAGTGGAATAAGCCGGCACAGCACTCGACGACTGGCTTCCATAGGCCAAATCGGACGACATGTATACCCACCAGATATCGCCTTTGTGCATATATTGCAACGCTGTGGCAAATCCGGCCACGGTACCTGACACCCCCATCTTGGCCGGCACGGCGACGCTGTCATCCGGTTCGCCAATAAAAGACTGGGAGAACACCTTGCGTTCTTCCACCAATTCCCCGTTCACCATGTTTCGTGTAGGCATCAAGTAGCCCCGGTAGTTGACACGCACCGTGTCAGACCATGTGGGGCTTTCCGTACCTTCGCCCCGTTGCTCCACGTGAACGCAGACCGAATCTTCCAACGTCCCCAACGCGGTCAGTGCCTTAGTGGTGGACTTGTACATCCGCCAATTGCAATGTTGTTCCCACGCCTCGCCATACAAAGCCTTTGCTTCGGCAATAGAGTCACGGGCTTCAGTGGCGACTTGAAGGAAATACTCGGCGTTGCGAGCCGGCCAGTCGGCATAAGCGTCGTAAGCGTCGCTTGTCTCCTTGCAAGATCCCGTGACGCAGACGACAAATGCGGTGACGGCTAAGTAGGATAGACCTTTTTTCATTGAAGTCCGTCTTTTAGGGCAGTGTCACATTATCTTTTTCAGCAGGGAGGTGATGCTCACGCGGTCTTCGATGATGGACTGCAAGTCGGCGA
>CAZGBV010000003.1:0-26138 GCA_964523985.1 uncultured Paraprevotella sp.
TATTAATTTTGCCCATGTGGCTTAGTATAAATTAATTTTTACGACTTACTTATGAAAATAGCTTTTGTGATTTACGGTATATTCTGGCTTATTTTATTAGTCACCTACCTTTACAGACGTAAAGAAAGCACCTTCAATTGGAAAGAATCAGACTCGGTAGAAAAGTTTGCATTCTTCTTGGTCATTTTATTTGCTCCAATTATCATTCTCTGTCTGCTTTATTTCTTATTCACCAATATAAGAGATAAGAGGAAATCGCTAAAAGATGCAGAAGAAAGGAAGAAGGAGCAACAAATAGAAATGGAGTATCAGTCCAAAGTTTTAGCGTCAATTCGTCAGGCAAAATCTTTAGGAAATCAAAATGGTAGTTTTGATTTCCCCGCATATTTAGCTTCTGTTAGATCATCCTCAACAACGAATTTGTATACTCATATGCAGGATGAGAGAAATTATCCTAAGATATTGGATTTTCTACCAAAGCTAACATTACCAGATGGAATGTCGCTTCATGTGGAAAAGTGCAAACAACAAGGGACAGGTGATAGAAGCAAACTTTTTGTTGAAACTCCTGATGGTACTTATGACCAATGCATTTGGGACTATATAAATATTGAATGTTCAGAAGAAGGAGCATGGAATGTTTATATTTTGTACAATCTTTGGCATGTTCTTCCGATGTTCTGGCATGCACTTTACAATCGCCGCTATTATTTGTTCTATGAAGAGTTCACTGATTACATTGAGTGTCTCCAAAAAGAAGATACCATCATGGTGAGAAAAGCCTTGAAACAACATATCACATTACCTGATGTTGTAAAAGCCAATGGTCGCTTTTATGTGACATGCTGTTTCTTTACCAACTTTGGTGGTCTAATTCAAGAAACTATTGAAATCACAATTGAAAGCGGCAAGGCTACGTTCCATGAGATAGAACGAAAGACTTTGTTCGAATACCAATGTGGAATAATGTTTTAATCTATAAATATAAGAAAATGGGTATTTTCGATTATTTTGGAATAGAGGATTCCAGTGAATCTCTCAAACCCTATGTTGACAAAGCAATTTCAACATTTGAATCTGGGAACATAAGGCAGTTACAAAACGACTTGTTCCAGTTCGCTTCACTATTGAACAAGCCTGGAAGCGGTAAACTTATTACTGGTTTTCCTCAGAAGGACAGATTATGTGAGGTTTTCAATCTCTGCCTACAATATGATTGGATGAACGACTCAGACATTCGTGAAGTATGGGCAGAAAACGCATTTTATTGTATTGCAGAGTATTTCAAAGTCGCAAAGACGAATCAGGATTATTTTGTAGTAGCATTAGACCTTTTCTTGACATGCAGCAACGGAAGAGATAGTCTTAAAACAAAATTTGATGATGTCCTTTACAAAGCAAGAATTCACCCAAGACATGCTGTAATCTTCTCACAAGAAGAATACAATGGAGGTGCTGATTATCTTATTAGAGAGTTCGCGTTCTTTAGTGCAACTATTATTTCTCCTGTCGTTAGGACACACCCCAATATTATATCATCACGGTTGAGATCTGCATATGAGGCTGCAAAGACTGATTTTGAATTTGCAACAGTTGGACCAGATGACATTATGCGAAAGATGTCATTTCTTTCTGCTATAATTGGCTCAATAATAGAAGACATTTAAGTATTTCCGAAGGTTTTATGGCAACTTGGACTAAGATAGAAAGACCGATAGAGGGAGGCACAACAGTTTTGATGCAAGCCCCAGTGATTGTTTCTGCAAGCAGGAGTACTGATATTCCGGCATTCTACGCCGAATGGTTCTTCCATCGTTTACAGAAGGGGTATTCGGCATGGACGAATCCCTTTAATGGTGTTAAATCATATATTTCCTATGACCAGACACGTTTTATTGTTTTCTGGTCGAAGAATCCTCGTCCGTTGTTGCCATATCTTCATATTTTGAAGGAGCGGAATATTCGGTGCTATGTTCAATATACTCTGAATGATTATGAAGAGGATAAATTAGAGAAAGTACCTTCACTTGCCAATCGTATCGAAACATTCAGATTACTTGTCGAACAACTTGGTAAAGGCAGTGTAATCTGGAGGTTTGACCCGATGATATTGACTGATGACATATCAGTAGATGACTTACTTCGGAAAGTACAGAACATAGGTGAACAATTGAAAGGTTATACTGAGAAGCTATTGTTTAGTTATGCTGACATTGCTATGTACAAGAAAGTGAAGCATAATCTTGAAGTCAGTGGAATACCATACCATGAATGGGACACAGAACAGATGGAAGAGTTTGCGGATAAACTTTCAACCATGAATCGTGAACGAGGATGGAACTTCCAAATAGCTACTTGTGGTGAGAAAATAGATATAGAAAAGTATGGCATAATTCACAATCGTTGCATAGATGGAGACTTGATTACTCGTCTCGCATGGGATGACAAAGAATTAATGGATTTCATGAAGGTCAAGATAGAGGAGATACCAGCTCCTACACTTTTTGGCCAGCCTGAATTGCCAGATGGGGCAATCCTTTTGCCTCAGAATCGTTATTTTATTAGCACTCATAAAAAAGATCTTGGTCAACGCCAGTTCTGTGAGTGTATGGCATCCAAGGATATTGGTGAGTATAATACATGTCCTCATCTTTGTGAATATTGCTATGCCAATACAACTAAGCAAATTGCATTGGAAAATTGGAAAAGACATCAAGATAATCAATTTGCAGACACTATAACAGGAAAGTAAGAATGCCAAATTTTGTACAGATATTTAAAGAACGTGGAAATATCTCATTCGTTGGAATGAGAGATACTGCTATATCGTTGCTTCCAACAGACAGAACTAGACGTAATAAGCTATATGATGACTTAGAACGTGGCAAAGGTATCTTGGATGACGACGACCATCTTAATATGTATCTGCATAGCTTTGGTAAAATGCACAAAGCGAAGTTGGACATGGCGTTCAACAGCATGTCTGGTGCAGATGTTTTTGATAAAGAAGTTGAAGTTTTCGATTGGGGATGTGGACAGGGAACTGCTACAATCTGCTTGTTAGATTACCTGAAAGAGAAACATATAGCACCAAATATAAAACAAATATACTTGGTAGAACCATCATCCGTTGCTACGAAGAGAGCATCGGATGTAATAAAATGCTTTAATCCTTCATATAGTGTTAGCACTATAATAAAGGATTTTGATAGCCTTGAAGCGAGCGATTTCAAAAGAACTAATACAAGAAAAATACATCTGTTTAGTAATATTCTTGATGTTGAAGTTTTTGATCTTGCAAAATTCATTCACTTGTTCCAGCAAGTATTTGGTAGTGACAACTATTTCATTTGTGTTGGCCCTTATTACTGTAACAACAGGCGCGTTGATGAATTTGTCGCAGCTACGGCACCTGATGTCATGTATGCTACGCTCAATAAAGAGCGTGGTACATGGCAAGGAGAATGGACCATATCAATGCGTATTTTCTTTAAGCGCTTTGACCGTATTGAAACTATTGAGAATATTAGAAAGCGCATCGAAGATTCACATAAGAAAGAGCAGTTCTTTGCTGGATTTATACTTGATTCTGTTTCTGAGGAGTACACTAAATCAGATAGGGTCAAAGAGACAGAAGGACTTTATCATGCGCTTTCTGTGTTTGATGTCAAGTCGAACATTCCTCTTGGCTATAATATAGTCAACGATTCAAAACTTGCAGTCCTTGCTAATATCATTTCTCGTGGCTTGCCCACTAAAGCACCTCTATTTTTAGAAAATATTTTCTCAGATACATACAACATTTCAACCAAACCAGATAAGGATGCTCTTGTTGAATATAAATCGACTCACAAGCTTAGTGTTCAAGAAATCTACGAAGCTTTGCATGTCATAGATCCACGCTTTAATGTGGACTTCTACAATGGTGATATGCTTGAAAGCTCCTTTGAAAAGGAGTTCATTGATTGTTATCTCAGAGGAACACAAAGTGAATATCTCATTCAGGTGTTTGAACCACAAAGACCTTTATCTTCGATTGTGGACATTCCAGACAAACAATTCAGTAAAGACCAAAGAGTTGATTTTGCTTTAGAAATCCCTTATGGTGATGCTCGAACAGGTTTTATTCTTGAAATGGATGGCAGACGCTACCATTCCAATATTTTTTCTCGTCTGAATGACGAACGTCGGGATAAAATGGCTTTCCAAGGTGGGTGGGACACCTATCGTATAGAGCAGTTGCACAATATGGCTTTCATGAATAATTGGGAAGCAGATGCTGCTTCAGTAAAATATCTTGCTACTCTGAAAGCAAACTTCGGGAAGAAATTGTCAGGTTCTTGGCTTGATACGTTGCAGATAGTTCTTGCTCCACTTGCTATCGCTCGTGTAGAACGAATGTTGGTCGAGGCCATGATGGCTGGAATTCTTAGAACTGATGCAGATAAATGGAATATTGCTATCATAGAACGTGACGTTCCTTGTGCTGCCATAGCCATTACAGACCTAAAAGAAAAATATGAGCAGATATGTTCATTGGTTGGTTCTGATGAAACATTCCCGCCAATCAATTTGTGTATCGTCTCTACGGAAGAGTTTAAAAACTCCCCATTACATTTGGGAAATACTGTTACGACGAATATGCCAGAGACGCATTTCGACCTCTGTATGGATGTTTCTATGTTTTTGCGCGATAACATTGATGCTTTGTCTCTAAATGTTGATGCCGATATAGTTTATTTGATTCGTTCTTCTCATTACAGAAAACGTGAAAGAATGGTATGCACAGCAGAGAACATCCAATATCCTCCACTTGTTCAAAAAGATGGAATGGGTTCTTATGTAATCATTAAAGAGCGTGAAGAGATTCTAACATATTTCCTTCGTGATATATTTCGTAAACCTTCATTCCGTCCAGGGCAGTTACCAATACTCAGCCATGCATTGGCTGATAAGACAACTATTGGATTGTTGCCTACAGGTGGAGGTAAATCATTGACATATCAGCTTTCTTGTATCTTACAGCCAGGAGTTTCTATTATTGTTGATCCTCTTGTCTCTCTTATGGTTGACCAAGTACGAGGTCTGCGCGAAGCCCGTATTGACGCTTGCGACTGTGTCAATAGTGGAATGGATGCAAAAGAGAAAACGAAAAAACTGAACATGCTCCAAAATGGTGCAGTCCTGTTCATGTTCCTATCTCCAGAACGGTTTATGATGGAAAACTTCCGTTCGAGTTTACTTACGATGACGGAGAAGAATCATGTGTATTTTTCTTACGGCATTATTGATGAAGTTCATTGTGTTTCAGAATGGGGGCATGATTTCCGTACTTCATACTTACATCTTGGGCGAAACATGATTAACTTCATGTATACTAAATCACAACGCCCACTTTCAATTATAGGACTTACGGCTACAGCTTCTTTTGATGTCCTTGCTGATGTGGAGCGTGAGTTGACTCTTGGAGGTAATCTTACCATTGATAGTGAGACGATAGTTAGACCCGAATCTGATGCTCGCCCAGAGCTCACCTATCGAATAGTGGAGGTGCGGTCAAATTTTGATGAGTTAAGAGAGCCTTCAGAACAATATGTGCTAAAGGCAAAGTCAGATTGGGAGCTAAAGGATGTTGTTGCGACAGAAAAGAAGAACAGGATGTATTCGCTTCTTCAAGAGATACCATCTGATATTGCGCTGCTTAACCAAAATGAGACAACGAGAACACAGATTGCGCATATTCCTGGCTTCGAATCGGATTACTTCTTTGCTCCAGATAGTACCCAACACTATCCTAATGTCGGAATAATATTCTGTCCTCATGCTCATGGAACATTTGGAGTCGAGGATAATGTTTGGGGAACTCGAACAGGTATATCTACAGAATTACGGGCCAATGTGCAAGATTTGGTAATCGGGACTTTTGTTGGCGGCGATCATCCATATGGAGACATGAAATTGTTTAATGAGAATGAACAAAGCGTGATGGTTGCCACCAAAGCTTTTGGTATGGGTATTGATAAACCCAATATTCGATATACAATCCATGTCAATCATCCTTCGTCTATCGAGAGCTATGTTCAGGAAGCAGGACGTGGTGGACGTGACAAAAAACATGCGATTTCCTATGTTCTCTTTGACCCAACAGAATATATAGAATTGACGATTGATAAAATCAATGACATTCGTTATTTGATGGGGCAGGATGACCCTGTTTGGCTTGAACGCTATATCAATAAGTTTATTCTTGCTGATGACTTACGAGCCTTATGCCAACATAATGGAGCAACAGACGAGCAAATAGGCAGGATTCTTGATATTATTCGTAAGCAAGGTTTTCTTGAAAATATAGATAAGAACATCAATTTGTGGTTCCATAACAATTCTTTTAGAGGATTGTTTAAGGAAAAGGTTATTCTTGTTGAATTGACCGACCGCATAATGAACGCAAAGCCAACTCGTTTGATTGAGATACAAGGCAAACTGAGAGATTTAACTGGCAATGAAGATGTATGCTTAAAAGTTTCTGCACAGAAAAAGAGTATTACTGTTTTTTCGGAAGAGGACAACAATAAACAATATGGATATATATTCCTGGACACGTTAACTCCAACTTATAGGTACACCGATTTCGATTACAATCTATGTTCATATATTTCTGGCTCACTAATAGACATTCTCAGTAGTTATCCAGAACACACACCGGCCTATTTACTTAAACCGCTTGAAGGTGAGGATAACATTATTGAAGGTATTTATCAAGCGATGGCAAATGCTGATGAAGATGGCAATGCCAGTGTTGTGGTGTCATGGGAGAATAATATAAAACAAGAGCCGGAAGGATTTGAGAAGTCTATTAAGAACGAAATCTCCAAAATATCCCAGGCACAGGGCTGGGCTGACATTAATGAAGACAGATATGAGAAACTGGATTTAAAGAAAATTGAGGATCTTGAACAGCTTATCGCTAAAATCGCAAAATGCTCTGGTGACACTGCGTGGTTAAGACATCATGCTGACAGGGATGTATATCGCAAATTGAGAATGGCTTTCTGTAAGAAGCGTGATAAAGATGACACAGACAAAGCTATCTATCGTTTGTGCTGCATCGGTCTTGTGGACGATGTTACTATTGATTATTTGTCGCAGACTTATGAACTGAAAATCCATAAACGTACAGACGAAGAGTTCAAACAATATATGCTTGATTTCTTCCGAAAGTATTATTCGACAGAACAGGCACAGAAGAAAGTAAATGAGATTGACAAACAGGAAGGTCGTAATTATTTAGATAAGTGCTTAGGTTATCTAACGGCTTTCGTATATGACAATCTTGAAAAAAAGAGGTATCGTGCGATGGAAGATATGAGAATTGCCTGTGAGGATAGTATCATTGAGCGGCAAGCTAATGGAGATGACGAATGGTTGAAGGAATTTATACACCTCTATTTCAATTCAAAATACGCCAGGACTGGCTATCAAGTTAATGGTAAGCCATATTCCTTAAAAGATGATACTGATATTGATGGCAGGGACGGATTTGATGTAGTCCAAAAATATATTGAAATCATCAATCCAGCAAATGATAATTCAGGAAGTGAGATTGACAATATAAAACATCTCTATGGTGCAACGCTCCTCTGTTTGAGAGCGCATCCTGATAATGCAGCCCTACAGCTTTTGCTTACATACTGCATTACTGTTCTTGGTGCTGGGAACAACGAAACTCTAAAATCAAATGCCTACAATAACTATATTGAGGGCTTCATGTCATTATCTCAAAATGCGGACTCTGAAGTATGGGATTATATCGACCAATTCAATAGTCATCTTGCCTCAAAAGTACGAGACAACGATGATTTTATCAGGGACAAACTGATTGAGAATGGTAAAAAGATGATAACACTTTTTATTTATGAGGAGAAGATTAACGAAATTGCAAATAAATATCTAAATATATAAGCTTATGCCATACGATATTAACGCCACTTTGGAACGGCTGGAACAAAACCTCAAAGACTTGGATTCTGCAAGAAAACAAGTTGAGAATACGGTCAATGCCAGTAACGAGTTAAGGCAGACCGTAAGTAATTATGTAGAGTCCATTACAAATCTCCGTAATGAGATTATAGAATGGGAAGAGCAACTGAAGCAGTCGCAAGAGGGCTTGTCGACTCAAGTTCAAAATGCTTTCACGACACTGAAAGCATCCTGTGACACAATATCCGCAGGGTTCAAGTCCTCTACAGAAAAGACATTAAGTAAGTTCTCCGAACAAAATACAATCCTTACTGAGCGTGTCAATAAATTAAATACGCTCCGTCAGGAACTGAAATCTGCCATGTCTGAGATTACGACAATCAGGGACACACTTGCCAATTTGACAATGGTTTTGACCGAATCTCAAAATGGCCAGGATCAAGCCTTAGCGAACATTATCGGGAAGGTCGCAGAATTGCCTGTTACAGTCAAGGGCTACACGGATGATGTCGTTCAACAGATGGATGAACGGCATAGGGTTTTTAGCCAAAAGTTAGAAGACACTATTTCTAAAGCTGATGCAGCTCTTCAGAAGTTGGATAGTCTTACGGGGGCATGTTCCAAGGTTCAAGCAACTTGTGACAGCATAAAGGATTCTGTAGATGATGTAAAGACCGCCGTTACAGCACTGAATGACTCTTTATCAAAATCCATCAATATCAATCGATGGATCTTGATAGTCGGCATTATTATCCTCGCTATTCTTCATTTTATCTAACATGAAGCAATATATAATATATATCCGATTTTTGGCGAAAACAGGACAATTATTGGACAGGGGTTCGTTGCAGATGGGCTATTTATAACAGCAGCCCACATATTAAAAGTATATGTGCCCCCATATATTTTGGTGAATGGCAGAACGTATGCCTTATCCAAAGAGCCACCGTTATTTGTTTCATTTTTTGAAGATTCAAATGTGCCAGAAGATTCTTATGATTTGGCCGTGTATAATTTCAAAGGTGTAGAAAGTCCATTAACCCTTTCGTCATATTTACCACAAATTGGCGATGTGTTAAGTAGTCACTGTATGATAGAAGTCGCAGAAGGAACTTCAATCTTTGCAGATAGGAGAATTATTCTTGATACCACACCTGCATATCTGATAGGAGCTGTTCAAGGTAACTATTTTGTTTGTGAATGTGTTCGCCATGAAGGAAGCAGTGGCAGCCCCTTGTTAATTAGTCGTCCCTTAAAAAAGCCCATTTTTGCGAGATCGACAATCTCATTGAGTGTTTGGTGATATTCGATTTCATCAAAAGGCTGTCTGTGTTCCGCATAGCTGCACAACCATCCACCGACAGCCTTTTGTTGCTCGGTCATTTTCCCCGTACTCCAGTATCAGGGATGTCGGCGGCTCATCGGGAGAAAAATTTGAAAATGGGCTGAAATGAGGGGTAAAAGCAAAAAAAGTTTCAGTAATGTTTCAGTAAACAAAATAAAATCCCTTGTAAGTTACTCATTTACAAGGGATTATTTATAAACAAAAGTACTCGAAGCGGGACTTGAACCCGCACGACCGTAAGGGTCAAGGGATTTTAAGTCCCTCGTGTCTACCGATTCCACCATTCGAGCGACCATGGAGCGGAAAACGAGACTCGAACTCGCGACCCCGACCTTGGCAAGGTCGTACTCTGCCAACTGAGCTATTTCCGCATCGTCTCGTGCGTCATGTTTGCAAAGGTAGCATATTTAGGAGTTTGCGCCAAGTTTTTCACTTGCTTTTTATCGGTTGTTGACTACCATCGTGTTGCCAGAGTACGTGATACGGTAGCGGAACAGGCTAATCCCATTGTCGCCGGAAGCGATTATGCCCTGGCTGTTCAAGTCATAAATTCGTCCGCACGACGCGCATCCCGCATGGCCTCCCTCTTTCAGTTGCAGGGTGCGGGCGATGTTGTAGGCGGAATAACAGTTGGGGCAGGCCAGATCGTAGCAGACGGGCAGGGAGGTGGTGCCGCCCAATTCAGGGATGCTGGGAAGGCCGACGATGAAGCCCGCGATGCCCATCCTGACGGAAGAGTTGCCGGCGGCGGCGTTGACCGGAGTGGTATGCCCGCCTTCGTCCGTGAACAGGAAACGGTTGCGGTCGAGGCGGATGGTGACGTAAATTCCCGGACTGTTCAAGGCCGCGTTGAGCTGGGGCACGGTGTTCACGTTTCCGTAAACGAAATAGGCCGGATAATCGGAGTATGTGCCTTGCACGTCGTCGTTACAGGCCGCGAGACATGACAATGCCGCGAGGATAAGTATGTTCCGTATTCTTTTCATATCGGTTGTGATATGGCTTTCCGTCTTCTTCATCGCGGCCTCCCCTTCTTCATTTCCCAAGCAGGCGGTTTTCCGCCTCGCGCGCCCGGTCGAAGTCGAAGCCGCCCCACACCCGTTCCATCAATCCGCGTATCTTGTCGTTGCACAAGTTACCGATGCTTCCCTCGTGGGTGTGGCGCACGCGCTTGCCGGGGACGAACTTCCCGGCTTCGATGTCCAGTCCCACCTTTTTATATGCGTCACGGAACGGCATACCTCCCGCAACCATCCGGTTCACTTCCTCCACGCTGAACATGGCATCGTATCTCGGATT
The DNA here is from genome assembly GCA_964523985.1 of uncultured Paraprevotella sp. Classification (GTDB taxonomy): domain Bacteria; phylum Bacteroidota; class Bacteroidia; order Bacteroidales; family Bacteroidaceae; genus Paraprevotella. The sequence goes on from CAZGBV010000003.1 coordinate 10,625, forward strand.
GTCGAGGATATGCTCGTTCACCTGCACCTTGTCGATGACGTAAGCCGTCATGCGCAGGCAGTCTTCCAGTTCGCCGAAGGCGGGAAGAAAGACCTCCTTGATGACTTGCAAGTCGCGGGAATAGCCGCACGGCAGGTTGTTCATGACAAGTATGATTTGTTGGGGCAATGCCTGAAGTTTGTTGCACTTGGCACGGATCAGTTCGAACACGTCGGGATTCTTCTTGTGCGGCATGATGCTCGACCCCGTGGTGCAATTGTCCGGTAGTCTGACGAAGCCGAAGTTCTGCGAATTGAACAGGCAGGCATCGAAGGCAAGTTTGCTCAATGTCCCGGCGATGCCCGCGAGGGCGAACGCCACGTTGCGTTCCGTTTTCCCGCGGCCCATCTGGGCATAAACCGCATTGTAGTCCATCGATCCGAACCCGAGGAGCTCGGTGGTCAGCGCACGGTCGAGGGGAAACGACGAACCGTAGCCCGCCGCAGACCCCAGCGGGTTGCGGTTCGTCATCTTGTAGGCGGCCTGAAGGAACAGCATGTCGTCCACCAGGCTTTCCGCGTATGCGCCGAACCACAGCCCGAAACTGGAAGGCATGGCCACTTGCAGATGAGTGTAGCCCGGCATGAGCACGTCCTTGAAACGTTCGCTTTGGGCTTGCAACCTGTCGAAAAGCACCCTAACATCTTCTGCGATGTCTCGCAACCGCGCGCGGGCGAAGAGCTTCAAGTCTACCAACACCTGGTCGTTGCGCGACCGGCCGCTGTGGATTTTCTTTCCCACGTCGCCCAGTCTGCGCGTCAGGAGCAGTTCCACCTGCGAATGCACGTCTTCCACGTCTTCCTCGATGACGAAGCACCCGGCTTCGATGTCGGCGTGGATGCGGCGCAGTTCTTCCAGCAACGCGGCGAGCTCGTCCTTGTCGAGCAGGCCGATAGTTTCCAGCATGATGATGTGCGCCATGGAACCCAGCACGTCGTAACGGGCCAGATACAAGTCGAGTTCGCGGTCGCGCCCCACCGTGAACCTTTCTATCTCACGGTTGACTTCCGTGTTCTTCTCCCAGAGTTTGTTTGCCATTGTCGTCTTCGGCGAGGTCAATTCCCGTAAGGAATCATTGCCAATAGCTCCGCCAGCTTCTCCACGCCTTTCCTCAACGGCTTGTCCGCCATACCCATGAGGAACGGGTTGAGGTCGGTTTCCGCCGTCAGCTTCAGCTCACACTCCGTTTCGGATACGGGGCGCAGGCGTATCCGCAAGACGAGGGGGACAGGAGAATTTTCCGTCTCGTATTTGATGCTTTCCGGCTCCTCGCGCCCGACGACGCGCAATGTGATTTCCCCCAGTGAGGGGATGTCGCAACGCACGGAGTCCGTGTCGAACTTCATTTCCCGGATACATCCGTCCAACCGCTTCAAATCTTCTTCCGTCACGCCGCCGGCAGAAAATGCTGCACGCACGGAGGGGTCGTCCAACCGTTCCCTCACGACAGACAGGTTTTTCAAGTCGGCCAGTCCGGAATAGACGCTTGACTGCGGGTACGGAACTATCCGGGCGTTGCTTTCGAATTGTCGTGTTGCCATTTCCTGTTCTTGTTTATGAGACAATCAGCCGTTCCAATGAGCCGGATCCTTCCTCCATTCGTCGAGCACTTCCTTGTCGGTGGGGGTGATATAGCCCGTGCGCACGGCCTCCGCGACCACGGCCTCGTAATCGGTCAGGGTGACAAGTTCCACGCCGGCCGCCTTGAACGCCCGGTCGGCCACGTCGAACCCGTAAGTGTAGGCGGCCACCATGCCGCTCACGCCGCATCCGTTGTTGCGGATGGCTTCCACCACCTTCAGACTGCTTCCGCCGGTGGAGACGAGGTCTTCCACGACGGCGACCTTCATGCCGGGGCGGAGTTCCCCCTCAATCAGGTTCTCCAGACCGTGGTCTTTAGGCTTGGAACGCACATAGACGAACGGCAGGCTGAGCAAGTCGGCCACCAACGCGCCTTGTGGGATGGCCCCGGTGGCCACGCCGGCGATGGCTTCCGTGGCGGGAAAACGCTCCACGATGAGACGTGCTGTCTCTATCTTGATGAAGTTGCGCAATTCCGGGTAAGACAAAGTCTTGCGGTTGTCGCAGTAGAATGGGGACTTCCATCCCGAAGCCCAAGTGAAGGGATTGGTAGGCTGAAGTTTGATTGCTTTGACTTTAAGCAACTTGGACGCGAAAATATTTTTCAATGTTTCCATAACTATCCTAAGTTTACAGTACGTGATGCAAAGATAGTGAAAGGGAATGACTTTTCGAGGTCGGAAGGAACTATTTTATGCGGCGCGTTTTCGCGGGATTCGTCGCTCGGACTTCCTGCGAATCGGACGGGCGACACAGATGTCCTTGCCCCCTCCAAGAACTCCTTTTCGCTCAATTTTTCAAGTCGATTACCAAATTCAGTTCTTCCAGCTGCTTCCGGTCTATGCGGGAAGGCGCGTCCAGCATCACGTCGCGCCCGCTGTTGTTCTTCGGGAACGCTATGCAATCGCGGATGCTGTCAAGCCCGGCAAACAAGCTCACCCAACGGTCGAGGCCATAGGCCAAGCCGCCGTGGGGAGGCGCGCCGTACTTGAAGGCGTTCATCAGGAAGCCGAACTGTTCTCGCGCACGTTCCTCCGAGAATCCCAATATCCTGAACATCTTGTCCTGAAGTTCCGGATCGTGGATACGGATAGACCCCCCTCCCACTTCCACCCCGTTGCAGACCATGTCGTAGGCATCCGCGCGGACGGCGGCGGGATTGGTATCCAGCAACGGGATGTCCTCGTCCTTGGGATGCGTGAACGGGTGGTGCATGGCCATCAGGCGGCCTTCCTCCTCGCTCCACTCGAACATCGGGAAATCCACGACCCACAACAAGGAGAACTTGTTCTTGTCGCGCAACCCCAGACGGGTTCCCATCTCCAGTCGCAACTCACACAATTGCTTGCGTGTCTTCATGGCATCTTCACCGCTCATTATCAGGATTAAGTCGCCCGGTGCGGCATTCATGGCCGGTGCCAGCCGCGACAAGACTTCCGGCGCGTAGAATTTGTCCACGGAGGATTTCACATCGCCGTCTTCCCGCACGCGGGCATATACCAGTCCTTTCGCCCCGATTTGGCTGCGCCTCACGAAATCCGTCAGCCCGTCAAGTTGCTTGCGGGTGTAGGAAGCGCATCCCGGCGCACAAATGGCCCCCACGTATCCGGCATCGTTGAATACGGGAAATTCCCCCGTTCCCTTCAGTATGTCTGTCAGTTCCACGAACTCCATACCGAAGCGCGTGTCAGGCTTGTCGCTACCGTAAAGCCGTATGGCATCGCTCCAAGCCATGCGCGGGAACGGCTCCGCGAACTCCACGCCGCGCAATGTGCGGAAAAGGTGTTTGGTCATCCCCTCGAAAAGTCCTATCACGTCTTCCTGCTCCACGAAGCTCATCTCGCAGTCTATCTGTGTGAACTCGGGTTGGCGGTCGGCCCGCAAGTCCTCATCGCGGAAACATTTCACTATCTGGAAGTAACGGTCCGTGCCGGCCACCATCAACAGTTGCTTCAAGGTCTGCGGGCTTTGCGGCAACGCATAAAACTGCCCCGGGTTCATCCGGGAAGGCACCACGAAGTCGCGGGCTCCTTCGGGGGTGGATCCTATCAGCATCGGCGTTTCTATTTCCAGAAATCCCTTGTCGTCCAGGTAACGGCGCACTTCCATGGTCATCCGGTGGCGGAGTTCCAGGTTTTTCCGCACACAGGCGCGCCGCAAGTCCAGATAGCGGTATCTCATGCGGATATCGTCCCCCCCGTCCGTGTTGTCCTCTATCGTGAAGGGCGGCGTGGCGGAGGCGTTGAGCACGGTCAGCTCCGAAACGACGATTTCGATTTCCCCCGTCGGCAAATTCTTGTTCTTGCTCTCGCGTTCGCGCACTTCGCCTTTTATCTGGACGACATCCTCGCGCCCCAGCCTGTTGGCCTGCTCACAAAGTGCGCCGTTCACTTCTTCGTTGAAAACCAATTGCGTGATGCCGTAACGGTCGCGCAAGTCGATGAAAGTCATTCCTCCCATTTTACGCACACGTTGCACCCACCCGGCAAGCGTCACGCCTTTCCCGGCATCCGTAATCCTCAGCTCGCCGCAAGTATTTGTCCTGAACATATCCGTTTGCTTATGTTAAAATCCGAAGTGCAAAGTTATCCTTTTTTCATAAGTATTCAACGCGGGAAGGAAGTTTTCGCCCGCGGCACGTCCTTTTTCTTCAAAAACTTTTGCAGGGAGGAATAAATATCGTATTTTTGAAACCGTGAAGCACACGAACCCGTATCATTAGAAACCAACTCTCAATGATGGACTTGAACAGGCACACCGCCCGCGCGGTCATGGCATCGCTACTTGTGGCCGGGCTGGCTCTTTCCGCCCCGGTGGTCGGCGCGGTGAAAAACGGGACTTTCGAAGTGGGGAACAAGACTTTCCTCCTCAACGGCAAGCCTTTCATCGTCAAGGCCGCCGAATTGCACTACCCCCGCATCCCGCGCCCCTACTGGGAACAGCGCATCAAGATGTGCAAGGCACTGGGCATGAACACGATTTGCCTGTATGTATTTTGGAACGTGCACGAACAGGAAGAAGGCAGGTTCGACTTCACGGGCGACAACGATGTGGCGGAATTCATCCGGCTGGCACAACGGAACGGGCTTTACGTCATCGTGCGCCCCGGCCCCTACGTGTGCGGAGAATGGGAAATGGGCGGCCTGCCCTGGTGGTTGCTGAAGAAGAAGGACATACGCCTAAGAGAACAAGACCCGTACTTCATGGAGCGTTACCGCATCTTCACCCGCAAACTGGGAGAACAGATAGGAAACCTGACCCTTGAAAAGGGCGGGCCGATTATCATGGTGCAGGTGGAAAACGAATACGGGTCTTACGGCGAGGACAAGCCGTATATCTCGGCTGTCCGCGACATCGTCCGCGATTCCGGCTTCGGCGACGTGACATTATTCCAATGCGACTGGAGTTCCAACTTCACCAAGAACGGGCTGGACGATTTGATGTGGACGATGAACTTCGGCACCGGTGCCAACATCGAGAATGAATTCAAGTTGCTGGGCAAGTTGCGCCCGGGTGCCCCGCGGATGTGCTCCGAGTTTTGGAGCGGATGGTTCGACAAATGGGGAGGGCGGCACGAGACGCGCGACAGCAAGGAGATGGTGGGCGGACTGAAAGAAATGCTGGACAAGGGCATTTCCTTCTCGCTCTACATGACCCACGGAGGAACCAGCTGGGGACATTGGGCAGGTGCCAACAGCCCGGGGTTCTCGCCCGACGTGACTTCTTACGACTACGATGCCCCCGTCAACGAAGCCGGGCAGGCCACGCCCAAATACATGGAACTGCGCGAGATGCTGGCCTCGTACAGCGAAAAGGAATTGCCTCCCGTTCCCAAGGCGTTCCCCGTAATCAGCATCCCCGAAATACGATTTACGGAAGTCGCCCCCTTGTTTGAGAATCTCCCCTCCCCTCACACGTCGATGGATGTCCTGACAATGGAAGAACTGGATCAGGGATGGGGTTCCATACTCTACCGCACCGTGACCCCGGCCGTGCCGACGCAAAGCGTCCTGACCGTGACGGAGGCGCACGACTTCGCGCAGGTGTTCCTCAACGGGAAACCGCTCGGCACCATCGACCGTCGCAACCACGAAAAGACCGTGTTGTTGCCGACCTTGGACGAAGGAGACCGACTGGACATCCTCGTGGAAGCCATGGGGCGCATCAACTTCGGACGTGCCATCAAGGACTTCAAGGGCATCACGGAAAAAGTGGAATTGAGCTACACTTTGGACAGCGGCAGCCAAGTGACCGTCAACTTGAAGAACTGGCAGATTTTCACTCTCGATGACGACTACCGGACGCAGAAGGACATGAAGTACGCTCCTTTGGGAAGCCGGAAAGCACCGGGATGTTACCGCGCCACCTTCAACCTGAAAAAGACCGGCGACACGTTCCTGAACATGGAGACATGGGGCAAGGGACAAGTTTACGTGAACGGCCACGCCATCGGACGTTTCTGGAAAATCGGCCCGCAACAGACGCTTTACATGCCCGGTTGCTGGCTGAAGAAGGGTGGGAACGAGATTATCGTGCAAGACATCATCGGCCCGCGGGAAACCGTGGTGGAAGGCCTTCCCGAACCAATCATCGACAGGTTGAACATCGATGCGCCGAACACGCACCGCAAGGAGGGACAGTCTCTGGATCTGACGGGCGAAACGCCGTGCAAGACCGGCGAGTTTGCCGCGGGCAACGGATGGCAGGAAGTCAGGTTCGACCAGCCCGTGACGGGGCGCTACCTGTGCATCGAAGCCTCGGACTCCCACGACGACCGCGAATATGCCTGCATCGCGGAATGGCACATGCTCGACGAAAAGGGCCGGCGAATCAGCCGCGAACCTTGGACGGTGGCATACGCCGACGACGAGGATGTCGCCTCCGGCAACAAGACGGCCGACAAGATTTTCGACCTTCAGGAATCCACATATTGGAGTACCAATAAAGGCGCGAAGTTCCCGCACTTCATCGTGTTGGACTTGGGCGCGGAACATACGTTGGGCGGTTTCCAATATCTCCCCCGGGCAGAACAAGGTGCGCCCGGATGCGTCAGGGATTACAAGATTTACGTGAAGAACGAGCCTTTCAAGTTCTGAGCGAATGTAGAAAGGTAACTCCGCGCCCGTCAATAGCAAGAAAGGCAACAACCAACTCGCCGCCGCTGTCGTGGACACCGACGGGAGAGTATTCGTCAAGGCGGGTCGCTCGTGGAGTTGCAAGTCGAAACGATGAGGGCAAGGGGGTGCGGGAGAGCCGGATCGGTTTCGGCGGCTTGTACCACCACGAGAGCCGTCGACGGGCAAAGTATCACATTGAACGGAGACATCAGCGCGGAAGGCCAAAGCAAGAAAGGTCTCGCCTTGGGCTTGGGTATCGGTTTGGGGCTTACGGTCTTACCTTTCGTCAGATTGGCATTCCTGGCGATAAAGGGAGAGGCCGCGAAAATCGGAGCGGGTTCCCTCATAAACCATACATACGTGGCGGGCAACTACCTAATCCGATGACGGATTTTTATCTCCCCCCCTACCCTACACTTCCACCGCCAGCCCGTCGTAGGCCATGCGCACGCCTTCGGGAAGGCGGGCATCCTCCTCGGCGTGCAGGTCGATGTGGTGACCCATGTGGACGAGGAACGTGCGCGGCACGCGCAAGCGGCGGGCAAACGCGCAAGCCTCCTCTATCGTCTGGTGGGAGTAGTGGGGTATATGGCGCAGGCCGTTCAGGATGAGCAAGTCCAGCCCTTGAAGGTAATCCTGCTCGCCGTCCGCCATCGTCTTCATGTCCGTAATATAAGCCATGCGACCCACGCGGAAACCCAATATGGGCAGTCTGCCGTGCATCACCTCCACGGGCGTGACCCGCAAGTCCTCCACGCGGAACGTCTCATGCGGACGGGCGATGCGGAGCCTGAGTTGCGGCACGCCGGGGTACTTGTGCTCCACGAAACAATAAGGCAGGCTTTGCCGCAACTGTGCGCCCGTGCGCTCCGAAGCGTAAAGATGCACGTCGCCGAACACGCTGAAGGGACGCAAGTCGTCTATTCCTCCCACGTGGTCGTAATGCTCGTGGGTGAGTAGCACGGCATCTATGCGGCGGAACTTCAGCGGCAGGACTTGTTGCCGGAAGTCCGGTCCGCAATCCAGCAGTATCCTTGTCCGCTCCGTCTCCACCAGCACTGAAGTGCGCAAACGCCTGTCGCGCGCGTCCGTGCTACGGCACACCTTGCATGAACAACCGATTTGCGGCACTCCGGTGCTCGTCCCCGTACCAAGGAAAGTGACTTTCATGTTCATTCCCCGATGAAGTTTACTTCCGGACGGAGAGAAATGCCGAAACGGGTCAGCACGTCGGCGCGTATGGCCTCGCACAGCGCGAGGATGTCGCGCCCTGTCGCGCCGCCCTTGTTCACCAGCACCAAGGCCTGCCTATCGTGCACCGCCGCTCGTCCGAGCGACCGTCCTTTCCATCCGCACTGCTCGATGAGCCATCCGGCCGGTATCTTCACTCCTCCGTTCCCCGCCTCGTAGCACGGCACACCGGGATAGTCCCTCCTTATCGCCTCGTAGGCCTCGCGTGAAACCACGGGGTTCATGAAAAAGCTGCCGGCGTTGCCCTGCACTTCCGGATTCGGGAGCTTGGCCTCCCGCATGGCAATCACCACGCGACGCAGGTCTTGCGCCGTGACCTCCTCCGGGCGTAATCCTCCGGCTTCCAGAGCTTCGCGTATGCCCCCGTAGTCCAGATTGGGGCGGAACGTGGCCGACAATCTGAATTGTACGTGCGTCACCGCGTAGCGTCCGCGCCACTCTTCTTTAAAGTTGCTTCGCCGGTAAGCATAGCCGCACTCCGCCGCGCCGAACGTCCTCGCTTCTCCGCTCCGCAAGTCGATGGTTTCCACCGCCGTGATAACGTCCTTAGCCTCCGAGCCGTATGCGCCGATGTTCTGCACGGCGGCAGCCCCCACCTCGCCCGGTATGGCCGAAAGGTTCTCCAATCCGTGAAATCCACGTTCCACGCAGTAGGCCACCAGACTGTCCCACACGACGGCCGCCCCCACGCGAAGCCGTATCCCGTCGCCGCTCCCATCGCGCCCGATGCCGCTGATGGCGGAATGCAACACCACGCCATCGAAGTCGGACAGGAACAAGAGGTTGCTTCCCCCTCCGATATGCAACACCGGCAAGCCGGGACATTCCGCGCGGAGGCGAGCCACGATGCCGCGCAGGTCGTCCGCGCCGTCGTAAACGATGAACTGCCGCGCACGGGCTTCGATGCCGAAGGTGTTGTGCGAGAGCAACGGGTAATCGTATGCTATCCTTGCCATGGGAACGGGGTTCAGTTTTCGTAGGACACCAATTTCCACGCCCCTTCTTTCTTCCTGAAATAGAGGATGTCCATCAGCCCGTTGGAGATGCCGGCTTTCACCAAAATCATGCGATTGGGGTCATCGTACGTCTGCCCGTAGAGGATATTGGTGATGACCCCGCCGGGCAACTGTGGCTTGAAAGCATCCCACTGGTCGTGGTCTAGTGTGCCTTCCACCGTGTTGAAATCATCGTCCGCGTCCGTCGTGACGTAACGCAAGGGGTCGGAAACGCTCCTTCGCTGGAAATCGTCGTCCGAGGCGAACCTCCCGTAGAAATCCATGAACCTGTCCAGAGGGTCGACATCCGAGAAATCGCGCACGCTCTCTTGCGTCAGCCGCCATTCGCCTTCCCTGCGCTCGAAACGACACGTCTTCACCTCCCGTTCATCCAGAAGGATTCGCTCCACGTCCACACGGTTCAGGTCGGTACTCTTCTCCAGCTCCATCTGTTCCTCGTCGTTGTAGAACACCGTGTAAAAATCCCGTTGCATGAAGAGCGAATCATATTCCCATTGCTCCTCGGTGAGCCACGCCGTGTCGCCGCGCACGACGCGGGGCAACGGGAAATCCACGCGCCCGATTCTGACTTTCTCGAGGCGTGCGAACTCGAATATGAAGTCGTCGAAAAGCTCGTCGGCTCTTTCCGGCAACACCTCGTCTGCCGTGCCGGTGGGAAAAACAAGCGAGTCCTGGGAATCAAACGTCGAATCGACGACCGGGGCATCCGCATAGTCAACCTCCAAGACCGTCTTTTTCCGGCTGCACGCCGTCGGAACGACCGCCAAGACCACGCACCACACAAGAAAATTCCTCATACAGACACGGGATGGAAATCCCCCTCGAAAAAACATGCAAAAGTACACTTTTATTTTCAACGCGGGCAAGTTTTCCATGGATAAATGATTACCTTTGCAAGGTTTTTGAAGCAAACTACACCTTAGGAGAAACATGATAGAAAGAATCCGAGAGCTACTGGAAGAAGTGGAAAAACTGAAAGCCTCCGGCCCCGAAGAGGCGGAAGCGTTGCGCGTGAAATATTTAGGCAGGAAAGGCATACTGAACGCCTTGATGGCGGAGTTCCGGAACGTGCCCGCCGAATCGAAGAAGGAGGTGGGGATGAAGCTGAACGAACTGAAAAACAAGACTGCGGAAAAAATCGCGGCTCTGAAAGAGACCGCCGCCACGCAGGAATGCACCACAGACGAGGCAGACCTGACCCGCACGGCCTACCCCGTCCCGCTGGGCACGCGCCACCCGCTTTCCATCGTGAAGAACGAGATTGTGGACATCTTCTCGCGCCTCGGCTTCACGCTGGCCGAAGGGCCGGAAATCGAGGACGACTGGCACGTGTATTCGTCGATGAACTTCGCCGACGACCATCCCGCGCGCGACATGCAGGACACTTTCTTCATAGAAGTCCGCCCGGACATCGTGCTGCGCTCGCACACCTCCTCCGTACAGGCCCGCGTCATGGAACGGCAACAGCCGCCCATCCGCGTGATTTGCCCGGGGCGCGTGTACCGCAACGAGGCCATCTCCGCCCGCGCGCACTGCTTCTTCCATCAGGTGGAAGGGCTGTATGTCGACAAAAACGTGTCGTTCGCCGACTTGAAGCAAGTCCTGTTGCTCTTCGCGCAGGAAATGTTCGGCGCGGACACGAAAATCCGCCTCCGCCCCTCTTATTTCCCCTTCACGGAGCCGTCCGCCGAGATGGACATCAGCTGCAACATGTGCGGCGGAAAGGGCTGTTCCTTCTGCAAGCACACGGGATGGGTGGAGATACTCGGGTGCGGCATGGTCGACCCCGCCGTGCTCGACGCCAACGGCATCGACGGCAGCACCTACACGGGCTACGCCTTCGGTATGGGCATAGAACGTATCGCCAACTTGAAATACCGGGTGAACGACCTGCGCCTGTTCTCAGAGAATGACATCCGTTTCCTTGAAGAATTCAAGGCCGCCAATTAAGAGGGGGACATTGGGGGACAGGCTGGTCACACGAAGCTTCGTTTGCATACTGACAGCCAATTTCCTTCTCTATTTCGGGTTCTGGCTACTCGTCCCCGTCCTGCCTTTCTACCTGAAAGAGACTTTCTCGTGCGGAGAGGCATCCATCGGCACGATACTGAGTTGCTACACCGTGTCGGCCTTGTGCGCACGCCCGTTCATGGGATACCTGTACGACGGCTTCGCACGCAAACCCATTTACGTCATGGCCTACCTGCTGTTCACGGTCATCTTCGCCGGATACGTCGCGGCAAGCCTGCTTGCCGCGTTCGTCCTCCTGCGCGTGGCGCACGGTGTCGCGTTCGGGACGGTCACCGTGGGCGGCAACACGCTGGTCATCGACATCACGCCGTCCGCCCGCCGGGGAGAGGCACTCGGATACTACGGCCTCACCAACAACGTGGCCATGAGCATCGGGCCGATGACCGGCCTGTTCCTGCACGATTCCCGTTTGAGCTACGCGCATATCTTCGGCATCGCCCTGCTCTCCTGCCTGCTCGGTTTCGTGGCGGCTCTCGCCGTCAAGGCCCCACGAAAGGATCCGGTGAAGCGGCCGCCGGTTTCGCTCGACCGTTTCTTCCTGCTGAAAGGCATCCCCGCGGGCATCGCCCTGCTCTTGCTGTCCATCCCCTACGGGGCGACGACGAATTACGTGGCAGTGTATGCCCGCGAGATAGGGCTTCACGTGCCCACCGGCTTCTTTTTCACACTCCTGGCCGCAGGCATGGGCATCAGCCGCATATTCGCCGGGAAGTATGTGGATCGCGGATACGTCACCCAGACCATATCTTACGGCTTCTACGTGGTAGTGGCGGCGTTCTTCCTGCTCTCGCGTTGCGCCTCGGTCATCACATACAGCGAGGCATGGTGTTCCTTCATCTTCTACCTCGTGCCTTTCATGCTCGGCATCGGGTTCGGCGTGATGTTCCCGGCCTACAACACGCTGTATGTCAACCTCGCGCCAAACAGCCAGCGCGGGACGGCCACCAGTACCTACCTGACCTCGTGGGACGTAGGCATCGGACTGGGCATCTCCACGGGCGGCTACATCGCGCAACGATACGCTTTCGATGCCGTGTATTTGTTCGGCAGCATGCTTTGCGTGGTCTCCATGCTGTTTTTCAACCTTTACGTCTCCCCTCATTACCACCGCAACAAAGTGCGCTGAAGCCGCCCGCAACCGGTTCTACCCCTGCCCCACCCCGCTTTTCCATGAAAACATCCTCCGGAATTTGTCCCTTTTTCGTATTTTTGTCCCGTCATCATCAAACGACGGGACAAAACAAATGGAAACGGGGTTGACGCACACGAGCACACTCGTCGTGGAAGACAAGCACTTGGCCGTCCGCGTCGGTAGCGGAGACTTGGAAGTCTTGGCCACGCCGGTCATGGCGGCCTTGATGGAGAACGCGGCAATGTCGGCCGTCAAGCAAGCCTTGGGCGAGGGCATGACGACCGTGGGCGGACGCATCGACATTTTTCACCTCAAGCCCACGGCACCGGGTAAGGCCGTCTCGGCCACGGCCGTGCTGACGTGCATCGAGGGGCGCAGGCTGACTTTTAAGGTTACGGCGCGGGATGAAACGGGAATCATCGGGGAAGGGGAACACATCCGTTTCATAGTGGACGGCAAGGCATTCATGGCAAAATTGCACGGGTGAGGGAAGCGATGGCCTGCTACGGCGGCGGACGACGACCTTCGCCCATCCCGTCTCGGGAGAGCAAGGCACGAGGACAATCCGCCGGTTTTCAAGGCATCGCTTCCGAAGTCGGCGTAAATCACTTGTCCCCCACATGGCGGGACTTACGTTCACTTTCCTCACACAGTCCGGGGTTTCCTCTCCAGATGGCCGTCCGGCGCGAGATGTCCGGCGCGGCTGTTCCGGTAGGAATAATCATAGTCCCAATACCCGTAATCGTCCCAATAACGGTCATAGTTGCGTAGCGAGAATCTCGTGGAAGAATACACCCCGTCCGTGTAACTCTCGAAATAATCAGGGGGCAAGGTGTAGTCGCGGATGTCACAGTCAAGGCCGGGGTCGTCGAAGCGCAGATGAATGATGTCGGCTTCCACCGTCCAGTCAAACTCGTGCCCGACGGCCTCCACGTCTCCCCGCCATCCGAGATAGTAATCCGTCTCGTAACCATAGCCTTCGTCGCAACCCGCGTGGTCGTGCGGGATAAACTCAAGGTCGGAGCCGACGGCCAGCTGGCCGTCCACCATCATCCCCAAATCGCCGAACCAACGTCCCGAAAGCACGTACCCTCGGTAGTCGTCGCTCGTCTCGCAGCCGCCGAACACCGCCATCAGGCAGCAAGCCGCGAAAATTCCGCGAAGTCTGAACAGCTTTTTCATTTTCATACTTCTTTTTGATGTTCGTGACGCAAAGGCACGATACTGTCTCCGTCCGGCAAAGTCCCTGCGCAGGAGGGTGGCGGAAACTCCGTCTCATTCCTCCAAGGCACCGATGATTTCGCGCACGCTGCTGCATCCGTGACGTTCCAGATATTCGTCTATCCCGCGCGCCACCTTCACCGTCACGGCAGGGTCGATGAAGTTGGCCGTCCCGATTTCCACGGCCGAAGCCCCGGCCAGGAGGAATTCCACCGCGTCGCGCGCGTCCATGATGCCCCCCACCCCCACCACGGGTATCTTCACGGCCTTGGCCACTTGCCACACCATGCGCAGGGCGACGGGCTTCACCGCCGGGCCGCTCAGCCCTCCCGTCGCGATGGACAGCACGGGGCGACGCTTCTCTGCGTCGATGGCCATTCCCAGCAACGTGTTGATGAGGCTTACGGCATCTGCCCCGGCATCTTCCACGCTGCGGGCTATGCCGACCACGTCGGTCACGTTCGGAGACAGTTTGACAATCAACGTCTTGCCGTAAGCCGCGCGCACGGCTTCCACCACGGTCGAGGCTCCTTCCGTCGTCACGCCGAACGCCATGCCCCCCTGCTTCACGTTAGGGCAGGAGATGTTCAGTTCTATGGCCGGGATGCGTTCCAGCTCGTTGATCCGCGCGGCACACTCCGCGTAGTCTTCGCAGCACGAGCCGGAGACGTTCACTATCACGTGGGTGCGGATATCCTTGATGCGGGGGTAGATATGGTCGCAAAAATAATCCACGCCCTTGTTTTGCAAGCCCACGCAGTTCAACATCCCCCGCAGGGTCTCCGCCATGCGGGGGTAAGGGTTTCCTTCACGGGGTTTCAAAGTCGTGCCTTTCACGATGATTCCCCCGATGTCCTCCAAGTCCACGAAGTCGGCGAACTCGATGCCGTACCCGAAAGTGCCGGATGCCGTCATCACGGGATTTTTCAGCCGTAACCCGCCTACGTCCACGCTTAAATCTGCCATAACAACTTATCCGTATTGAAAACGGGGCCGTCCTCGCACACGCGCAGGTGTCCTTCCGCGGTGTTCTCCACGCAACACAGGCAGGCACCCACCCCGCAAGCCATCATGTTCTCCAACGAAACCTCGCACGTTATGCCCCTCGACTTCGCATGCCGCGCCACGGCCACCATCATCGGCTTGGGACCGCACGCCGCTATGCGGTCGAACGCTTCGCGACGCAACACGGAATGCCGCGTCACGAAGCCCCTTTCCCCCTCGGACGCATCCTCCGTCGTTACGTACACGTCACCCAGCGTCCTGAACATGTCCGATTGCACCAGGTCGCCCGCCGAACGCCCGCCCAGCAAGAACGTGGGGCGGCAGCCGCGTCTTGCCATCTCCTTTCCCATAAAGAGCAGCGGCGCCGCGCCTATCCCGCCTCCCACCAGCAACATTTTCTCGTCGGCGGACGCGGGCGGCGTGAAACCGTTTCCCAGCGGCATGACGGCGTTGAGCCTTTCTCCAGCCTTCATGCTTCCCAGCTTGCGCGTCCCGTCCCCCACTTCATGTATCAGGAACCACACCTCGTTCTTCTCTTCGTCCACATAATTTATGGAGACGGGGCGACGCAAGAATGTCGTCTCCGACCCCTCCACCTTCAACTCAGCAAACTGGCCGGGACGCATCTCCGGCAACGGCCGCTCGTGCGTGAGCTTCAGCAACGCGTATCCCGTCCGCAGGTGTTCGTTGGATGTCAGCGTCAAGTCCAGAATATGTTTCTTCATTTCATGAAAACGGCTACGTCAGGAGAATCGCACGGCAAAACTACTGCAAAGGTAACGAAAGACGGACGCGGCGGCAAGCGGAAACGTATTTTTCTGCTTCCCCGGAGCCTCTAAGCCGACCGCGCACCCGTAATATGGGTCTGAATTCTAAGTTTGGTCGCCTGAAATTACGGACTTGTCCGGGCCGGTCGAAATCTGGCCGCCCCCTTTGGCATCCTCAACCAAAGGAACAGTGTACTTCATAAGGTGGCATCGGGGGCTTATGCCCCTTGGATTTTTGCCCTGCCGGACGAACGGGAAAGCGGTGTATGCCGGGCGTTCTTGCCGACATGCACCGCTCTTTTGCGGGCGGCTTTTCGGGGCCGCGCCCGTCGCCTGACGTTGAAAGTCTTACTT
>CAZGBV010000003.1:26238-36699 GCA_964523985.1 uncultured Paraprevotella sp.
TTTGCGGGCGGCTTTTCGGGGCCGCGCCCGTCGCCTGACGTTGAAAGTCTTACTTCCCGTCCAGTTCCACCGCCGCGCTTCTCGGCTTTCCGCTTTGGGTCACGGCACGAATCCACAGGATGCGGTCGGCGGAGCGATTGGCCTCTTTCACCACTTCCTCGAAGTCCTCCAACGTATTCATGGGCTTCTCGTTCACTTGCAGGATAATCCATCCTTTCTCCACCCCGGCGTCAGCCATCTTGCCTCTCCTCACGGCTACCACTTCCAAGCCGCTCGACAGGCTTAGTTGACGCTTGGTCTCGCTGTCCAAGGGTTTCAGAGCCGCGCCGAACTGATCCATGTCCATTTGTTCCAGCACCTTGGTGTTGCCTTGGGCGTTGCGTAGCTCCACCGTTGCCGTGTTCTTCTTCTTGTTGCGCATATAAGTGATTTTCACCTTGTCGCCCGGACGCATGGTGCTGATGGCTTCTTGCAGTTCGGCCATCTTCTTCACTTCCTTGCCATTGATGGCGGTCACCACGTCGCCCTTGCGCAGGCCCGCTTCGGAAGCAGAGGAATTGTCTTGCACCTCGGCGACGTAAACTCCGTTCAACGTGCCCAAGTCCACCTCATTGCCTTTCGACTTCTCCTCGTCGATATACCGGGTCACGTCGTTGCCCAACACGCCGAGTTGCGCACGTTGCACGATGCCGAATTTCTTCAGGTCTTCCACCACCTTATTCATGATAGACGTGGGGATGGCGAAGCCGTACCCGGTATAGGAACCCGTCTGGGAATAAATCATGGCGTTGATGCCCACCAGCTCGCCGCGCGCGTTGACCAGTGCCCCGCCGGAGTTTCCGCGGTTGATTGCGGCATCCGTCTGAATGAAGCTCTCTATGGAGTTGGCACCCATTGAGCGTGCTTTCGCGCTGACGATGCCGGCCGTCACCGTGGAAGTCAGGTTAAAGGGATTGCCCACGGCCAGCACCCACTCTCCCAGCTTGAGGTCGTCGGAATTGCCGATGGGCAATGTGGGGAACTCCTTGCCTTCTATCTTGACCAAGGCCAGGTCGGTCTGTTCGTCCGTGCCGATGATGCGCCCCTTGAACTCGCGGTTGTCGTTCAGCTTCACCAGCAATTCGTCCGCCTCGCTCACCACGTGGTTATTCGTCACGACGTAGCCGTCGGAAGAGATAATCACGCCCGAGCCGGAGCCTTCGCGCTTCGGGGTCTGTATCTGTCGCTGCTGGCGTCCGCCCCCGAACCCGAAGAAGTCGCCGAAGAAGTCGGAAAACGGGTCTTCCACGTCCACCGTCTTTGTCTTGCTGTTCGTCGTCACCTTGATATAAACCACTGCGTTAACGGATGTCTCGGCGGCCTGCGTCAAGTCCACCAATCCCGAGGGAGCCACCGCAGGCTGTGTCTTGGCCGACGTATGTTCGCAACATCCCATCACGCAAAATCCGCCCATGAAAAGAGCGGCCGTGCCCAATACCTTTCTTGTTGTCTTTTTCATCGTTTTTGTCATCATGTCGTTCATGTTAAGGATTCCTTGTTCCGTAATAAAGTTGCACAAAAATAAGGCCAAAATATTTGCCATGTACACTTTCCGTTTCCTTTTTGTTATCTTTTAACAGAGAAATCTTTCCCATTAACAGGGCTTAAAGCCGGAGCCGTCATCGGTGAAACTATCCGGCAAAAGGGCGACGGCACGCGACTTTGCCGGGATAGCCCCAGCCTATGTCTTGGAGGGATTGCCGCCGTGCCCCGCCGTCCGGACGCGGGACTACTTGAATGTGTTGATGCCGAAGTCGGGTCAAATCCGTACCGGGACTTCTCGCCGGGCGCGGACGGGACTCACACCGCCTGCAATTCCGAAATACTGAGCAGTATCCGGACGGCATCTTTCACCGAACGCACGTCCTGGATTACCATCGAACGCCGTCCGTTCGCCTCGCGCAGGTTGCTTCGATGAGCATTCATGGCGGCGTATGCGATGCACTGCCCGAACGCCTTGCTCCCGAAATAGGCACTCTTCGCGTTCTGCACGAAGCAGAGCGTCATGCGTCCCGCCTTGAGGAATATCTTCTCCGCGCCGAGGCATTTGCCGAGGCGGCGTAGCACCACCACGCGAATCAGTTCCTCTCCCTCCTCCGGGATTTCGCCGAAGCGGTCTCTCATGCGGCGGCGGAACGCCTCCACGTCCTCGTCGCGTTCCAGACCGTCCAGCTCGCGGTAGAGGAGCATGCGTTCGCCGCTTCCCGGCACGTAATCGTCGGGGAAAGACATCTGCAAGTCGCTTTCCAGCGAGCATTCGTCCACGAAGTACTCGCCGCCCGGGGTGTTTCCCGTCTCGGCTTCCTCCGCGCAGAGAGTGCCGAACTCGTCGTCCTTCAGCTCTTTCACGGCCTCGTTCAGGATTTTGCGGTAAGTCTCGTAGCCCAAGTCGGCGATGAAGCCGCTCTGTTCCGCGCCCAGCAGGTTGCCGGCCCCGCGGATGTCCAAGTCCTGCATGGCGATGTGGATGCCCGAGCCGAGGTCGCTGAAGTTCTCGATGGCTTGAAGGCGGCGGCGTGCTTCCGGCGGCAAGGCGGCCAGAGGAGGTGCCATGAGATAGCAGAAAGCCTTCTTGTTGCTGCGCCCCACGCGGCCGCGCATCTGGTGCAAGTCGCTCAGGCCGAAGTTTTGCGCCCCGTTGACGATAATCGTGTTGGCGTTGGGGATGTCTATGCCGTTCTCGACGATGGTGGTGGAAACCAGCACGTCGTAATCGTAGTTCACGAAGCCGAGGACGGCTTCCTCCAAGTCGGCGGGCGGCATCTGTCCGTGAGCCACGCAGACGCGGGCATCCGGCACGTGCCTGTGCAGGAGAGCTTCCAAATCGTAAAGGCCGGGGATGCGGTTGTTCACGATGAACACCTGCCCGTTGCGGCTCATCTCGAAGTTGACGGCCTCGGCTATCAGTTCCGCGCTGAACGTGTGCACCTCGGTCTGCACGGGATAGCGGTTGGGCGGCGGCGTCTGGATGACCGACAGGTCGCGCGCCCCCATCAGGGAGAACTGCAACGTGCGCGGGATGGGCGTGGCGGTGAGCGTGAGCGTGTCCACGTTCACCTTCATCCGGCGCAGCCTTTCCTTTGTCGCCACGCCGAACTTCTGCTCCTCGTCGATGATTAATAGCCCGAGATCCTTGAACCTCACCGACTTGCCAATCAGTTTGTGTGTACCGACGATGATGTCTATCTTCCCTGCGGCCAAGTCGGCCAGTATTTCCTTCGTCTCCGCGGCATTGCGGGCGCGGCTCAGGTAGTCCGTCCGGACGGGCATCCCTTCCAACCGCGACGAGAACGTGCGGAAGTGCTGGTAGGCCAGCACGGTGGTGGGCACCAGCACGGCCACTTGCTTGCCGTCGGCGCAAGCCTTGAAGGCGGCGCGTATGGCCACTTCCGTCTTGCCGAACCCCACGTCGCCGCACACCAGGCGGTCCATCGGGCGGTCGCGCTCCATGTCGGCCTTCACCTCCCGCGTGGCTTTCAGCTGGTCTGGCGTGTCCTCGTAAAGGAAGCCGGCCTCCAGTTCGTGCTGCATGTAGCTGTCGGGGCTGAAGGCGAAGCCCTTCTCCCGGAGGCGCAGGGAGTACAGCTTGATGAGGTCGCGCGCGATGTCCTTGATTTTGGCCTTCGTGCGCTCTTTCAGCCGTTCCCACGCCCCCGTGCCGAGCTTGTTCAGGCGCGGCGGCTCGCCCTCCTTGCCGCGGTACTTGCTCACCTTGTGCAGGGAATGGATGGAGACGAACACCGCGTCGTCGTTCTGGTAGGTAATCTTGATGGCCTCCTGCACGGTGCCGCCGTTGGGGATGCGCACCAAGCCGCCGAACTTCCCGATGCCGTGGTCGGCGTGCACCACGTAGTCGCCGATGTTGAACTCCCGGATTTCTTTCAGCGAGAGAGCCACCTTGCCGCTCCGCGCCTTGTCGCTGCGGAGGTTGTATTTGTGGAAGCGGTCGAAAATCTGATGGTCGGTGAAGAAGCACGCCTTGAGGTCGTCGTCGGCGAATCCCGCGTGAAGGGTGTGATTCACGGGCGTGAAGGCGATGTCCGAGGCCTGTCCGGCGAAAATGGATGCCAGACGCTCGGTCTGTTTGGCTGAATCCGCCAACACGTACAAGGCGTAACCCCTGTCCGTGTATTCGCGGAAAGTGCGACCCAGCAATTGGAAATTCTTGTGGAAGAGGGGTTGCGCCGAAAGATGGAAACGCACCGTGGCCTGCGGAACGGCAGACGGTTTATTGCCGATTTCCACCCTGCGGAAGGCGAGTAGGCCTTCCGCCAGGGTCGTCCCGTCGACGAGCAACAGGTCGGCGCGGAGTTCCCCGCCCCGTCCTGTCCCGTCCGTCCCAGCCCGCGCCCGCTCGTCGGTCAAGGCCTGCGCCGAGAATCCCTCGGCATACACGCGCGAAGCTACATCGCGCACGAAAAGCAAGTCCTTCATCACCACGACGGTATCGGGAGGCAGGAAGTCGGTGAACGGCACCTTGTCCCCCGCGTGCACGGCGGGTTCCGGCACGATGATGATTTCTTCCTGCTTCTCGCACGAGAGCTGCGTCTGCACCTCGAATGTGCGGATGCTGTCCACCTCGTCGCCGAAGAAGTCTACCCGGTAGGGGCGTTCCGAGGAGAAGGAGAACACGTCGAGGATGCTTCCGCGCACGGCGAACTGTCCCGGCTCGTAAACGTAATCCACCCTGCGGAAGCCCGACGCGCCCAAAGCCTCCCCCAAGTCCGTGACATCCGCCCGTCCCCCCACGCGCAACTTCAACGACTGCTCGCCGAGCCTCCGCCGCGACACCACTTTCTCCATCACGGCCTCGGGGTAGGTGACCACGAAAGCCATACCGCCCCCCTCCGACAGGCGGCCCGCCACCTCCGTGCGGAGTATCTCGTTGGCCGCGTCGCGTTGCCCGAACTTCACCGCCCGGCGGAACGAGGAGGGAAAATAGAACACGTCCCGCCCGCCCAGGATTTGCGTCAGGTCGTGGTAGAAATACCCGGCCTCTTCCGCGTCGTCCAGCACGAAGACATACGGGCGCGACACCGCCTGCGGGCAGGCCTCGGCCAGGCCGGCGAACAACAGGGGGGCGGCCGACGCGCACAAACCCTCCGCGAAGACCGTCCGAACCGAACCGTCCCGCAACACCTCCGCCAACGCCCTTACCTGCCCATGCCCCGCGTAGAGAGTCCGTAAACCTCTTATCTCCATGATTGCCGCGCAAAATTACGAAGAATCACCAAAAAAGCGCCTCCGCCGGAAGAAATATTTCCGTCCCCGCCCCGCACATCCGCGATTTATTCCTATATTTGCGCAGCTTTTAAGGTCGATGGAAGCATGCGTTCAGACAGCGTGGTTATCGTTCCTACGTATAACGAGAAGGAAAACATAGAAAACATCATCCGGGCCGTGTTCGGGCTGGAACAGCCGTTCGACATACTGGTCATAGACGACGGGTCGCCCGACGGCACGGCCGACATCGTGAAACGCCTCATTGCCGGCGAGTTCGAAGGCCGCCTGCACCTCGTGGAGCGCACGGGGAAAATGGGGCTCGGCACGGCTTACATCGCGGGGTTCAAATGGGCCGTGGCACGGAATTACGACTACGTGTTCGAGATGGATGCCGACTTCAGCCACGACCCCGCCGACCTGCCGCGGCTCTATGCCGCCTGCGCCAAGGAGGGGTACGACGTGGCCATAGGCTCCCGTTACGTGAGCGGGGTAAACGTGGTGAACTGGCCCATGGGGCGCATCCTCATGTCCTACTATGCCTCGAAATACGTGCGTCTGGTGACCGGCCTGAAGATAAACGACACCACGGCGGGCTTCAAGTGTTACCGCCGCCGCGTATTGGAGACCATCGAACTGGACAAGGTGCGCTTCAAGGGATACGCCTTCCAGATAGAAATGAAGTTCACCGCCGCGCGTTGCGGATTCAAGATAAAGGAAGTGCCGGTGGTTTTCGTCAACCGCAGGTTAGGCACGAGCAAGATGAGCGGCGGCATATTCAGCGAAGCCGTGTTCGGGGTCATCCGGCTGCGGCTGGACGGGTGGTTCCGCCGCTACCCTAAGCCGTCGTGAAAACCGGCCTGCCCCCGCGGATGCGTCTCCCCGTTTGCCGCACGTCGACTGCCCTTCCCGCTTAAGGGAGGAACCGGTGCCGTCGGGGTAATCTGCTTTCGCGGGAATCCGCTCCGGAATGTCCCGACAGGGGAGTTCCGAGACTGGCTTCCCGCGTCTCCGTCACCGCTTCTTGCCGCGATGTCGTTCTGTCACCGGAATTGGTGTTTTGCCGTCTTTTGGTCGGAAAAGAGCCGTTTCCCCTAACCGGCACTTGATTCAAAATCCCCCAAATAGAAAGAATTTCGGGTCGTTCCGGATACATATTTTTGCATATCGGCCTCGATTTTCACGCCCGTTAACCAGAATGCGTCGATTTTGTGCCGCGAAAAATTTTCGGATGACGTGACAAAACATTTTTTTTGTCGTGTCGTCGCGATTCGAATCTCGGGCAGTTGCCGGAAAAGTCGGCTGAAAGAGGGGAAAGATACTGCCCCGAATGCACTTTTAACATCTCTTTGATGCCCTACCCTTGTAAAGATTTTTCCGACAGATTGTCAGGCGGAACCGCATTTTCGCTTACACTATGCCCCACCACGAGCGCATAATTGTCCCCTCTGTCTGGCCATAATGAAAGCACGGGTAGTCTTTTGCTTACAAAATGATTTCCCAAAACCGTGCGAAAATCGATTTTTTCCCGGCACTCCCGTCCACCCCCTCAAACGAGCAATTTTTGAGAGGGTAAGAATGACACTTTGACATTTTGACAATGCAATTCCGTTACTCGCAAGCCTTGCCATCATGTTGTCCGCGCTTCACCTCGGAAATAAAAGAATCCGCGTGGCCTCTCTTTGGTCTGGCGGATTTCCGAAGGCCATACGAAACAAGTCGGCCTGACGATGCAGAAGGCCGCGGGAGCATTCTTGGGGGCGCGTAGTCGCATGGGGGCGGCGCGGCGAAACCTTACCTTATGCCGGCCTTGGGGACACGGCCGACAAGAAGTCCTTCCTGTTTCATAAATCCGACCGCAAGCATCGTTCCCCTAAATTCACACTAATTCCCCCTCCGCGGCGACGAAGTATCGTGGGGAGTTTCCCAAGGGGCATGCGGCTTGCGTCTGCCGCCAAGCACGGCCTTTTCTTGCCGGGAAAGGCGCGTTTGCCGAAAGGTTCCGCCTTGACGATGGAGCGTGGGTGTATCGATGCAACAAACTTACTGTCCTGATTTTTTTCCGAATTCAACTAAACACCTGATAAGTTCCATCATCAAAAAAAATCCTTATTTCCGTAATCTTTGCCCTCGGTTTGTCTATATACTTTACCACTTCGCGCACAATGGGGATATGCGGTTTCTTCATATCCGAATCGCTTATATCTTCCAGATGAGGCCACGTGGCATAATCTTCCGGATTGGAAGCATCGAAAGGGAGAACAGGCTCCGACCCATCCCCGGCGGCCTGTCCGGCTTTGTCCTTCACGGTACTTTTGTCCCCGTCGGCAGAGGCTTTGCTCCCATCTGGAGCGGTTTCGTACATGTCTCCTTCGCCGAACATCATCCAATTCATGTTGATTTCCGGAAAACGCCGGTGGATGGCACTCACATGATTGATTGTCGGATTGGTCTTTCCGTTGAATATATTTGACAGTGAGGCAGGAGACATTTCAATGGCTTTGGCGAACTCCTGTTGGGTCATGTTCTCCTTCCTCATGATTTGCAAAATCCGTTCTTTCATCTTTTTCTCATCGCCTCCTTGATTCTTCCCTCTTTCAAGGGTATCTTTACGTTTACAAAGGTAAAAACAAAAAATGGAACGCGCAATAAACATAAACCTCAAAAACGAATTTATTCCCATAAATATTCATAAATGGAAATATCCATCCATGCAAACACGAGGGGAGCAACCATTGATGTTCGTAAACCGGGGCAAGTATTTTTTCTTCATCTCATTTATATGAAAAAATCAATTGACTGAATTGAAAAAGCTGGTTTTCCTTGGTTTGTCCTTGTCTAAGGCATACCGCAGTGCGCGAGTTTCGCATTCATTTGGATTCAGTTGTCCGCCTTCCGTTATCCTTTACTATAACAAAAAATCATAATTACCTGGTTCCCATTGCAGTATTATACAATAATCCTTCATGGATAAAAATACATTCACATAACGGGATACGGGATAAACTTACGTGAATCGAAACTGTCACAATCGTGAAATCAGGTTTTATTGTCATAAAAACACACGTGTCGAGGCGACGACGTAAACCATGAATATAAATTCACGAAATCACATTTGCATACATGAACGTTAACAAAACATAATGTAAATCGCTCGGATTCGGAAAAAGCCTCTTTTTTTCAAAAATCGAAATTTTCGGCCCGACGGAAAAGCCGGGCCGAAAATTTCGATTTTTCATTAGGTTGGAAACGGGTTAACCCCCTACAATCGAATAAAATAACTCGTTTTTTTAACAATTTCCGATGGCTTCAAATAAATCAAGAACGGCCTTTTTAGTGCAGGATGAAGTAGGCTAACTCCTTCAAAAGGTCACCAGAATCGGCGATTGTGTTGTCGACTCCCTTCGATTTTGTGTCTGTTTCACGTATTTTTCCTATTATCTGCATCACTTTTTTCGCCGTGTACCTTTGCATGGCGGGACGTATCTCCCGTGCCACCTTCCAACGTTGCTGTTCTATCCATTCGGCTATCCCGTCGTCCGTGCGTACAGGCGCGTAATATGCCATCATCAGGTTGCTGAAATAATTGAACAAGACGGACAGCGTGAGCTGCAAGGAGAAGTTTTTGGGATTATTGTTGAAATATTTCACGATAAGGTTTACCTTGTACACGTCCTTGGCTATTAGTGCGTTCAACAACTCGAAGTTGTTAAAATCCTTGCTTATTCCGACATGTCGCTCCACGAAGGCGGCGTCGATGTGCTTCTCCCCCTCCGGCAAAGCCAGCAGCAACTTGTCCAGTTCGCCCGAGAGGCGCGTCAGGTCGCTCCCCACAGACTCACAAACCATCATCACGGCATCTTGCTCCATTGCCACGCCCTTGCGGCGCAAGTAGTCCGTGACAAATCCCGGAAGCTGGCTGTCATACAATTTTTTGGACTCAAACAAGATTCCCACTTTCTGTATGTCCGCGGCCAGTTTCTTCCTTTTGTCCAAAGTGCCATGTTTATGGCAGAAAATCAGCACCGTGGAGGGTTGCGGACGCATCAGGTAAAAGGAAAGGCGCTCTTTTCCGGTCAAATTCTGAGCCTCCCGCACCATGACCACCTGCCGTTCCGCCATCACCGGGAAACGCTTTGCCGCATTGATTACATCGTCCATCGTCACGTCCGAACCATAGTATATCGTGAGATTGAAATCCTTCTCCTCTTCCTTCAGCACCGCGTCGGCGATAAACTCGCTCACCTTATCTATATAATAGGATTCCTCGCCCATCAGATAATAAACGGGCGCGAAATTGCCGCCCCTCACAGAACGTATGATTTCACCGTAAGTCACCCCTTCTTTCCCCGTCGCCATCTTCTTTTCCCTCTTGATTTACCAATCATGTTACAGCAACCCCGTTCGCCTGATTGCCTGTCCCGGCACTTTCCGCCGCACTTGTCCGCACACAGGCAGGCTTTCGACCCGGGCGGCGGTTGGCGTACTCATGACGGCGGGCGAGTTTGTACTTTCCCGACCCGGAGCGGGGAAAGGTGCGGCCCGTAAGGGCGTGGCGGCCAAAATCCCAAAGGTTTTCGCTTTGGTTTCCATTGTTTTTTTGCGTACCTTTGCACTTGCTTTACCATCCCCTCGGAAGTCAGACGGGGGTATTTCCTGCAAAGTTAGCAAATGTTCGCGTTAAACCTTCCACGATACCCTATAAAAGTGACGAGGCGGCGCGGCCGTCCCGTCGTCTTCGACGAGTTGCGCCGCAGGTACGTGACGCTCACTCCGGAGGAATGGGTGCGGCAACATTTCGTGCATTACCTCGTCGCCCACAAGCATTACCCGCCCGGGTTGGTGGCCAACGAGGTCTCGCTCGTGCTGAACGGCACAACCAAGCGTTGCGACACGGTGGTGTACGACCGGCAAGCCCGCCCGCGCGTCATCGTGGAATACAAGGCCCCGCACGTCGAAATCTCCCGGGAAGTCTTTGCCCAGGTTTCACGTTACAACATGGTGTTGCACGTGGATTACCTCATCGTCTCCAACGGCCTGCGGCACTACTGTTGCCGAATGGATTACGAGACGAATTCCTGCCGTTTCCTGCCGGGAATTCCCGAATACGAGGAGATATTGTGACAATGTCCCCGCACAGCGACGGGACTTTTCTGCGGCCTGCGCGTCTCCATCACCGGACGCGGACGGCGGGCAAATGCC
>CAZGBV010000003.1:36799-57579 GCA_964523985.1 uncultured Paraprevotella sp.
GTCGGGATTCATCGATGTCATATCCACGAGGTCGAGAGACTTCACCATGTGCAACGTCCCTTGCTTGTAAGCCTTGAAATGCCCTGTCGTCAGGTGATGGCGGTAGGCATCCCGGTCGGCGTATATCTCCAGGATACGCACCTGGCAGGAGTCCCGTTGCTGTATCATCGGGTAGATGGCTATCACGCCCGGCTCCTCGCGGACGGAAACGGCTCCTACTTTCAAAGCTGCGGAGAGGTATTCGCTCTTGTATTCGGGGTATATCTCTATTTCCGAGATGCGTACCAGCATCCCGTCTCCCTCCTTTTCTTCCGCGTCTGGTGCGTTGCCTTCCGCCTTGGCCGCTTTCTTTCCCTTTGGCAGTCGGGGGAAAATCCCGGCGGCGTTTTCGTGCAGGAACATATCCTTGTAAGGCGACAATTCTTTGTCTGCGGACAACTCCTTTTCCAGCAGCCGCAGTTTGTCCGTCAGTGCTTGCGCCGGTTGGTACGGGTAGTCGGAGCCGTAAAGGATGCGGTCGGGCGAAGTGACGGTCAGCATGTCCCGTATGACCGCCGACGAGGCTGCTCCCGCCAGATCGAAATATAACCGGGAGAAGTTTCCGTCGAAGTCGATGTCGCCCATCAGCCCCTTGGCGCGCATGACGGGAAGCAGGGCTTTCATGCGCGGGAGGGCGAGCGGGAGGAACGAGCCGCAATGCGGCACGACGACCTTGAGGCCGGGATAACGCACCAGCACGTTGTGCGCCAGCATGTTCATCACGGCACGGGTGATTTCTGTAGGGTATTCATATACCGCGAGCGGGACGGCAACCATCAGTTTCTCGTTCACGGGAACGGGCTTGTGCGGGTGGAGGATAACGACCGCGTTCCTCTTGTCCAATACTTCCATCAGTGGGTCGAGTTCCTTGTCGCCCACGTATTGCCCCCGGCTGTTCGTCGCCAGTTTTATCCCGTCCGCGCCGAGCGTGTCGAGCGCATAGACAGCCTCCGCGATGGCGGCATCCACGTCCGGCAACGGCAAAGAGGCGCAGAACAAGAACTTTCCGGGGTTGGCGGCCTTCAACCGGGCGCAAAATTCGTTGTAACGACGTGTCGTTTCCCGGCATTCCCCGCTGTCGCCGAAATAAGGTTGCGGGGCGGGCATGGTCAGTATGGAGCACCCTATGCCCGCGCTATCCATGAAAGCCAAATGCGCGGCGGCATCCCATTCCGGCAAGGGAAAGCCTTCGTCCAACTCCGCATCGTGCTTTTCCAACGCCTCCACATAGAAAGGCGGGACATTATGGCAATGCACGTCCACCACGTCTTGTGCGTTGCCCGTCAAGTAACTCACCATGAGAAAAATAAGAAACAGCCGCTTCATGTTCACTGCACTTAGTCTTTCGTGTTTTTCCGCCCTCATCGGTGCAATGCCCGATGAAGCCGCCGGTACGCAAGCATTGACAAGCGGGAAATCCGGACAGTACCGGTTTGGGGTGGCAACAGTCTGATTTTCCGTCTGCGCCGAGCACGCTGTCGCCGTCACACGTGTGGCGGAGGCTACAGATGAAATTTTCGAACCTGCCGCATTCGCACACCTCCTCCCGCCTTGCACGCCATCGTCACGGGCGACTCTCCTGCTGTCGGCATCCCCTCGTTCCCCGTCATGGAGTCGAACACGATGCTTTTATCCGTCTCGTGACCCGACACGCCGCCGCGGCGACCCGTCTTCGGAAGGAAGTCTTCCGCCACGATGCTTACACATATGCGACCCCTACCCCCGGTGCCTCTATTTATGATGCGTGGAATGCAGACTGACAGGCAAGCTGCCGCGGGCGACGATGTTCACGTGTTTCCCGCCCCCGTCGCGACGGGAACGGGACTGGTGCGTTTCCAATGCCCTTTTTATTGCTTCTCCTCCTTCAACTTATCGTATTCCTCATCGCTCACCGCTTCCAGCCATTCGTTGCTTGTCTTTTCCCCGGGCACTTCCACGGCCAGATGTGCAAACCAGCTGTCGGCTGCCGCCCCGTGCCAGTGCTTCACCCCTGCCGGGATGTTGACAACGTCGCCCGGACGGAGCAAACGAGCCGGTTTCCCCCATTCTTGGTACCAGCCTGTGCCGGCCACGCATACCAATATCTGGCCTCCGCCTTTCGATGCGTGGTGTATGTGCCAGTTGTTGCGGCACCGCGGTTCGAAAGTCACGTTGTTGATGCCGATTTGTCCTTCGGAAATCGGCGCCAGATAGCTCTTTCCTGTAAAATATTTGGCATAAGCATCGTTAGGCTTGCCTATGGGGAATATCATTTCCTTTTCGAACGCCGCTTTCCCGTCGGTGTCGGAAGTATCTTCCGCCCACACGTCCTTCGCCAAGCGGAATGCCGCCCATGCCTTCGGCCATCCGGCATAAAAGCCCACCTGCGTCAGTATTTCCGCTATCTCGGTGCGTGTGATTCCGTTCTTCTTGGCGGTTTGCAAGTGGTATGTCAGCGAAGAATCCGTTATCCCCGAACTTACAAGAGCCGTGATTGTCACCATGCTTCGGTCGCGCAGACCGAGTTTGTCTGTCCGGCTCCACACCTCTCCAAAGAGGATGTCGTCGTTCAATTCTGCGAATTTGGGGGCGAAGTCGCCTAACTGGTCGCGGCCCGCCGTCTGTTTGACTTTTGTCTGTGCGTTTACCATAGGGGTTGATATTAGCAATGTTAATAATATACAAGCAATCGTCTTCATGTTTTTGATTTTGATTAATGGCTTCGTGATTTTCCGTTTTCCCGTTGCAAAATTAAATCAATTAGACGAAAAAAAACGTCTTGCGGCTCAAAAAATGTCAGCCTCCGGCCTGATCGGCATTTACATGGGGGCGAGGAAAATCCCTTCGATGCGCCGCCGCGCTTCTCACGAATGTCCGGCCAGCGCGAGGCTGAGCACGCTGATGCGGACGTTGGCGGCATGGCAGATGGCTTCCGCGCAAGACAACATTGTGGCTCCGGTAGTAATGACATCGTCGACCAGCAAGACGTGGAGGCCTTCCAGACGCTCCGGGCGGCGGACGGCGAAGATGTCGCGGACGTTGTCGCGCCGTTGCTGCCTGTCCAGAGATGTCTGGCTGGGATTGGACTTGATGCGTGCCACGCTTGCCGCGTCGACGGGAATGCCCGTGGATTCGGATATGCCACGCGCTATCCACTCGCTTTGGTTATAGCCCCTTTGCCGTTCTTTCTTCCTGGACAGAGGGACAGGCACGATGACGTCTATCTTGTCGAAGAATCCTTTGTCTTTCAGTTCCCCGGCCATCATGCGCCCCATGATTTTCCCCACTTCGGGACGGTCGTGGTATTTCATCGCGAACAGAATGCGACCGTAAGGCGAATGCCGGGCATAACGGAACAAAGAAAATCCTTTCTCGATGGGAACCAGTCCCCAGAATATGCGGGCGACGTCGTTGTCATTGAACGAGGCGGCACGGACGCGCGGCAGACCGGCCAGGCATTCCACGCAGACCGCCTCCTCTCCCGGCAACATACGCCGACCGCAGCAAAGGCAATACCGCGGGAAGAAAAAGTCCGCGAGGGCGTGGAGGTAGGGCGAGAACCTATGCGAAATCTTCCTCTTCCACATTCAGGCAACGCATGATGACATCCGTTTCAAATCCGCGACCCAAGGCGAAACGCACGAGTTTCCCCGTGCGCTCGCGGTCGGAATCCGCCTTCACCTGCGGGGATTTGCCTCGCAGGAGCTTGCGGAGGACGCGGACGTATTCCTCTTCCTCGATTTCCCCCAAGGCCTCCCGTCGGCAGACTTCGGGGATACCTTTGAGCATGAGGGCGTGCGCAATCTTGATGCGCCCCCATTGGTTGTTCCTGAACTTGTCCCGCACGAAGCACCGGCAGAACCGTCCCTCGTCGATGAAGTTTTCCGCACGGAGGCGTGCCAACACCTCTTCTTCCTCTTCCTTCCCGAGGCCCCATTTGTCCAACTTCCTTCGGATGTCGGAAGTGCAACATTCCGCGGCGGAGCAACAGGCCGCCGCTTTGTCGAAGGCTTCCTGTACGATCAGTTCTTTCATCTTTCGCACCTTATCATCCTATCGTTGCCATAAGAGTCCTTCCTCACGACGATGCCGCGCAGGCCGAGGTTTCGGAGCAGTTCACTCGTTTCCTGCCCGTAAGCCCTGTTGATTTCCACGTAGAGCCGCCCGCCGGTTTCCAGCGTATCCCCGGCATATTTCCCTATGGCCCGATAGAAGACGAGAGGGTCGTCGTCCGGCACGAAGAGAGCCTGCGGGGGTTCGTGGCGCAACACGTTCTCCTCCATGCCTTCCCGCTCACGCTCGCAGACGTAAGGGGGGTTGGCTACGATGACATCCCACGGCGCGGCACCCCCTTCCCGGGGCGGAGCCAGTATGTCACGGCACAGGAAATCCACCGCAGCCCCCATCCGCAACGCATTCTTCCGGGCGACGGCAAGAGCCCGGGGGCTGACGTCCAAGGCGGACACCCTTGCTCCCGGCACGTCCAAGGCCAGCGTGACGGCGATGCAGCCACTGCCCGTCCCGATGTCCAGGATGCGGGGCGACGAATGCCCCCGCTCCTTTTCGTCCCGAATGACCCATTCCGCCAACTCTTCCGTTTCGGGGCGCGGCACCAGGACTCCCGGAGCCACGGTAAAGGCGCGTCCGCAGAAATCCGCCTGCCCCAAAACGTATTGCACGGGCTCTTTTTGCAACAGGCGGTTCACAATATTTTCAAGGTCTTCGCGTTCTTTTAAGGAGAAGATTCGGTCCCGCCCCGCGCAGACATCGACCTGTCTGAGGCCGAAACGCGTCTCCAGCACGAGACGGGTCAGGGCGCGTGCCTCTCCTTCGGGATAGGAAGCGGAAAGGCGGCCGACGACATATCTGAAAGAAGAATTCATCACGGTGACTTGGTTTGCCGGACAAAATTAGGCATTTTTATCGGACTGGCGTATGACTGCGGACGAAAAATACATGGCTCGTTGCCTGCAACTGGCGAGCAACGGTTTTTACAGCACCGCACCGAACCCCATGGTGGGGGCGGTTATCGTGCGCGGCGGGGAAATTGTAGGAGAGGGATACCACGTGCGACCGGGCGGGCCGCACGCGGAAGTGAACGCGATAAATTCCGTGCACGACGATGGGCTATTGAAGGACAGCACGATATATGTGAACCTGGAACCTTGCTCGCATTACGGGAAAACGCCCCCTTGCGCCGACTTGATTGCGGAGAAGGGAATACCGCGCGTCGTGGTCGGGTGCGTGGATCCCTTTGCCAAGGTGGCGGGTCGCGGCATACGGAAACTGCGCGAGGCCGGCATCGAGGTCACGGTGGGCGTGCTGGAGGCGGAGTGCCGGGAGCTGAACCGCAGGTTCATCACCTTCCACACGTTCCGCCGCCCCTACGTCACGCTGAAATGGGCCGGGTCGGCCGACGGCTTCATGGATGTCCCGCGCACTAACTACGAGAAGGAAAAGCCATACGTGTTCTCCACGCCCTACACGCGGATGCTGGTGCATCGTTGCCGGGCGGGGCATCAAGCCGTCTTGGTCGGGCGGCGGACGGCCTTGGCCGACAATCCTTCGCTGGACTTGCGGATGTGGCCGGGCAAGTCCCCCTTACGTCTGGTGACCGACCGCGAAGGCGGTCTGCCGGAACGCCTGACGCTTTTCAACGACGGGGCGGAAACGCGTGTCTACCTGGATGCCTCGACCGTCATGCCCGCGTATGGAAGTCATACGGGAGTGACCTGCGCACGTTTGGATTTCAGCCGCGACCTCCTGCCTCAGGTCATGGACGATTTGTACCGTCTGTCCGTCCAGTCTCTCTTGGTGGAAGGAGGACGCACGACACTGGAAAGCTTCATCTCGGCCGGGCTTTGGGACGAAGTCCGCGTGGAGCAGTCCCCCGTGCTTCTGAAAGAGGGCATCCTTTCGCCGCCCCTGCCCCGCGGACGGATACGCGCCGTCGTGGCGGACGGGCATCTGCTGGTTCGTGTCCGCAAGCTCCGTGGCGACTCGCCCGCGCGGCGGAACCGCGCGAACGGGTGAAAAAATCCTATTTATCGAAATTTTACATAATTCAACGCTCCATGTTTCGTAAAAGTAAAAAAATGTGCGTACTTTTGTAGCTTGATAAATAATATTGTGCAAGAAGATTTATGAGAAAATCCATGTGGCCGTCGTCTTTGGCCGTGATTTCCGCGCTGTTGGCATCCTCGTGCGCAAGCGAAGAAGAATACGTGCTAAGCAACGATTGTTATATCAGCAGTTTCACGTTGGGAGACGTGAAGAGGCTGATGACCACGGTAAACGCCGAAGGGCAGGACTCTACTTATACCATTACCTATGATGCCTCCTCTTACCCCATGACGGTAGACCAGATAAAGATGACGATAACCAACAAGGATTCCCTGCCAGTCAATAGCCAGATAGGTGCCGTATTGGCCATCGTCTCGTCGTCGGGGTCTGTGGCGTACAAGAAAGTGTCCGAGGGTGACGATGCCTGGAAGTCTTATTCGTCTTCCGACTCGATAGACTTCACGTCGCCCCTGACCTTCCGCGTGGTATCGCCCGACTATTCGGCAATCCGCGATTATACATTGCAGGTGAACGTGCACCAGCAGGAAGGCAAGGAGTTTTCGTGGGAGAAAGTGGCCGAGGCAGGCGCGTGGGCGGACGCGGAGACGGTGAAGACGGCGGTGTGGAAAGGAAGGACGTGGCTCTACTGCATGGAAAACGGGAGAGTGCGCGCTTTCGCGACGGACTTGTCGGACGGCAGGGAATGGGCGGAACAACCCGTGACGGGATGTGAGGCGGCCGACGTGACCACCTTGACGGAGTTCGGGGACACCTTGTACATGAGCGGGACGGACGGGACGTTGATGTGTTCGGAAGACGGGCTGGAGTGGAGTGCTTGCGCGACAGACCGCGGCGTGCGCTTGCTGGCCGCCGACCACACTTGGCTTTACGCGCTTTCCGACGGACGCATACGGCGTTCGGCCGACGGTGCGTCGTGGACGGACGAGGAATTGGACGAGACACCGGATTTCCTGCCCGAGCAGGACTTCACCGCCGTGACTTACACGCAGGAAAACGGGCTGGAGCGTACATTGTTGGCAGGCAACCGTGGCATGGTAGGCTACCCGTCGGACGAGGCGGCCATGGTATGGAGCCATAGCCGGACGAAAGGACAGGACACGGCTCCATGGACTTATTTCAACGCCGCACCGGATAACCCTTACGCCTGCCCTCGCTTGCGCTCCCTGAACATCGTGCGTTACGACGACTTGCTGCTGGCCTTTGGGGGCGCATCGCTGGACGGGGCGGCTCATCCGGCTTACGACGGTTTTTACGTGAGCCGGGACAACGGCGTGACGTGGAAGGCCGACGAGACGTATGTCCTGCCCGATGACTTGAAAGGAAAAGACGTGCCGGCATCGGCCGCCGTGGACACCGAATACCGCGTATGGCTTGCCGTCGGCGGAGAGGTGTGGCGCGGGCGGTTGAACGAGCTGGGCTTCGAGAACCGTTGACTCATGGAAGGCAGGCACGAACATACGCGGAAGGGATGAGGGAAGTCCGGGCAATGCTGCTACTCCTGTGGCTGGGAATCCCCTGGGAGGGAGGCAAGGCGCAGGACGACGTTTACCGAATGGAAATGGGCGCGGGTGCCGGCGGCTGCTTCTACCTGGGCGATGCCAACAGCAAGCCTTTCGCCCATTTGGGAGCGATGGGTGGCGTCGTGGCGCGTTACATCTTCAATCCCCGCATGGCGATAAAAGGAAACCTGGCCTGGGGTCGCGTGTCGGGGGAAACGGGCGACAGTTTCTTCCCGGAGAACGCCGGGAGCGGCGATGCCGACGGCGGGAGGAGAGGCACGGCGCATTTCAAGCGCGACGTGATGGATTTCGGCATCCAGTTCGAGTTCAACTTCTGGGGTTACGGCATCGGGCGCGGCTACGAGGGATACAGCCGCATAACCCCTTACATGCTGGTGGGGGCGGGGCTGACGGTGGCACCCGGGCCGGTGCAGACCGACGCGGGGTTCAACATCCCCGTGGGAGCGGGGGTGAAGTTCAAGGTAAGGCCGCGCTGGAATGTCGGGTTCGAGTGGAGCATGCGTTTCACGACGACAGACCGTTTGGACGTGTCCGGCACGGACGGGGTGATACTCGACGACCCTTACGGCGTGGAGAGCGGCGGTTTCAAGAACAAGGACTGCTATTCGTTCACGATGTTGTCGGTCACCTACGACCTGTTCCCCAAGTGTGTGGATTGTAACAATATAAAATATGTCTTTTAACAACGAAACAGACACCGCGCGTATCCCCTGCCATGTCGCCGTCATCATGGACGGCAACGGGCGTTGGGCGAAAACCAAGGGACTGCCGCGCACGGCCGGGCACCGCAAAGGCGTGGAAGCCGTGAAGAAAGTCACGGAGGAAGCTGTCAGGTCAGGTGTCAAGTACTTGACCTTGTACACTTTCTCCATGGAAAACTGGAGTCGTCCGGCTTCCGAGATAGCGGCGTTGATGGGACTGATACTCGACCACCTTGAGGACGAAATCTTCATGAAGAACGATGTCCGTTTCCGCGTAATCGGTGACATGACGCGCATCCCGGAAGCTGTGCGGGAGCGCCTGGACGAATGCATGAGCCGGACGGCCGGCAACGGGACGATGACATTGGTCATCGCCCTGAGTTATTCCTCGCGATGGGAAATGGTGCAGGCCGTGCGCCAGATAGCCGGGGAGGTGGAGGCGGGAACCCTGCCGCCGGCAGAAATCACGGAAAAGACGATAGAAGAC
Source organism: uncultured Paraprevotella sp. (assembly GCA_964523985.1). Lineage (GTDB taxonomy): Bacteria > Bacteroidota > Bacteroidia > Bacteroidales > Bacteroidaceae > Paraprevotella. The sequence goes on from CAZGBV010000003.1 coordinate 45,610, forward strand.
CACCTGACCACGCGCTTCATGCCCGACCCTGACCTGCTCATCCGCACGGGCGGCGAATGCCGCATCAGCAATTACCTGCTATGGCAATGCGCCTATACGGAACTTTACTTCTGCGATACCTACTGGCCGGACTTCGACGAGAGCGAGTTCCGCAAGGCTGTCGCGGCCTACGGGGCGCGGGAACGACGTTTCGGGAAGACGGGCGAACAAGTGGCCACCAAATAAGCATCAACCGACGTATGAAAAAGATAAAAATCATTTGTCTCGCCTCTTTGTTGCTGGCGACGGGCGGCGCGGGGCTCCCATCCGCACAGGCTCAGACGGAGGGGAAACAGGAAAAGCCGCCTGTGGAATACACCCGCCTGCCCCGGACATACATCATAGGCGGGATTGCCGTGGAAGGGGCGAAGAACTATGAGGATTACATGCTTATCGGCCTTTCAGGCCTTTCGGTGGGGCAGAAAGTCGACATCCCCGGCGAAGAGATAACCGATGCCGTCAAGCGTTTCTGGCGGAACGGGTTGTTTTCCAACGTCTCGATAGAGGCGGACAGCGTGGTGGCAGACAAGATATACCTCTGCATAAAGCTGACGCAACGGCCGCGCGTGTCGCAGATAAATTACAGCGGGGTGAAGAAGGGCGAGCGCGAGGACTTGGAAAACAGCATCGGCCTGCTGAAGGACAACCAGCTCACGCCGAACATGATAGACCGCGCGAAATTCCTCATCAAGAAGTATTTCGACGGCAAGGGGTACAAAAACGCCGAAATCGAGGTCTTGCAGAGGGACGACGTCTCCGCGCCCGACAAGACCATCGTGGACATCCGCATCGACAAGAAAGAGAAGGTGAAGATACATTCCATCACGATAGAAGGCAACCAGGCACTGAGCACGAAGAAAATAAAGGGGACGATGTTCGTGCCGGGCGTGTTCAAGAAAACCAACGAGAAAGGGCGGATGAGGAGCTGGTTCCGCGCCAAGAAATTCATCGAGGAGAAGTACAAGGAAGACAAGGAGAACCTGATTAAGAAATACAACGAGTTGGGCTACCGCGACGCCGTGATTTTGAAAGACAGCGTGTGGCCGCACGACGACAAGACGGTGAACGTGTACGTGAAAGTGGAAGAAGGACAGAAATACTATCTCCGCGACATAGAATGGGTGGGCAACACGATTTATCCTACCACGGTGCTGGATGACCTGCTGCGCATGAAGAAAGGCGACGTGTACAACCAGACGAAGCTGGAAGAGCGCACGACATCGGACGAGGATGCCGTGGGCAACCTTTACTACAACAACGGTTACGTGTTTTACCGCCTGGACCCCGTGGAAGTGAACGTCGACGAGGACTCTGTGGATTTGGAACTCCGTATCACGGAGGGGCCGCAGGCCACGATACGACACATCACCGTCAACGGGAACGACCGCGTGTACGAGAGCGTCGTCCGCCGCGAACTGCGCACCAAGCCCGGCGACCTGTTCAGCAAGGAAGCACTGGAGCGTTCCTATCGTGAAATCGCCTCCATGGGGCACTTCGACCCGGAAAAAATCGACCCGAAAGTCGTCCCCTCGCAGTCGGACGGCACGGTGGACATCAATTGGGGATTGGAGTCGAAATCGACCGATCAGGTGGAGTTCTCGCTGGGATATGGCCAGACGGGCGTGATAGGGAAAATCGGATTGAAATTCTCCAACTTCTGCCTGGCGAACCTGTTCACGAAAGGCGGTCTCCACCAACACGTCCTTCCGCAGGGCAACGGGGAAACGTTCAGTATCAGCGGACAGACGAACGGGCGGTACTACCAGTCGTACAGCGTCAGCTACGTCAACCCGTGGTTCGGCGGCAAACGTCCCAACGCCTTGTCGTTCTCGGCCTTCTTCTCCAAACAGACCGACGTGAGCGACAACTTCTACAACTCATCTTACTACAACAGCTACTACAATTACCTCTACGGCTACGGGATGAGCGGCTCGAATTATTACGAGAGCTTCCTCAATCCGGACTCATACGTCAAGCTGTTCGGCTTGTCGATGGGATGGGGGAAGCGCCTGCGCTGGCCCGACGACTACTTCCAGTTGTCGGCCGACCTCTCCTACCAGCGTTATATCCTGAAAGATTGGAACTATTTCCTCATCTCGGACGGGTCGTGCAACAACATCGCGTTGAACCTGGCGTTGACGCGGAACTCCACGGACAACCCCATTTATCCCCGCCGCGGGTCGGAGTTCATTCTTTCCGTGGGGCTGACGCCTCCGTATTCCCTGTTCGACAACAAGGACTACAAGAACTTGGCCAACAATTACCAGAGCGCGAGCTACCAGCGCGAGATGCAGGAGAAGTACAAATGGATAGAATACCACAAGTGGAAGTTCAAGCTCCGCACTTATACGGCGTTGAGCAGCGTGGTGAAATGCCCGGTGCTGATGACGCGCGTGGAAATAGGGCTGTTGGGGTCTTATAACAGGTACAAGAAGTCGCCGTTCGAGACTTATTACGTCGGAGGCGACGGAATGTCAGGATACAGCACGACGTATGCCACCGAGACCATCGGCCTGCGCGGCTACGACAACGGCTCCCTGACACCCAACGGATACACCGGCTACGCCTACGACCGCTTCACGTTGGAGCTACGCTACCCCCTCATCCTGCAAGGGTCCACGAACATCTACGCGCTAACGTTCGTGGAGGGCGGCAACGCGTGGTCGCGCGTGAAGGATTTCAACCCCTTCGACATGAAGCGTTCCGCGGGGGTCGGCGTGCGCATCTTCTTGCCCATGGTGGGCTTGTTGGGCATCGACTGGGCGTATGGCTTCGACAGCGTGTTCGGGTCGAAGCAATATAGCGGAAGCCAGTTTCACTTCATTTTGGGACAAGAGTTCTAACAAAAACAGAAAAGAGATGAGAAAGTCGTTCGTTTTATTGTGCCTGCTCGCGATGGCGGGCGCACGGTCGGCGGCGCAGAAGTTCGCGCTGGTCGACATGGAGTATATCCTAAAGAACATACCGGCATACGAGCGTGCCGGGGAACAATTGAACCAGGCTTCCAAGAAATGGCAGGCCGAGGTGGACGCGCTGACGGAAGAGGCACAGACCTTGTACAAGAACTACCAGAGCGAAGCGGTGTTCCTAAGCGCGGAGCAGAAGACGAAAAAGGAGGAAGAGATTGTGGCAAAGGAAAAAGAGGCCGCCGAGCTCAAGAAGAAATACTTCGGTTCGGAAGGCGAGCTCTTCAAGAAGCGCGAGAGCCTGATGGCTCCCATCCAGGACGAGATATACAATGCCGTGAAGGACATTTCGGACATCCGGGGATATTCGTTGATTTTAGACCGTGCGTCAGACTCGGGCATCATTTTCGCCTCCCCCAAGGTGGATATAAGCAACGAAGTGCTGACTAAATTAGGATATTCCAACTAACATTCGTACCTTTGCAGACAAGAAAGAAACAATTCAGAGACGAAAAAATGAAAAAAATGATTTTTTTGGCATTGCTGCTCGTGCCGACGAGCATCCTTGCACAGAAGTTCGGGCACTTCGATTCAAGTGCCATCATCCAACTCATGCCGGAGTATACCACGGCGCAAACCGAAATACAACAGCTTCAGACCCAGTACGAGAACGACTTGAAACGCATGCAGGACGAGCTGAAGAAGAAATCGGAGGAATACGATGCCGAGAAAGCGAACTTGCTGGACAACGTGAAGCAACGCCGCGAGACGGAATTGCAGGATCTATACACCCGCATCCAGCAGAGCTACCAGGACAACCAGAAGTCGTTGCAAGAGACTTCGCAACAGAAGATGCAGGCCATTTCCGAGAAGATGCTCGGCGTAATCAAGCAAATCGGCACCGAAGGCGGTTACGTCTATATCATGGACGTCTCGGCGGGCATCCCTTACATCAGCACGACGCTGAGTACCGACGTGACGGCGGACATCAAGCAAAAGCTGGGTCTGAAATAAGCGGGCGTCTTCTTGATACCATATCCATACGCGGGCTTCCCCGGCAGAAAGAAACGGCGGTCGGGGAAGCCTCTTTCGTTTCCGCGCCCGTTCTCCCCGGCAAAAAGGGTGCTTCCCGCCGGTGGGAACGCGAAAAATGAATAACTTTGTTCCGGTTGACAATATGCGGTTCATGACACGAAAAATGAAAATCCCGGCCTTGTGCCTGTCTTTCCTGTTGCTGTCCCCCGCCTCGGGGGCGCAGACCGCGAAGGGCAAGTTCGGGTACCTGAGTTACAACGCCGTGTTCCGGGCCATGCCCGAATACGAGGCTTCACGCCAGAAGCTGGCCGACCTGAAGTCAAAATACGACAAGGAAGCCCTGCGGGGCGAGGAGGAGTTCCAGCGCAAGTTCGCGGAATTCCTGCAGGGGCAGAAGGACTTTCCCGAAAACATCCTGCTGAAACGCCAGCACGAACTGCAAGACCTGCTGGCCAAGAACATCCATTTCAAGGAAGAGGCGCGGGAACTGCTCGTCCAAGCGGAAAAGGACTTGCAGGCTGACATGCTCCACTTGCTGGACGAGGCCATACGCGCCGTGGGGACGGAGAGGGGCTACGCCTTTGTCATTAACACCGACGGCAACGCCTGCCCCTTCGTCAATCCGGAGGCGGGCGACGACGTGACGGGCTACGTGAGGGAGAAACTCATGCTACCCATCAGCATAGGGCAATGAAAGCCTCTCCCACGGAAAAGGCGGGTGCCATAGGAGTGTTCGACTCCGGCTACGGAGGCCTCACCATCCTGCACGAGATACGCCGACTCATGCCTCGGTACGATTACCTCTATCTGGGCGACAACGCCCGCGCCCCCTACGGGACACGCTCTTTCGAGGTCGTCTATGAGTTCACGCGAGAGGCGGTGATGAAACTCTTCACGCTGGGATGCCGCCTGGTGATATTGGCCTGCAACACGGCCTCGGCCAAGGCGTTGAGAACCATCCAGCAGAACGACCTGCCGCGGATGGGGGGAGAGACGCGCCGTGTGTTGGGGGTCATCCGGCCCACGGCGGAACTCATCGGGCAGATGACGCACAACCGCCACGTGGGTATCTTGGCCACGTCGGGCACCATCGGATCCGGCTCCTACCCGCTGGAAATCCACAAGTTTTATCCCGACATCGTAGTGAGCGGGGAAGCCTGCCCCATGTGGGTGCCGCTGGTGGAGAACCAGGAGCACCTCTCGCCGGGGGCGGACTATTTCGTGGAGAAAAGCATCGGCAACTTGCTCCGGAGGGATCCCGCGATAGATGCCATCATCCTGGGGTGTACGCATTACCCCTTGTTGCTGGACAAGATACTGAAATACGTCCCCCGCGACGTGCGCGTCATCCCGCAGGGAGAGTATGTGGCCGCAAGCCTGAAAGACTACCTGCGGCGGCACGCGGAAATGGATGCCTTGTGTACGCAAGGCGGCACGTGCCGCTTCCTTACTACCGAAAGTCCCGACAAGTTCATGGAGTCTGCTTCCGCATTCCTTTGCCGGCACGTGGAAGCAGAACGCGTGGTATTGGAATGATGCGCGAATCCGGAATGACATTAACGCAAAGTACCGTCGCGGTCGGCGACACCCGGCGGGAAACGTGCACACGCCCCTTTCGACCCGGGCGTGCGGATTCGCATTGCCCCCGTCCCGCGCGGAGAAGACGCAAGGGGGGCACGACGGGAAGATGCCGCACGGCGAATTGCCTACAACGGTCGTGGATAGGCGGGCTGGCACTTGTCGCCCTTTTGGTACGCCCTGCGCAAAAAGCTGACGCACAGCAATATTCATGGGAGGAGTTCGTGGAAAGGTTTTCCGTGGAAGATTATGAGGAAGAGGGGGTAGAACTGAGTGCTGTACTGGAAGAGCTGGAAGACTTGCACGAACATCCTTTCAACCTGAACGAGGCAGGGAAAGAAGAACTGGAGAAATTGCCATTCTTGGACGAGGGGCAGGTAGAGGAGATTCTGGCGTACATATACCGTCACGGCCCGATGCAGTCGTTGGGAGAACTGGCGTTGATAGAGGAACTCGACTACCAGACCCGCCTCTTCCTTTCCCTGTTCGCCTACGTGGGAAATCCGACCCCGGAGAAGCCGAGGTCAAGCTTGAAAAAACTGTTGAAGGAAGGGCGCCACGAGGTGATGACGCGGCTGGACGTGCCATTGTATAAACGCGAGGGATATAAGATACCTGACGCAGACGTGTTGTCGGAAAACCCCAACAAGGTGTATCTCGGCAATTCGCTCTATCACAACATACGCTACGCTTACCGTTACGGGAAAAGGCTGTACTGGGGATTCACGGCGGAAAAGGACGCGGGGGAGCCGTTCGGAAGTTACGGGAACAAGGCTTACGACTCTTACTCGTTCCATTTCCTCTTGAAAGATTGGGGGAAACTCAAGGTGCTGGCTCTGGGGGATTACAAACTCGGCTTCGGCGAAGGCCTGGTGGTGAACAGCGACTTCCATCTGGGGAAATCCACGTTCTTCAACATGAGTGACGCGAAACTCGCCGTCAAGAAGTTCTCTTCCACTTCCGAGAACAGCTTTTTCAGGGGGATTGCCGCGACTTTCCGCTTCGGCAACGTGGACGTGTCGGCTTTCTATTCCCGCCTTCCGCTGGATGCCACTTTGGGCGACGACGGCACGGTTTCCACGTTGAAGACCGACGGCCTGCACCGCACCCTGCTCGAGCTGTCGAAGAAGCACGACATCGTGGAACAGTCCGCCGGGGCAGACGTGGTCTGGAACACGAGGCACCTTTCCGTGGGCGCGTCGGCACTTTACCAGCATTTCGACCGTGCCTTCTCGAAGGGCGGGGAACTCTACCGTCAGTATTATCCCGAAGGGAAAGATTTCCTGAACGCCAGCTTGCACTATCGTTTCCGTCTCGACAGGTTCTCGTTTTCCGGCGAGACGGCGTACAGCGACGCGTATGGGAGCTGGGCCACGCTGAACAAGGCCATGTACCGCTTCAGCCACAAGTGGAGCATGGTGGCCCTGCAACGGTTGTTCTCTTACAGTTACGTGGGATTGCGTGCCAACAGCTTTTCCGAGGGCGGCGCGGTGAGGAACGAGAGCGGCTTTTATGCGGGAATCGAAGCCTCTCCCTTGAACGAACTGAAGATGTCTGCCTACGTGGATTATTTCTATTTCCCCTGGGCGAAGTTCGGTACGCCCCACGTGTCCGACGGCGTGGAGGCGGCGTTTCGGGCCGATTGGGACGTTTCCGCCCGTTGGAACCTGTCCGGACGTTACCAGCTGAAGCGCAAGGAGCGTTACGGGAAGCCCTACCTTTACCACAAGCTGAGGATACAGGCATCGTGCATTCCTTCCGACTCCTTCGAATGGCGCGCGCTGGGCGCGTGCACGAGAGTGAGGGACATCTACGGCCGGCACGTCGGCGGCTACATGGGAGGGAGCATACTTAAATGGAAGGGATGGGACGGTTTGCTCGACGTGGCTTGGTCGTCCGTCTATTTCCACAGCGACGACTACAAAGCGCCGATGTCCTTTTACGAACCCTCCCTGCTGTATGCATTCTCCTTCATGACGATGTACGGGGAAGGGATGAGGACGGCGGTGAACGTCAGGCTGAACCTGGGGCGGCGGTGGATGGCGATGGCGAAATACGGAAGCACGGGATATTTCGACCGCGACGAGATAGGCGACGGCTTGCAACGCATAGAGGGGAGATGGAAAAACGACCTGTCCTTCTTGTTGCGTTACAAGTTCTGAGGGGAAATGACATCACTTATTCGGGAATTTCAAGAAACAAAGAAGAAGCAATGGCTACTGTGATTTATCCTTCACCCGTATTCGGGCCGGTCCGCAGCCGCCGCTTGGGCGTTTCCCTGGGCATCAACCTGCTCCCGGGGGACGGGAAGTGCTGCACGTTCGACTGCGTGTATTGCGAATGCGGATTCAACGAGGATTTCCGCCCCACGAAGCCAATGCCCGCGAGGGAAGACGTCAGGGACGCGCTGGAGAAGCGTATGCAAGGAATGTCCGCCGCCGGCCTCGTGCCCGACGTGCTGACGTTTGCCGGAAACGGGGAACCCACCCTCCATCCGCGCTTTGCGGAGATAGTGGAAGATGTCCGCGCGTTGCGCGACCGTTATTTCCCGGAGGCCAAAATCAGCGTGTTGAGCAACGCCACCCGGATATTCAGGCCGGAGGTATTCGAGGCGTTGAAGAGGGTGGACAACAACATCCTGAAACTCGACACGGCGGACGCGGACTACATTCGTCTCGTGAACCGTCCCACGGGGCGTTACGAGGTGGGCAGGATGGTGGAACGCCTGAAAGCCTTCGAAGGGAAAGCCATCATCCAGACGATGTTCATGAAAGGCACGTGGCAAGGAGCCGACGTGGACAACACCTCCGACCGTTACGTGAACCCGTGGCTTCGCGCGGTGAAGGAAATATCGCCTTCCAAAGTGATGATTTACACGATAGACCGCGAAACGCCCGACCGCGAGCTGAGGAAGGCTTCGCGCGAGGAAATGGACGGCATCGCCGCACGCGTCCGCAGGGAGGGGTTGGCCGTCTCCGTGTCTTATTGAGAAGTGCCGCACGCGTCCGCAGGGAGGGGTTGGCCGTCTTGCGGCAGGTTAAAATGACGAAAGGGCATTGCAACCAAAGTCAGTTGAGCCATTCGGGAAGGCAGAGGCTTCCTTTCATCGACCCCATCAAGCGGTCGGACCGCAAGACACGTCAAAAATCCGGCGAAAGAAGTTCCTAACGTTGAAACCGGGTCAGGAAGGAAGAAGGGAACGGCACACCCTCACGGGACTCCGGAACATGCTGAACCCGCAACCCCCTTTGGGCCGCGAGCCTTACGGCCAAAGGGAAAGGAGATGAAAGCCCGCCTGCGCCCCCGCCGGAAGGAAACGTCCAAACGACACCGCCGCCGCCCTCCGCAGGCGAGAGTGCGGGGATGCCAAGCACTTAAACCTTCCTCTTCTTCAGCGTGAAGATGAATTCCACGCCGCGTCCGCGCCCCGAGTGCTTCGCGTTGATGCCCCCCGTGGATTGCTTTCCTGTTGCAAAATCGCAGGCCGGTCGTCGCGCGGACACGAAAGTCGTGTCACAATACCGTCACTATCCCCTTTTCTTGCTGGAACCTGCGGCACGCGCGCACCCAATGGCGCATGTGGCCGATTATCTCCTGCGTCTCCTGCAAGGTGCTCATGTAAAGGTATTCTATCTTCAGGTTTTCCATGTCTCCCTCGCGGATGCGGTCCTGCTGTATCTTGCGGAGCCGGGACAACTTGGCTTTCATCTCGTCGCCGAACTGCCTCACCTGCAAAGCGTTGTCGTAATTGTTCGTCCCTATCATTCCGGCAATGATGCCCATCAGCTTCTCCACCCCTTCGCGGATGGGGAGGAACTCCGTCACGTATTCTTCGGGCATGGGATTGAAATTGTTGTCCACGTGTTCCAGCGACGGTTCTCCCATGCGCTTCAGGCAATACAGGCTCTGTTCGCAGCTGTTGCATGCCAGGTGGAACCACGTGTCCTTCTCCACGGCCTGCAACGGGTCAATCTTGCGCAGTCCCACGAGTTCTTTCCGGCGGGTCACCTTCCAGTTATTCCGCTCCTCTTCCAGCCGGTTCAGGGTGCGGCGCAGCATTTTCACGTCTTCGGTAATCAGGCCGGTGGTAGTCTGCATGTAAGCCTCGGATATGTATCTCACCATCCTCGACTGATAGAAGCTGATGTGTTTGTTCAGCAGCACCCAGGCCTCGTCCTTGTCGTTCGTCCGGGAAATGCCCGTGAAAATCTCGTCGCTCAGGACTGCCGCCTTCTTTTTCTTATAGTTGCGGTTGTTCTTGACCAGCATCAGGACGACGATGCCAATCAGCAGGATCATGGCCGCGATTCCGCCGAAGTGCACGAACAGCGTCACGATGAAACACAGGAAGAACGCCGCGCCGGCCGTCATGAACCATCCGCCGATGACGGACACCACGCCGGTGACGCGGAACACGGCGCTCTCGCGCCCCCAGGCGCGGTCGGCCAGCGAGGAGCCCATGCCCACCATGAAGGCCACGTAAGTGGTCGACAGCGGGAGCGCCAGCGAGGTGCCCACCACTATCAGCAGGCCCGCCAGCACCAGGTTCACGGAAGCGCGGACCAAATCGAACGCCGCGCCGTTGGGGATGATGGCCTCGTCCTGGTTGAAACGCGAATCAATCCATTTCTTCATCCACGCGGGGATGACGCCCACCACCAGCTCGTTCACGTTAATCACGCTCCTCACCAGGCGGCGCGCGAAGCGTGAAGATCCGAACATCTCGTCGCCGGCGGTCTGACGGGACAGGTCGACGGAAGTCTTCACCACGTTCTGCGCCCTTTTCGACATCATCAGGGCGATTGTCATGACCACCCCCGCCCCGAAAAGGAAAAGAGGCGACGTGTCCGCGGGGCCGTTCAGCACACCCATCATGTGGGACGAGGGCGACGCACCGGGCGTGGCGGCGAAATCCTGGTAGGAAGAGAAGCCCGCCAGCGTCACGCCGATGAAGTTCACAAGGTCGTTCCCCGCGAAAGCCATCGCCAGCGAGAAAGTGCCGAACAGCACGATGACCTTGAACACGTTCACCTTGCACCAGTGCAGGACTTGCATCAGCACCGTGAAGCCTATGATGAAAGAAACGAGTATCACGCGGGTGTTTTCCGCAATCCACGACTTCACCGCCGGGGTCATGAACGACGCTCCCCCGAGCCCCTTCACCAGCAGGAAATAAGCTATCGACGTGACGGAAAGGCCGCCGAACAGCCCGATAGTATATCTCAAATGCTCCTTGTAATGGAACGTGAACACCAGCCGGGATATCCATTGCACCACGATGCCGAAGACGAAGGCGATGGCGACGGAAAGGAAGATGGCGAGGATGACCGTGAATGCCTTGTCCGTGTTAATCAGCCCGGCGTAAGTGAGCGAGGGGTCGGCGAACATCTTCATCAAGGCCAAGGCCGTGCTGCCGCCCAGCAGCTCGAATACCATGGACACCGTGGTGGACGTGGGCATCCCCAACGTGTTGAATATGTCGAGCAAAATCACGTCGGAAGCAACCACGGCCAGAAATACGCACATCAGTTCCTCGAAAGAGAAGAACTGCGGGTGGAAGATGCCGTGGCGCGCGATGTCCATCATGCCGTCGCTCGTCGTGGCCCCCACGAAGATGCCCGCCGCCGCTATTATTAGGATGGTCTTGAAACGCGCCACTTTCGACCCTATGGCGGAACCCAGGAAATTCACGGCGTCGTTGCTTACGCCCACGAACAAATCGAAAGCGGAAAGGGCGAACAGGAATATGACTATTCCCAAGTAAACAAGCTCCATACGGTTACTTCTTATTGATGCCGGGACAAAGATAAGAAATTTCCCTCGCGCGGCAATTATGTTTCCATTACATTTTTCACAAAAACGCGACACGGGCGCAGTGCCGCCGCAACGTCTTTCCCTGCCGTCGTTCCCGATAGGAAGCTCCGGCCGACACGGGCGAGTGGATTGCCGTACAGCCATTAGGAATTAGTGCCGTAATAGATTGTATTTCAGTGTTCCATATTGGCTTGCCTGCCGTCCGCGGATTCCCGATGACACAGGCAAGCCGCCTGACAGGCTCGGAAGCCGCCCCTACTCTGGCGGCAGCATGTAACCGTCCGGAACAAGCCGGTCCGGTGATTTTGCCGGGGCGGGCGCGCACGGCATGGCGGACGGGAGGGACAGGCTCCGCTGACGCGCCTTCCGCGGAATGTCATTTTGTCGCCGGAACGCAGGTTTCGCTGTCTTTATGTCGAGAATGAGCCGTTTCCGCTGACCGGTACCCGGTGAAAAAATCTCCGGACAGAGGGAAATCCGACCCTTTCCGGATACATATTTTTGCAGTCCGGCCTCGATTTTCACGTCCCTTAACCAAAACGGCGCGATTTTGTGCCGAGAAAAATTTCCGGACGACGTGACAAAACACTTTTTTCGT
>CAZGBV010000004.1:0-43241 GCA_964523985.1 uncultured Paraprevotella sp.
AGCGTCTGCCCCGTGAATTCTTCGGGCGTGTAGAATACGTCCTCCATGTTCGACGTGTCGAGCTTCAGCACGCGGAAGCCGATGTCGAGGTCTTGGCCTTGAAGCCCCGCCTCCTCCTTGACTTTCTTTCCCGCGCGGCGGATGCGCTCCTTGCCTATCTCGCAGATGTTGGCGAAACCGGCCTTGCGGGCCTCGCTGTTTTCACCGGTGATCTCGGGCAGTTGAACCATGATGAACTTGCGGCGACCGCCGTCCTCCGCGTTCAGCTTCATGACAGCGTGGGCGGTCGTCGCCGAGCCGGAGAAGAAGTCAAGGACGATAGAATCTTCATAAACGTCAGCCATACGCAAAAAGAGGCTTATAAGTTCGGGGGATTTGGCATAATCGAAAGGAGGCGTACCGAAAAGTTTTTTAAGAGTATCCGTGCCATTAGAAATGTCATCTACCCATGTAGTAAACTTCTTTGTGTTTTCTTCGCCCGGTCGTGGCTCAAATATTTTCTCGTAAGCAACCCATTCGTTCCATTTATTCTTTTGAAACTCGACACGTCCTTCGGCAATAATCTTGGAAAGGGTGCTGGCGCCATGGCGCCAGCACCCTTGGATTCTGTCGAATCCAAGGGCGCTTGACTCAGAGTAGATTATGGGATATACTTCCGAACCGTCAGGCGCAGTGATGGGATAATAGAGATTGGGGCGATTTTCCCTAAGACTGTTTGACCCCCATTTGCGGAGCAACTGGGTCTTATAGTTCCTCTTTGCCTCTTCGTCATATTTCGGATATATACCGCCCTCTTTGGTTTCCTCTCCCGCGACAAAGCGTGAAATGTCCTTTGCAAAACAAAGAATGTATTCATGTAGGACTGCGTAATATTTGCTATCTTGTCTTCCGCCTCTACCTTTCCAATTTATAATGGAGACGAAGTTTTTCTCTCCGAAAATCTCCGAAGATACTTTTTTAAGGTTTTCAACTTCGTTGTCGTCTATTGAGATGAAGATAACGCCGTCTTCGGAAAGCAAGTCGCGGGCGACTTTCAGCCTCGGATAAATCATATTGAGCCAGTCGGTGTGGAAACGCCCGTTGGCTTCGGTGTTGCGCTCCATGCGGCCGACGATTTGGTTGCCGTCCTCGTCGAACACGCCGCTCTTGGCTTCAAACCCGCCTTTGCTTTGGGCGAAGTCGTCCTTATAGACGAAATCGTTGCCGGTGTTGTAGGGCGGGTCGATGTAAATCATCTTGACCTTGCCGAGATAATCCTCGCGGAGAAGTTTGAGGACTTCGAGGTTGTCGCCTTCGATATAGAGGTTTTCGGAGTCGAAACCTCCGGGAGTGCCGTCCCTGCCTGCGCTTTCTTCCCGGCAAGGGCGCAGGGTCATGTCGGACGGCGTGTTGGCAAGGCGCGAAGAGGCGCGTTTGTCCGGCCAAGTGAACCGGTAGCGTTCCTCTCCGTCGTCGAGCACGTCCTTCGACAGCTCGGCGCGGAGCTTGTCGAAGTCCACCGCCAGGCGGCTCTCGTACCTGACGGAGCCGTCGGGCATCGTCGTTTTCTCGGCAGTTTCCGTGACGCAGTGCGGCCACAACGCCGCTATCTTCGCCACGTTGCTGTCGGCGATGTCCCGCGTCTGCATTTTCAGTTTTTCCATATATATATGTACGTTTTTGAGTTTTACGCGTCAGGAATTTCGTCGTCGGCATCCGCTTCGGGGATGTCCATGTGTCCGTCATTCGGGTCAAGGAGGCTTTTCAGTTTTCTCAGCTGTCCGAACAGTTCGCGTTTGCGTCGGGGCTGCTTCGCCACCGCCATTTGCCTTTCGAGCGAGGCGATTAGCCGGAGCGTCTTCCCGCGCCGTTCGTCGATTCTGATTTGTTCGGTCAGGGAGTTGCCCTCGGCAATTTCCATGCCGGCTATGGCGGTGAGCATGTGACCATATATAGTCTTTTCGGTCTTCCCATATATTTCCCTCCTTTCAGCAATATTCCCGAGGGGGAAACAAAGATAGGGAATTTTAGGCAAACATATCGCACTATCCGGCACCATAAAAAACCAGCGCGACAAACAAGCTATTCTTGTTCATCGCGCTAATATCTAACTATTTAACCTATCAAAAAACATTAATACTCATCCTCGTTGAAGAGGAAATCCTCCTTTGTCGGATAGTCCGGCCAAACGTCTTCTATCGTTTCGTATATTTCGCCTTCTTCCTCTATTTCCTGCAAGTTCTCAATCACTTCCATGGGGGCTCCCGAACGCGTCGCGTAGTCAATCAGTTCTTCCTTGGTGGCGGGCCATGGCGCATCTTCCAACTTCGAAGCCAATTCCAGTGTCCAATACATAGTCCTTGATATTTAAAAACAACTTCTTTTTCCTGTTCCGGAGGCAAAAATAACGATATTTTCCATACCGTCAACGTCCCCTCCACACTATTTCCTCTTTTCCCTCAATAAATAACATCTTGCGGGACAACACGAACAAGTAATCGGACAAGCGGTTCATGTAAGCGAGAACCACGGGCGACACCGGATTGCGCCCGGACAGTTCCAGAATACGCCGTTCCGCCCGGCGGCATACGGTGCGGCAGACATGGCACACGGCCGCTCCCCGGGACCCGCCGGGAAGCACGAACCCCCGCCACGCGGGAAGCCCCTCTTCGGCCTCGTCTATGGCTCGTTCCAGACGTGCCACGTCTTCTTCCGTCATCTCCACTCCCTTGAAGATTAGCCCCGCACGCTCATCCGCGGCCAGCAGACGCCCCACCGCGAACAAGTCGCTTTGGATGCCCGTCAGTACCTTGCGGTCTTCCTCACGTTCCAGATAAGTGACCAGCTCGCCGATGTGGGCGTTCAGTTCGTCCACAGTCCCGTAGGCCTCCACACGGAAGTCCGTCTTGGACACCCGTGTGCCTCCGGCCAGGTCGGTCATCCCCTCGTCTCCCGTGCGGGTATAAATCTTTCTGATTACCTTCATTTCTAAAAACGCACGATGTAGTCCTGTCGTTGTTTGGAACGGTCGTAGAACACAATGCCATAGTCGTAGAGGTCGAAAGTCACCGCGACTTCCGGCAGCATCTTCACGCGCTCCCAAGCCTGTAAGGCCTCGTCCGATGCCCTTATTCCGGAGATGAGGCATACCGAGTCCTCCGATGCCGGGCGCGAAGCCGTCGCGACCCATTGCCCGGGCGCGACACCGCTCCCCACGACCGCCAGTTCTTTCCGTTCGGATCCGCCCGCTTCCCGCTCCGCCGGAGCGGCTTCCCGGCATACCTCCGCCCGGCGGCATCCCGCCGACAGGTAAGCCGCCTCCGCCGCTCCCACGCCGCCGCATAGCCGAATCACCGACGGGCGCACGTGATTGGACAGGCGGAAAAGGAACTTGCGGCACTTCAGGCGATGCTGCCCCCCACGCAGGAAAGCCACGGGGTAAAGCCTTTTCAGCTCCCCATAGGCATAATATTCCCCCCGCTCGTACACCACATACGTCAAAAAGTCGAAGGCAAAGGGGGAATGCACGCCGTATCCCCTCCTATGCCCGAACCTTTTCAAACAAATCCACCACCTGCAGGGCATTCCTTTGTCTGTAACCGTTCTTGCACCGCAAATATAAGGAAACTTGTCGAAACACGAATAAAAAAGGGGGAGAAAATCTGCTTTTTGTCAAAACGTCAATCCGACCCCCTCAAAAATCGCTCGTTTCCGTCCCGGAGGCGGGGCTGCGCGAAAAAGCGCGAAAATTAAGCGATTCCCGGAAATCATCGCGTAAGCCAAAGGCGGCCTCACGCTTGCAAAATGCCGGAAGGAGAGCCAACTCGTGCGCCTGCCGTGATGCGGCGCGCAAGCAGGATGCGGTTTCGCCTGACAAACTGTCGGCAAAATTTTGACAAAGGCAAGGAACCGAAAAGAGTGAAGAAAACCGCCTGGGGCAGTCCTTTTCCCCTCTTTCAGCCGGTTTTCCCGGCAACGACCCGAGATTCGAATCGCGACGACACGACAAAAAAAGTGTTTCTTCACGTCATCCGGAAATTTTTCGCGGCACAAAATCGCACCGTTTTGCCTAACAAACGTGAAAAAAGAAGCCCGATTGCAAAAACATGTTTCCGGAATCGCCCGGATTTCCCCCTATTTGGAGCTTTTTGAATCAAGTGTCGGTTAGCGAAAACTGCCTTTCCTCGACAAGAAGACAGGGAAACGGCCATTCCGGCGACAAAATGACAATCCGAAAAAGTACCGGTGGCGACCGCGCCGACCGCCGTGCCGGATGACGGTGGCGTGGGGGAACCCCGGTTCGCCACTTCCGCAGCCGTTCCGCCCGCGAAGAACCGAAGCCGCCGGACAAGGCGCGTTCCCGCACATTTTCCCACCGATTCCTTTGCGAGGCCGCGAATTATCCTTACCTTTGCCGTAGGCAGGGGCGGAATCCGCCTTGCGGCTTCCCGTCCCCGAACAGGGAAAAACATGAACATGGGAATTTACAAACGAAGCGTCCTGTATCTGGGACTGTCGTTCGCCACGCCCGCCTTCGCGCAAGTGCCCGCCGTGGAGTGGGACTCCTGCAGCCTCATCATAAACGGGAAAAGAGTGGTTCCCGTGATGGGCGAGATGCATTATTCCCGAATCCCCGCCGACGAATGGAAAACGGAGATACGCAAGATGAAGGACGGGGGCGTGACCATGATTGCCAATTACGTGTTCTGGAACCACGTGGAAGAACAGGAGGGGGTGTTCGACTGGAGCGGGCAGCGCGACCTGCGCCGCTTCATCGAGTCGTGCAAGGAAGAGCGGATGCCCGTCGTGCTCCGCATCGGCCCCTTCTGCCACGGCGAGGCGCGTTGCGGCGGAATACCGGACTGGGTATTCGCCAAGGGATGCCGCACGCGCGACACCAACGACGCTTTCATGGGATACACCGCGGCACTTTATCGCCAGATATTCGCGCAGATACAAGGATTGCAGTGGAAAGACGGGGGGCCGGTAGTCGCCGTCCAGTTCGACAACGAACAACGCAACGGCGACTACCTCATGGCCTTGAAGCGGCTCACCCTGTCCATCGGCTACGACCTGCCGTTCTACACGCGCACCGGATGGCCGGAACTGACCCGCCCCGTGCCTTACGGCGAAATGATTCCCCTTTACGGCGACTATGCCGACGGCTTCTGGGAGCGCAGCATCGGGGAAACGTCGGGAGACTATTACAAGGCTTTCAACTTCAAGGCTTTCAGGAGTTCCACGGCCATCGCCTCGGAACAGCTGGGCGCGCAACGGGAGCGGTTGAGCCAAGGAGACGAGCTATACCCTTACTTCACCTGCGAGCTGGGGGGCGGCATGATGACCGCCTACCACCGCCGCCCTTACGTCTACCCGGAAGATGCCTACTCCCTCGCCGTCGTGAAACTCGGCAGCGGCAGCAACCTCCTGGGCTATTATATGTATCACGGGGGCACCAATCCCGACGGCAAGCTGACCCGCCTCAACGAGAACCAGCGCACTCCCGGCACGAACTACAACGACCTCCCGGCGAAGACATACGACTTCCAGGCTCCCCTCGGCGAGTTCGGCCAGCCCTACCCGCACTATTATATGTTGCGCAAGCTCCACCTCTTCATGCACGACTATGCAGAGACGCTGGCACCGATGCGGGCTTCGTTCCCCTGCCCGCAGGACATCGCGAAAGGAGAGGACTCCTCCTTGCGCTGGTCTTACCGGTCGAAAGACGGCAGCGCCTTCGTGTTCGTCAACAACTACGAGCGGTTGCAGAACCTGACGGACAAGCGCGGGGTGCGGTTCGACGTCTGCGGCGTGAAGTTCCCCGGCTCCCCGCTGACCATACCCGCCGGCACGTCCTGCATCTTCCCCGTCAACATCGACGGCATCCGGTATGCCACGGCGCAAATCATCGCCAAGCGCGACGGCAAAATCTACATGGAACAGATAAAGGGCATCCCCACGGAAATCTGCATCGACGGCAAACGGTTCAGGAACGTCAAGCCGCTCGGCACGTCACGGCCCGTCTGCCGCAACATATATCTCGTGGACTCCGAGACGGCCGGCCGCCTGTTCCTCGACGAAGAAGAAAAGAAAGCCGCCACCGCCGTGAGCTACCGGAAGACGAAAGAGGCCGGCCCGCCGCGCGAAATCACCATCGGCGTGCAGAAAGTGGCCGAAGCACCTACCGACGCGGACTTCCGGGACGCGGCTGTTTACGCTATCGACATCCCCGACGAGCGCGACGGGCGGTTGCTCGACATCTCATATCGCGGCGACGTGGCACGCCTCTATGCCGACGGGAAACTCGTGGCGGACAACTTCTACAACGGGCGCCCGTTCCTCTACGGCCTGTGGCGCCTGCCGGACGGGTGCCGCCGGCTGGAGCTCCGCATACTGCCCTTGCAAAAGGACATGCCCGTTTACTTCCCCCGCGAGGCAAAAACCGACAGGCCGGGAGAAGAGGTGTTCGGCATCGTCGCGCGTTGACCCCGCACGGGGCATCCTTTCCTGCCGCCGCAAGGCAGACGGGAGGGATTCTCCTGGCCGCGGGCCGCCGGATGCCACAAAGCCCCGCCGACAGTATCAAACCAACGCGTACCCGCCTGCCTGCCGGAGCCTTCGTTTCCGAAAGTCGCGCGCACGCCCGGGATGGATGCCTGTGAACGCCTGCCTTTCACGCAATTGCATTCCCCCATGTCCGCGGGAGGACGGCACGCGGCATCCCTTGTCTTTTCCACGATGCCCTGCCATGCGGATTCGCGTCAGTCGAGCAACCTCTTGCCCAAGTATCTCACGGGATACCACAACACGCCGTAACTGACTATCAGCACGGTAAGGAAAACGACCACGACATCCCACGGGTGGACGCTGACGGGGTAGGCATCCACGACAAAACTCCCGGAAGAGTTGCCCAAGGAGACAAGTCCGTAGGTTTGTTGCAGGCGGCACAAGACAAGCCCGGCGGCTATGCCCGCCAAGGCTCCGAGGCCGGATATCATGCGTCCCTCGAACAGGAAGATACGGATAATCTGGTTGTCCTCCGCCCCCAAGCAGCGCAGTGTACGCACGTCTTCCTTCTTTTCTATGATCAGCATGGAGACAGACCCGATGATATTGAATACGGCCACCAAAAGAATAAAGGTGAGGAAGAGGTAGGCGATGAGCTTCTCCACTTCCATGATGCGAAACACGTCCTCCTGCTGTTCGTAACGGTCCTTCACCGTGAAGCCGTCTCCCAGCATTTCCCGGATGTCGACCCGCGCCCGGCGCATGTCCGTCCCGTCCCGCAAGTTCAGCTCTATGGCGGAAACGCGCCCCTGCCGGCCGAACAAGTCCCGGGCAAAGCGCAAGGAGGTAATGACATAACCGGCATCGTACTTGGCCTGTTTGACGGAAAACACCACGCCGGGCGAGTATAATTCGCCTTGCGTGAAGCACTCCGCCGGGGCGGACAGGTTCACCCGCTCCCCCTTCCTGGGAGCGAACACCTGCAGGGGCGTGTCGAAGTCTGCCCCGAGCCCGAATTGCGCGGCCAGTTGTATGCCCGGCACCCCGAACTCCCGCGTGCCGTCGTGCAACGTGAACGCACCGTCTCCGTAAAGCAACTTGTCAAGATCCGCCATCCGGGCGAAGTTGTCGTCCACCCCCTTGACGGTCACCATGGCCTGATGCTCGCCGCAAACGACGAGGGCGCGGTCTTCCAGCGTCTCCGCATAGACTTTGATGCCGGGGTAGGATTTCAGTGCCGCGAGCCTCGGGTCGTCGGCGGCCATGGTCTTCCCCCGCGCCGGCGTGACTTTCAGTTGCGGGTCGATGGCCGTGAAGAACGAAGCGACGAGGTCTTGGAACCCGTTGAACACCGACATCGTGCACACCAGCGCCATGGAGGCCACCGCCACGCCGCATACCGAAATCGTCGAGATGACGTTGATGGCGTGATGCGACTTCCTGGAAAACAGGTACCTCCGCGCGACGTAGAACGGGAAGTTCATCCTTTCAACAGCTTGTCGATGTTTTCGATGTAGTCCAGCGAGTCATCCACGAAGAACTTCAGTTCGGGGATGATACGCAACTGATAGCGCACCCGTGTCCCCAGTTCGTAACGGATGGATTTCATGTTGCCGTTGATGTTTTCCATGATTTCCCCGCCCCGCTTGCTCGGGAATATGCTGAGATACACGCGGCAGACGCTGAGGTCGGGGCTGACGCGGCAGGCACTTACCGAGACCAGCACGCCTCTCATCGCCTTGGTCTGGAGCATGAACATCTCGCTGAGTTCCTTTTGTATCAGCCGTGAAATCTTGTTTTGTCTGGTCGTATCCATGTCTTTATCTTGTTTTTTTGCGGATGAGGGTCAGTCCGTCGCGCAAAGGCAGGATGACTTTCTCCACGCGTGAGTCTGCGGCTACCTTGTCGTTGAAGTCCATGATGCCCCGCGTTTGCGCGTCGTCACGGGGAGGGGGTTCCAGCACGTGGCCGCCCCACAAGGTGTTGTCGGCCACCACGTAGCCTCCCGGCTCGAGGAGGGGGAAAATCATCTCGTAGTAGTCCGCGTAACGCCGCTTGTCGCCGTCCACGAAGGCCATGTCGAAGGTGAGGCCCATTCGCGGGACGGCCTCCAGTGCGTCTCCGATGATGAATTCTATCCGGGAGGAGTACGGGGAGCCCTCTATCCACGGACGGGTGAAATCCTCCAGTTCGTCGTTGACTTCGAAGGTGTACAAGCGACCGCCCGGCCCGAGGCCTTCGGCCATGCAAAGGGCGGAATAGCCGCTGTAAGTCCCGATTTCCAAGACGCGCCGAGGGCGTATCATGCGGACCAGCATCGTCAGCAGCCGCCCTTGCAGGTGGCCGCAGGCCATGCGCGGGCGCAACAGCTTCACGTGCGTGTCCCGGTACAGGGCCTTCATGTATCCGCTTTCTCCATCGATGTGTCCGAGGATGTATCGCTCCACCGAGTCTGTTTCCTGCATATCCTCCGAGGGTTTTTAAAGGCTACATGCCGCCCGCATCAAAGACGGCCGCGCGCGGCGCAGACCCCTTGCGGGAGCGGACGAAACCGCATTCTTCGAAGCCATGGCCCTTATCCTTCTACCTTTTTATGTCTGCCCTGCCCGTCCTTTCCGGTACCGTGCAACAGAGCCTCGACCGCCAACCTGTAAGAATCGAGGCCGAAACCGCAAATCACGCCCAGGCACGCGCACGAAATCATGGATTTGTGGCGGAACTCTTCCCGCTTGTGCACGTTGCTGATATGCACTTCCACGACCGGAGCCTCAACCGCCCTTATGGCATCTTGCAGGGCGATGGACGTGTGCGTGTAAGCGCCCGCGTTCAAGACTATGCCCGCGCACTCGAACCCCGTCTCGTGAATCTTGTCAATCATTTCCCCCTCGACGTTGCTTTGGTAGTAGCCGATTTCCAAGCCGGGATAAGCCGCGCACAACTTCTCCAAGTAAGTCTCGAAAGCCTCCGCGCCGTATATGCCCGGCTCCCGTTTGCCCAGCAGGTTGATATTCGGCCCGTTTATGATTTGTATTTTCATCTTTTTGCCGTAAATTCGCAGGAACGTGCCGCAAAAATACAAAAAAGAATGGAACACAGCGAAAAAACATCTTATAATAAAGTAGGAGGAGTCTCGAAAGCACTGTTGCGGAGATATTACCAGTACCTGAAGCTGGAAAGGGGTTTTTCCGGAAACACGCTGGATGCCTACACGGAGGATTTAAGGAAGTTCACGAACTTCCTTTCGACGGAAGGTCAGGACTTCCGCACCGTCTCGGAGGACGACATGCACCAGTTCATGGCGGGACTGGCGGACGTGGGCATCGGGCCGCGTTCCATGGCGCGCATCTTGTCCGGCATCCGCTCGTTCTACCGCTTCCTGTACGTGGAGAAGGAAATCGTGCAAGACCCGACGGAGTTGCTCGAATCCCCGAGAATCGGGCGGCACCTGCCGGAAGTCCTGACGGTGGCGGAAATAGATGCCATGATAGAAAGCATCGACCTGAGCCAGCCGGAAGGGCATCGCAACCGCGCCATCCTGGAAACACTGTACAGCTGCGGCCTGCGGGTGAGCGAGCTGTGCGGCCTCCGCATTTCCGACCTGTATTTGGAGGAAGGCTTCATCAAGGTGAGCGGGAAGGGTGGAAAGGAACGCCTGGTGCCCATCTCCGGCCGCGCCGTGCACGAGCTGGAGAACTGGTTCCTTCGCAGGAACCTCGTCCAAGTCAAACCGGGCAGCGAGGACTTCGTGTTCCTAAGTCTCAGGCGCGGGACACCCCTGTCGCGTATAACCGTCTTCTATTGGGTGAAGAAGCTGGCGGCCGCCGTGGGAATCCAAAAGACGATAAGCCCGCACACGTTCCGCCATTCCTTCGCCACCCACCTGCTGGAGGGCGGGGCGAACCTGAGAGCCATACAGGCGATGCTCGGGCATGAAAGCATTTCCACGACGGAAATCTACACCCACATCGACAGGAGCCGCCTGCGCAGGGAAATCCTGGAACACCACCCGCGCAATATCCGCGGAGTTCCCCCTAAATGAGGGTGGCGACAGGCCGAAATTGATATGAAAACACGCTTTTTTGCAATATTTTAAAGTTGAAAATAACACGGTTTATTAAAGATTTGTATCTTTGCAGTCGGAACCATTAATTAAAAACAGTGTTAGTATGCGTAAGAATTATTGTTTAGTCATGTCGATGGCCGTCGTTGCGGCTCTTTCGTCATGCAAGAAGTTAGGCGAACTTTCCGCCGACAACTTTACGGTGACGCCTACCCCGTTGGAGGCGGTCGCCGGTCAGGTGGTTGCCACCATTGACGGCAAATTCCCGGAGAAATACATGAAGAAAAAAGCCGTGGTGACGGTGACCCCGGTGCTGAAGTACGAAGGCGGCGAGACCAAGGGCCAGAGCACCACTTTCCAAGGCGAGAAGGTGCAGGGCAACGACCAGACCATCAACTACAAGGTGGGCGGAACTTATACGATGAAGTCAGTGTACGATTATGTCCCGGCCATGCTGCAGTCCGACCTCTACCTGCAGTTCGACGCGAAAGTGGGCAAGAAAGTCGTGACGGTGCCCGAAGTGAAAGTGGGCTACGGCGTGATTTCCACGTCGCAACTGTTGCAGAATACCTTGGCTTCAGTATCCCCGTCGCAGGCCGCGGATGCCTACCAGCGTATCATCGCGGAGAAGCAGGAGGCCAACATCAAGTTCCTCATCGAGCAGGCCAAGGTGCGTGATTCCGAGTTGAACTCCGACAACGTGAAGGAGTTCATCGCGATGATGAAGCAAATCAACGACGAGAAAGAAACGAAGGCTCTGAAGAATATCGAAGTGTCCGCGTATGCATCTCCCGATGGCGCACTCGACTTGAACACCCGCTTGGCCGAGCAACGCCAGAACAACTCCGAGAAGTACTTGCAGAAGCAGCTGAAAGCCAACAAGATGACGGCTGACGTGGATACGAAGTACACTGCCGAGGACTGGGACGGCTTCCAGGAACTGGTGTCGCAGAGCAACATTCAAGACAAGGATGTCATCTTGCGCGTGCTCTCCATGTACAAGGAACCCGAGGAGCGCGAGGCTCAAATCAAGAACATGTCTTCCGTGTTCAACGAGCTGGCGGAGAGCATACTTCCCGAATTGCGCCGCGCACGCCTGACGATGAACTATGAAATCATCGGCCGCAACGACGAGCAAATCGTGGCACAGTTCGCCGACGACGCTTCCAAGCTGAGCGTGGAGGAACTGCTCTACGGCGCGAACCTGGCTTCCGTCACCGACAAGGAGCCGTGGTACGAGAAGACTTCCCAACTTTATCCCAACGACTACCGCGCTTATAACAACCTCGGCAAGCTGGCCTATCAGAAAGGCGATTTGGATGCTGCCGAAAACTATTTCAAGAAGGCTCAGTCGCTGAAGGGCGACGCCGGCGAAGTGAACTCCAACCTCGCGTTGATTGCCTTGAACAAGGGTGACGTGAAGGGTGCCGAGGAATATCTGGGCAAGGCTTCCGGTGCCGACGGCTTCAACGAAGTCAACACGGCACTGAACATCGCCAAAGGCTCCTACCAGCAGGCCGCAAGCACCGCGAACAACGTGAAGAGCAACACGGCGGCCTTGGCCCAAATCCTGAACAAGGACTACGCGGCCGCCAAGTCCACCTTGGACGGCGTGGCTAACAAGGACGCTTATACCTCTTACCTGTCGGCCATCGCAGCCGCACGCACAAACGACGCAGCAGGTGTGAGCACGAACCTGAAAGATGCCATCGGCAAGGACTCTTCCTTGAAAGACCGTGCGGCCAAAGACCTTGAATTTGCAGAATTCAAGTCTGCAGTCGAAAGCCTGTAACGGGCTGTTCCTTGAATGGGGAAATACATTCTCTATACTTTGACAGCGTTCACCCTGCTCAGTTGCGGAGGTTCCGAAGGCCGGTTCCGGTTGAAAGGAGAATTCGAGCACCTGCGGCAGGGTGAATTCTATATATATAGCAACGACGGGGCGGCGGCCGGCTTCGACACCATCAAGGTCGAAGACGGCCGGTTCGACTATGAAACGGACTTAAGGGACAAGGCCGTTTATCATCTTTTATATCCCAACCTGTCCGAACAGGTGATATTCGGTGCCTCCGGCGACGTAATCACGCTTAAAGGCGATGCCCGCAATTTGAAAAGCGTGGAGGTGAAAGGGAGCGAGCCGAACGAGGAACTGACCGCTTTCCGTTTGGAAAACAACAAGAACAAGGGCATTTCCGCCGCAAGGGAGGCCGCCGCGACTTTCATGGAGAAGTCGCCGTCGTCGCCCGCGAGCGTTTTCCTGTTCAAGGAGTATTTCCTTTCCAACGACGAAGCTCCCCAGAAAGAAGTGGAAAAGCACTACCGCGCGTTGTGCAAGGCCCGGCCCGACGATTTGCAACTGCTGAGCCTGCGGGCCGACGTGGAGAGCCGGGGCAGACTTCCTGAAAAGGGCGGTACGTTGCCCGACTTCGCTTTCACGCTGGAAGACGGAAGAAAAGTGCGGGCTTCCGATTACCGCGGGAAAGTCCTCCTGATTCATTTTTGGGCTTCGTGGGAAAACCAGAGCAGGATCGAGACGCTCCGCGTCAGGCGGATGCTCAGACAAAACGCGGGCAAGATAGAGAGCGTCAGCATTTCGCTGGACGTGAACGACGCGGAGCGCAAAGGCGTGGAACGCATGGACAGCATGTCGTGGACGAGCTATTGCGACTTCCTGTCGTGGAACAGTCCATTGGTCAAGCGTTTCGGAGTCCGCACCATTCCTTTTTACCTGCTGGTGGGGACTGACGGCAAGATGCTTGCCACCGGCTCGTCTTATGAGAAAAACATAGAGCCAGAGGTCAAGAAGCTTTTCGAAACGCGGCAAACAGGTCGTCATGCTGGTAAAGGTATATAGCGCCGCGGTCCGGGGACTTTCCGCCATACCCGTCACCATCGAGGTGAACGCCTCAAGAGGCATCAAGTTCTTCTTGGTCGGATTGCCGGACAACGCTGTCAAGGAGAGCCACGAACGCATCGTGGCGGCCATGGAAAACAGCGGGTTCCGCTTCCCATCGAAGCAAATCGTGGTCAACATGGCACCCGCAGATGTCCGCAAGGAAGGCGCGGGGTTCGACTTGCCGCTGGCCATCGGCATCTTGGCGACGGAAAAGAGGGTGAAAGAGGACAAGCTGTCACAAACGATGATGCTCGGCGAGCTGAGCCTGGACGGAAGCCTGCAGCCCGTCAAGGGGGCATTGCCGATAGCCATCAAAGCCCGCGAAATGGAAATCAAGCATTTAATCGTACCCAAACAAAACGTCAGGGAGGCCGCCGTGGTCAACCGCCTCAAGGTATACGGGGCGAACCACATCGGAGAGGTGGTCAGTTTCCTGAACGACGAGGAAGGCCTGGTTCCTACGGAGATAGACACACGTGCCGAGTTTTATGCCCGGCAGGGCGAGTTCGATTTCGACTTTGCCGACGTGAAGGGCCAGGAAAACGTGAAAAGGGCACTCGAAGTGGCGGCGGCCGGCGGACACAATGTCATCATGATAGGGCCTCCCGGAAGCGGGAAATCGATGATGGCGAAGCGACTGCCCTCCATCCTTCCTCCCCTGTCTTTGGCCGAGAGCCTGGAAACGACGCAAATCCATTCCGTAGCGGGAAACCTCGCGCGGGAAAGCTCGCTCATCGCCCAACGTCCGTTCCGTGCGCCGCACCACACCATTTCGCAAGTCGCCTTGGTCGGGGGCGGCACCAACCCGCAACCTGGGGAAGTAAGCCTGGCGCACAACGGGGTGCTGTTCTGCGACGAGCTGCCGGAATTTTCCCGCGCGGTGCTCGAGGTGCTGCGGCAACCGCTGGAAGACCGGCAGATTAATATTTCCCGTGTCAAGTACAGCGTGACCTATCCCTGCTCGTTCATGTTCGTGGCATCCATGAATCCTTGTCCCTGCGGCTATTACAACCATCCCACGAAGGCTTGCGTGTGCACTCCGGGCCAGATACATCGTTACCTGCATAAGATTTCCGGCCCGTTGCTCGACCGCATCGACCTGCAAATCGAAATCACGCCGTTGTCTTTCGAGGAGTTGTCGCGCCGGAGTCCGGGAGAAAGCAGCACGACCATCCGTGAACGGGTAGTACGCGCCCGCCGTGTCCAAGAGCAACGCTACGCTGGGCAAAAAGGGATACACTGCAACGCCCAGATGACATCCAAGCTGTTGCGCGAACATGCCGCACTGGACGAAACCGGGACGGAGATGTTGCGCGCCGCCATGACGCGACTCCAACTTTCGGCTCGCGCCTACGACCGCATCTTGCGCGTGGCCCGCACGATAGCAGACTTGGACGACAAGGAAACCATCGAACCGTCCCACATAGCCGAAGCCATCGGCTACCGGAACTTAGACCGCGCCGGCTGGGGGGAATGATGGATTTCCACATCCCGGAACGGAAAGGAGCGCATACCCGCCCGCGAAACGCCGATCCGGAAACTTTCCCGACGAAAGCCCGTGGGACGGGAAGTGCCTTTTCCCGGAAAGTTTCCGTGCAAGTTCTCCGGCACCGACGGTGCAATTACCGGGCAATATGCCACCAATCCATCCTTCTTTTCGTACCTGTCGGATTTCAAGCCGGGTTTCCGAGCTTCGCTTTCAGGTATCGGCCCGTATGGCTGTCCGGGCAGTCCGCCACCTCGCGCGGTGTGCCGCACACCACCACGCTGCCTCCCTGTGCGCCTCCCTCCGGGCCGAGGTCGATGACATAGTCGGCGCATTTCACTACGTCCAAGTTGTGTTCGATGACCACGAGCGTGTGGCCGCGCAGGATGAGCGCATCAAAAGCCGCCATCAGCCGCCGGATGTCGTGGAAATGCAGTCCCGTGGTCGGCTCGTCGAAGATGAAAATGGTGGGGGCAGCCTTTTCCATACCGAGATAGTAGGCCAGTTTCACACGCTGGTTCTCGCCGCCCGAGAGGGTGCTCGACGACTGCCCCAGCTTGACGTAGCCCAGCCCCACGTCTTGCAGAGGCTTGAGCTTTTGAGATATTTTGGATTGCCGGTGTTCGTCGAAGAATCCCATGGCTTGGTCTACCGTCATGTCAAGCACGTCGTAAATGCTCTTTCCCTCGAATTTCACCTCCAGCAAATCTCTCTTGAAGCGTTTGCCGTGGCACGACTCGCATTCCATCACGAGGTCGGCCATGAACTGCATCTCCACCGTGACCGTCCCTTCCCCCTTGCATTCCTCGCAACGCCCTCCCTCGGTGTTGAAGGAAAAGAAGGCGGGCGTGAAACCCATCTGCAAGGCCAGCGGCTGGGCGGCGAAGAGCCTGCGTATCTCGTCGTAGGCTTTGATATAGGTGACGGGGTTGCTTCGCGAGGACTTGCCGATGGGGTTTTGGTCCACGAACTCGATGTTCTTCACCATCCGCAGGTCGCCCCCCAGCCCGAGGAACTCGCCCGGGCGGTCGGCTATCTCATCGAACTGCCGCTTCATGGCGCGGTAGAAGATGTCGCGCACGAGGGTGGACTTGCCCGACCCGCTGACTCCCGTGACCACCGTCATGACATTGAGGGGGAAGCGCACGTCTATCCCCCGCAGGTTGTTGGCACGCGCGCCCTTCACCTCGATGTAGTTCGTCCACGGGCGCGTGCTGCCCGGCACGTCGATGGTTTCCTGCCCCGTCAGGTATCCCACGGTGTAGCTTCGCGTGTCCGTCGGCTTCTCCGCGAGCATTTGCCGCAAGTCGCCGCGAAACACGATTTCGCCTCCCAGCCGTCCGGCCTGCGGCCCTATGTCGATGATGTAGTCCGCCGCGCGGATGATTTCCTCGTCGTGTTCCACCACTACTACCGTGTTGCCCAGTCGCTGCAGTTGCCGCAACACGTGTATGAGCCTGTCCGTGTCGCGGCTGTGCAACCCGATGCTCGGTTCGTCCAGGATGTAGAGCGACCCCACAAGGCTGCTTCCCAGCGACGTGGCAAGGTTGATGCGTTGGCTTTCTCCTCCCGAAAGCGTGTTGCTCGGACGGTTCAGGGTGAGGTAACCCAGCCCCACGTCGAGCAGGAAGTCGATGCGGTTGTTGATTTCCGCGAGCAGCCGCTTGCCTATCTCCGCCTCCTGCGCGGTAAGCGTGAGCGTGTCGAAGAACTTTTTCAGTTCGGTGACGGGCAGGTTTACCAAGTCCGAGATTGCCCGCCCGCTGATTTTCACGTAGCCCGCTTCCGGGCGCAGGCGCGTGCCGCGGCATTTGGGGCAGGTCGTCTTGCCCCGGTAACGCGCCAGCATGACGCGGTTTTGTATCTTGTACTGTTCCTTCTCCAACATTTTGAAGAAGTTGTCGATGCAGATTTCCTCTTTCACTGGCGAGACGGCAGAAGTCCCGTGCCACAGGTATTCCTTTTGCCCGCGCGTCAGCTTGTAGTAAGGTTCGAAGACGGGGAAGCCCGTCCTCTGCGCCCTGCGGCAGAACTCCGTTTTCCATTCGCCCATCTTCTCGCCGCGCCAGCAGACCACGGCATCGTCGTACACGCTGAGGGTGGAGTTGGGGACGACCAGCTTCTCGTCAATGCCGATGACGCGGCCGAAACCTTCGCATACGGGGCAGGCACCGGCGGGCGAGTTGAAGGCGAACAGGTTGTCCGACGGCTCCTCGAACGTGATGCCGTCCGCCTCGAAGCGCGTGGAGAACGTGTGCAGGATGCCCGACGGAGCCACGCGCAACATACATTGCCCGTTTCCCTCGTAGAAGGCGGTCTCGGCGGAATCGGTCAGGCGCGAGATGCTGTCTTTGCCGTCGTCGCAACTCATGCGGTCAACAAGCAGATAGATGGTGCGGTGTTCGCCTATCGACGGGTTCGAGGCCAGTTCCCGCATGAAATCCTCCATACGTACCACCTCGCCGTCCACCTCGATGCGCGAAAAGCCCTCCTTGACACCGCAGTCCAGTTGCTCCTGCAAGGTGCGCCCCTTGCGTACCAGCAACGGTGCGAGCACGGTGAAGCGCGTGCCTTTGGAATAGGAGAGCATACAATTCACCACGTCGTCGGTGGTGTTTTTCTTTACTTCCTGCCCGCTCACGGGGGAGAAAGTGCGCCCGATGCGGGCATACAACAACCGCAGGTATTCGTAAATCTCCGTAGATGTCCCCACCGTGGAACGGGGATTCCGGCTGATAACCTTCTGACCGATAGCGATGGCGGGCGGGATGCCTTCGATGTAATCGCATTCCGGCTTGCTCATCCGCCCGAGGAACTGCCGGGCGTAAGCCGAAAGGCTCTCCACGTAGCGCCGCTGCCCCTCGGCATAAAGCGTGTCGAAAGCCAGCGACGACTTTCCCGATCCGGAAAGGCCGGTGATGACAACCAACTTGTCGCGCGGGATGTCCAAGTCGATGTTCTTCAAGTTGTTCACCCTTGCCCCCTTGATTCGTATGCAGTCGTCCATCGGTCGTTTCCGTTAATTGCCCTTGGGCTTGCAAAGTTAGTCAATGTTTGTCAAACGCATGACGCATTTTTATTGTATTTTTGCATGGTAATAACGAGTGCGATGAACAAGAAATCTTTTTTGCTCTTGGGGGCGTGGCTTTTCTGCTCCGCGCTCCGGGCAGGATTGTCGCCCAAACGGGAGTTCCGCGGCGCGTGGATACAGTGCGTCAACCAACAATTCATGGGGCTGGGCACGGCGGAAATGCAACGCTTGCTGA
Source organism: uncultured Paraprevotella sp. (assembly GCA_964523985.1). GTDB lineage: Bacteria > Bacteroidota > Bacteroidia > Bacteroidales > Bacteroidaceae > Paraprevotella. The sequence goes on from CAZGBV010000004.1 coordinate 18,195, forward strand.
CCTACCAGCTGGACGAATTGCGGAAATGCGGCATCAACGCCATCCTGTTTCAGGTACGTCCGGAGTTCGACGCTCTTTATGCCAGCAGCTTCGAGCCGTGGAGCCGTTACCTGACCGGACGGCAGGGCACGCCGCCTTCTCCTTACTGGGATCCGTTGGAGTGGATGGTAGCCCGGTGCCATGAACGGGGCATGGAACTGCATGCCTGGATTAACCCTTTCCGAGCCAAGACAAAAGGCACTAACGAACTGGCCGCCACGCATGATTACAGGAAACATCCCGAGCGGTATTTCCGCTACGGCGAGCAACTGATAATGGACCCGGGCATCCCGGAGAACCGGGACTACATCTGCAACATCGTGACCGACATCCTTTTGCGTTACGACGTGGACGGCATTCACATCGACGACTACTTTTATCCTTATCCCGAGAACGGCCTCCGCATCCTGGACGACCGGACGTATGCACGCTTCGGGAAGGGCATGAGGCGCGACGACTGGAGGCGGGAGAACGTGAACCTTTTCGTCCGCCAGTTGCACGACTGCATCCATGCCGTCAAGCCGTGGGTGAAGTTCGGCGTGTCTCCCTTCGGCATCTACCGCAACCTGAGGAGCGACCCAGCGGATGGGAGCGACACGCACGGGCTACAAAACTACGACGACCTCTACGCCGATGTGCTGAAATGGGTGAGGAAAGGATGGGTGGATTACAACATCCCGCAGGTTTATTGGGAAATCGGGCATTCCGCGGCCGACTACGAAACGCTGGTGCGCTGGTGGAGCAGCCATGCAGGGCACCGGCTCCTCTACATCGGGCAGGACGTGGAACGCACGGTGGCCAAGGCCGACCCCGCTTCGCCGGGCAGACATCAGATGGAACGCAAGATGGCTTTGCAACGCTCGTTGCCAAACATCGACGGAAGTTGCCAATGGTATGCCAAGGCCGTGGTGGACGACAAGGGAAACTACGGCACGATGCTACGGAAGTATTACCACCGTCACCCGGCCTTGCAACCCGAGATGCCGTGGATAGACCACAAGCGACCGAAGAAAGTGCGCAAACTTACCGCGATGTGGACGGAGGACGGCTACATGCTGTTCTGGCGGATGCCGCGCGGGACGAGCGAGATGAACCGGGCGCGGCAGTACGTGGTTTACCGCTTCGACGAAAGCGAACCCGTGGACTTGCAATACGCAGAGAACATCGTGACGATTACACCGGACACTTTCTACAAACTCCCCTACGAGGACGGAAGCAGGAGATACACGTATGTGGTGACGGCACTCGACCGTCTGCAAAACGAGTCGAAAAAGGTGAAAAAGAAGATACGTCTTTGACATCACACCTCCGGGAAACCAGGCCGCACACACTGCAAAGACCGCCGTCAATAACCTGTTCCCCAACGGAATATGGAACGAAGACCATCACGACGTGAACGCGGCGGACTCCGCGTTCACGTGTTCCTGCACCCGCTGACAAGACAAGATGCCTTTAGGAACACCGGGCTCATAAAGCAACACGCGTCCCCAAAGGCACGAACTTCAACACCGAAAAACGAGGCGTTCCCGAAGATGACACAAAGCAGGACAAACGTATGAATCCGAATTCCTCAACGCCGGAACGCGAGTCCTTCAAACGCCCCCTGCAAATCCGCGATTGCCGGTTTCCCCCGCGTCACCGGTATTATTCGTGAACATGGATGTTCCATTTCAGGTAAGTATCAACAGCTTCCGCCAGAATGTCCTTCACATTTCCGCGGCACATGGCCACATGATGTTCGAACCCATTCTTGCAGATATACTTCATGAGACGTTGCAGGTTGTCCACCTTGGTCACTGCTATGCAACCGTCCATCCCATAAGGATCGTCCGTCATGTCGCCTTTACCCACGTAGGACTTGATGCAACCTTTGGCATCATCTGTCGAGATACGGAAGAAAGTGAAATCGCCCTGCCTTGCTTTCCCGTAAACGGCACCGAACGTGTGCGTCTTGCCCAACGTCCTGCCCAACACGCCCAATGTGCCCAACGTCAAATCGTCCATCACGAACGACTTGGGGAAGTTGCCACAATGCGTGCATACACACTTGTCACGGTCTTCGGCAAAGTTGTTGTTCCAGTCGAGCAATGCCGACGGGCGGCCGGAAGCCAATGTCAACGCATACATGGAAACGGCACCGGCAATATCCGCTTCACAGGCAGCGGGGATTAATTTTTCGCCCAACATGCTCATGGTGACGCAAGCCGCGCAACCGTAGTTCTGTTCCAGCGAATCCCAACACTGGATGGCCACGGCGTCGACCTCATTGGCCTCTATCCATTGCTCCACGGCCACGCCGAATTTGGCCTGCACTACCAGCTTGTCGTCGTATTGTCCGGGAACGACGGCATATTTCCTGATTTCCTCCAATTTTTCTCGTAACGTTTCATCGTCGCTTCCAATCTTATCGGCAACGGCCAAGATTTCGGAAAGGTCTGCAGGAATGACCGTGATGCCCGATGCCTGCAACAGTTTCTCGCTGGCGCGGACAGTCTGGAAGCCGGCAGGACGAGTACCGATTTGTCCGATGCGGGCATGGCGAAGGCCATTGACCACACGGCAGACGGCAGCGAACTTGTTTATGTCTGCCGCCAGCAAATCAGAATAAATGGAATAAGTATGCAACGTGGTGTCGGTAAAAGGAATGCCGTATTGGTACAAGTTGTTGCATACGGAAATCTTTCCGCAGAACGCGTCGCGGCGACTGTCCAAATCAACTTTGTCATTCTCGTCATCGCACGCCTGGACCATGACGGGAACGTTCAATTCGGCCACACTGATAGCATTGACAATGCCGATTTCAAAGCCGAAGTTGGGCAACGAAACGATAATCCCGTCTATGCGGTCGCGGTTTTCGCGGAACAATTTGGCACATTTCAAGCCGTCTTCCCTTGTTTCGATACTGCTGCTCCCCGTGGGCGTGGCATCCTCGGGAAGAATGACATAGTCGTAGCCTTCTTTTTCCAGCGTCGCCAACAATTGCTTGCGGACATCCCTTGCCAGTTCCGAATTAAAATAAGCGCGTGTTCCAATGATGACGCCAAAGCACATTTTTCTCTTGTTTTTCATCTCCAATGGTATTAAACATTACGATTTTTGTCCTGTTACTTTCTTGACGGCTTCGCGCCACCCGCCATACAAAACCCGAAGCTCCTTTTCCCCCATGCGAGGGACGATGCGGTTGTCGACGGTACGCATGGCTGCGGCTTCTTGGAAACTGCCCCACTTCTTGCGGGCGAAGCCATTCATGACGACGGCTCCCAACGCGGAAGCTTCTTCTATCTCCGAACGGTTAATGGCGGCCTGCAGCATGTCGGATTGAAACTGCATGAGGAACCGGTTCTTCGTCGGCCCCCCGTCAACGCGAAGAGCTTTCAGTTCGATGCCTGCCTGCCGGGTCATCATGTCTATCAAGTCCTTTACCTGATAAGCAATCGACTCCAATCCGGCACGCAACACGTGCGCCCTCCCCGTATTCAGCGTCATTCCCCAAATGGCGGCTTTGGCTTCCGGTTCCCACCACGGAGCACCCAGCCCGGTAAAGGCCGGAACCAGATAAACGCCGTCGTTGTCCTTGACCGAGGTCGCCAAGGTTTCCATTTGATTGAACGAGTCCGCAAGCTCCAGTTTCTCTACCAGCCACTTGATGGTGGCTCCGGTGCAATGGATATTGCCTTCGAAAGCATAACATACTTTGCCCAAGGCCGAGAATCCGACGGACGTGACCAGCCCTTCGGGAGCCGCAACGGGCTCTTCCCCGATGTTCACCATGACAGACGACCCCGTCCCATACGTCACCTTGCCCATGCCTGCCTCGAAACACATCTGGCCGGTCAATGCCCCATGTGAATCGCCCACGACACCCGCGATGCGTATCGGGGATTTGAACAAGCCCCCCACCGTCGTTTCCCCGAAAGAGGAATCACAAGGCAAGGCTTCCGGCATCATGCCCCGGGGGATGGTGAAAAGTTTCAGCAAGTCGTCGTCCCAGTCCAGCGTATGGATGTTAAAAAGCATGGTGCGCGACGCATTCGTATAATCGGTCAGGTGCTTTCTGCCCTCGGTCAGTTTCCAGACAAGCCAGGAATCAATGGTTCCCATCAGCAGGTCGCCTTTCTCCGCCAACCCGCGTGCGCCTTCCACATTGTCCAAAATCCACTTGGCGCCACTGGCGGAAAAGTAAGGGTCGATAAGCAGTCCCGTCTTTTGCTGTACCAGTTCGCCGTATCCCTTATCTTTCAGTTCCTTGCAAATGGCCTCCCCGCGTCGGCACTGCCACACCACGGCGTTGCAGACAGGCTTTCCGGTCTGTTTGTTCCAAACGACCACCGTCTCGCGCTGGTTCGTGATGGCGAGGGAATAAGCGACATCCGCGCCGTTCGCCTCCTCTTCTTCCAACAGGCGGCGTATCGCCTTTATGGCATTTTCATATATTTCCTCGGCATCGTGCTCCACCCATCCCGTCTGCGGATAGAACTGCCGGTGCTCTATGTTTACCCGGCGCAACAACTCGCAATCTTCGGAGAACAGCATGGCTTTTGTCGCCGAAGTGCTTTGGTCTATGGCTATTATCCTGCTAATCATACTGTCTGGTTCAATGTTTCTTCATGAATTCAAGGGCGGCCTTGCAAATCCCTTCCTTGTCCAAACCGTAATGGGCAAAGATTTCACGAGAGTTCCCATGAACCACGTTTTCATCTGGAATGCCGATGATGCGAACCGGGACGGGGTTTTCGGAAAGCGTCTCCGCCACGATGCCTCCCAGTCCGCCAAACCGGCTGTGTTCCTCCACTGTGATAATCCTTCCCGTCTCTTCTGCCGCTTTCCTGATGGCTTCCGTGTCGACAGGCTTTAACGAAGACATATCCAACACGCGTGCTTTGATGCCTTTCGCCAGCAACGTCAAGCCGGCCTGATAAGCGTGATAGACCGTTTCTCCGGCAGCGATGATGGTCAGTTCCGTGCCGTCCAACAACATGTTGGCTTTTCCCATGGCAAACTCGAAGTCGTCGTTCTCGTACACGTCGGGGACGGCGGCCCTTCCCACGCGCACATACACCGGCTCCGGGTAATCGACCAACAACTTGACCAACCGGCGTGTCTGACGGGCATCGCAAGGAAGGACGATATTCATCCCCGGGAAAGTCCTCAAAACGGCGATGTCGTGCAAGCTATGGTGGGTGGCTCCCAAGGCACCGTAGGCCACGCCGCCGCTCACTCCCAAAATCTTCACGTTGTTCCGGCTGTAAGCCAAGTCCACTTTCACCTGTTCCAAGCTTCGCGCCACGTAAAAGCAGGCCGGGCCGCACACGAACACCTTTTTCCCGCTATGCGCCAGACCTGCGGATATCCCTACCGCGTCCTGTTCGGCTATTCCGCATTCCACGAACTGCCCCGGAAGTTCTTTCGCGAAGCTCTCCAAGGTGACCGAGCCTCTGGCATCTGTCGTGACCGCCACGATATCTTTGTCCAAACGAGCCAACTCCAGCAACGTGTCCGTAAAGCTCTTCCTGCACGCCGTCATGTTATTTGCCATTGTCTTCTTTTTCTAATTTGCCAATTCTTTCGGATATCTCACGGACAGCCGCCGCATATTGCTCGTCGGTAGGCATGCCATGATGCCATTTCGCCACGCCCTCCATATAGGAAATCCCTTTTCCTTTTGTCGTATGGGAAATAAGCAGATGGGGCTTCTTGTTCGTATAATCAATGGAATGGAAAGCCCTGACGATGTCTCCCATCTCGTCCCCATTCATTTCCGCCACGTCCCAGCCGAAAGCCGTCCAGCGGTCATGTATGTTCTCCAACGACATGACCTCCTCCGTCGTGCCGCTTATCTGCAAGCGGTTGCGGTCGATAACGGCCACCAAGTTGTCCAGTTCGTATTGGTTTGCCGCCATGGCGGCCTCGTATATCGAGCCTTCCCCTTGCTCGCCATCTCCCATCAAGACATACGTCTTGTAATCCGCCTTGTCCATTTTGGCGGCGATTGCCATTCCCACGCCTATGGGCAAGCCATGTCCCAAAGCCCCCGTGTTCACTTCTATGCCCGGCACGTCTATCGTGGGATGGCCGGACAAGACAGAGCCGAACTTGCCCAAGGTGTCGGTTATCTCGCGGGAGATGAAGCCTTTCGACTCAAGAGTGACATACAAGGCTTCCACGCAATGCCCTTTGCTCAACACGAAACGGTCTCTTTCCTTTTCCTTCGGCTTGTCCGGCCAGACACGCATCACGTCAAAATAAAGTGCCGTAAGCACGTTGAGGCACGACAAATCGCCCCCGATGTGCCCTGCTTTTGCCTTGTACACAATCTCAATCAATCTTTTCCGATTTCTTTCCGATTGTAATTCCAACGATTTGATTCGCATTTTATGGTCATTTACTTTCTTATCCTTACGCAAATAACGGGATTCAACCGGAGAAATCCAAGATTAAGCGAAAGAAAATGAGACACGGTTTGATTATATTAACAATATGCGGAGCCGACAGGCAAGGCGCGGATTTGGGAAGCCACGGAGCATACGCGTGCATGCTTGCAAGCAACGGAACGCAAGCGTTCAAGGCGGAAAGGCTTCCCGTGGCGCAGGGGAAGCGTCAGTCCCCGGCAGACAAGATGCCCCGCAGGTCGTCCACGATAGCCACGTGGGGATAAGCCTCCAGTTCCCCGCGCGTGGTCACGCCGTGCAGCACGCCGGCAAAATCCGTCCCGGCGGCCTGCGCCGTCAGGGCATCCACCACACTATCCCCCACATACAGCACTTCGCGAACCCCGTCCTTGGAAGCGCGTGCGACCGCCGAAAGCAGACCCTCGGGATTAGGCTTTGCCGCCTTCACATCCTCTCCGCCCACGATGAAGTCCGCCAGCCCGGCGTGTCCCGTCTTTTCGAGCAAGTCAAGGATGCGGTAACGGTATTTGATGGACACGATGCCCACCACTGCGTCCCGGTTCCGCAAGGTCTGCAACACCTCCGCCGTCTCCGGGAAGAGGACGGTGCCGACGGTCATGTACACGTCGGCGGCCTTCACGTATTCGCGCTTGTAGTCTGCCAACGTCCCGGCTTCGACAATCCCCGTCAACTCGGAAAAAGACTCCTCCAAGGTTTTCCCTATGGTACGTTTGATGTCCGTGTCCGTCACCCCGGCGTGTCCATGCCTGTCGAGCACGTGGCGGAAACACGCCACTATGCCCCGCGAGGAATCCGCCAAGGTGTAGTCGAAATCGAAAACGTAAGAAGCATAGCGTCTCATGTCCGCACGGGAACGCGTTTAAAATTAAAACAAGTTCAGCCTGTTCCGCCGAGCCTCCTCTATCGGCACGGTCTCCGTGCGCCGCGCCCCGGCACGTTCCCGCAGGCGTTCCTGTTCCTCGCGCAAGTTGCGGAAAGCCTCGTCGCGCGTGTCAGGATTCAGGAAACGCGCCGCCTCCGGCACGTTCCGCGACGCGTCCTTCACCCAGAATACGGGGCCGTCGTAAGCAGGGGCTATCTTCAACGCCGTATGCAGAGGGCTGGTCGCGGCACCGCCTATCATGACCGGGACAGACAGGCCGGCTCGCTTCAGTTCTTCCACCACATGCACCATTTCTTCCAGGCTCGGCGTAATCAGTCCGCTTAGCCCGATGATGTCGGGGTGCAGTTCCTCGGCTTTCGCCACAATCTCTTCCGCCGGTGTCATGACCCCCAAGTCCACTATTTCATAGTTGTTGCAGGCCATTACCGCCGACGCGATGTTCTTTCCGATGTCGTGCACGTCGCCCTTCACCGTGGCCACCAGAGCCAGTCCCGCGCGCACCGTCCCTGCTTCCTTTTCCGCCTCGATGCGGGGTTGCAACATGCCCACGGCTTTCTTCATCGTCCGTGCAGTCCTCACCACCTGCGGCAGGAACATCTTGCCGGCACCGAACAATTCGCCCACCGTGTTCATCCCCTTCATGAGCGGCCCCTCGATGATGTCCGCGGCATGAGGGTAAGACTGTGCGGCTTCCTCCAAATCCTCCCGCAGGTAAGTATCCACCCCCTTCACCAAGGCATGTTGCAAACGCTCCTCCACGCCGCCTCCGCGCCAGTCCTCCCTTGCGGCCGTCCCGCTCTCCCCCACCCCGGCCTTTTCTTTCAGCCGTCCGGCCAGTTCCGCCAGCCGTTCCGCCGCACCAGGCCTGCGGTTGAGCACCGCGTCTTCCACGACCCCAAGGATGTCGGGCGGGATGTCATCGTATGCCACTGCCGCGGCGGGGTTTAGGATAGCCATGTCCATTCCCTCGCGGCACGCATGGTAAAGGAACACGGCGTGCATGGCTTCGCGGACGTAGTTGTTTCCCCGGAAAGAGAACGAGAGGTTGCTCACTCCGCCGCTCACGTGCGCCCCCGGGAGGTTGCGGCGAATCCATCCCGCGGCACGGATGAAGTCGGCGGCATAGCCGTCATGCTCTTCCATTCCAGTGGCTATGGCCAACACATTAGGGTCGAAAATGATGTCGTGAGGATTGAAGCCCGCCTTGTCCACAAGCAAACGGTATGCGCGCGTGCATACTTCCGTTTTGCGCCCGAAGGTGTCGGCCTGTCCTTTCTCGTCGAAAGCCATCACGACGAGAGCCGCCCCGAGACGCTTCACCTCCCGGGCTCGGGAAAGGAACACTTCCTCCCCTTCCTTCAACGAGATGGAATTGACGATGCCCTTGCCCTGCACACATTTCAGCCCCGCCGTGATTACGTCCCATTCCGAGGAATCTATCATGACCGGCACGCGGGAGATTTCCGGCTCGCAAGCCAGCAGGTTCAAGAACGTCACCATCTCCCGCCGGGCATCGAGAAGCCCGTCGTCCATATTGACATCGATGGCCAACGCCCCGTCCTCCACCTGTTTCCGCGCGATTTCCAATGCCCCCTCGTAGTTCTTCTCCTTAATCAGCCGCAGGAATTTGCGCGACCCGGCCACGTTGCAACGCTCTCCCACGTTGACGAACCTTACTTCCGGTGTCAGTTCAATCTTCTCCAAGCCACTCAGGCACAGGGTGTCGGCCTTGCGTGCCGGCACGTGCGGATGCCCCGCAGCCGCCAAGGCCGGGAAACGAGCCACGTGTTCGTCCGTCGTCCCGCAACAGCCCCCGATGATGTTCACCCACCCTTCGTCCACGAAATGTTTCATCTCCTCCGCCATACGGTCGGGAGTTTGGTCATACGCGCCCGAACTGTCCGGCAGTCCCGCGTTCGGATAGACTGATATGTAATAAGGCGAGACGTGAGCCAAGTCACGCAGGAAAGGTATCATGTCGTGCGCCCCGAAGGAACAATTCAGCCCCAGAGAGAAGATTTCGGCATGTGATACGGAAACCATGAACGCCTCCGGTGTCTGGCCGGAAAGTGTGCGCCCGCTCTTGTCCGACACCGTGACCGACAACATGAGCGGCACCTTGCGTCCGGCCTGCCGCATGGCATCCTCCGCCGCGTAGATGGCGGCCTTGGCATTCAGCGTGTCGAAAATGGTTTCCACGAGCAAGGCATCCACACCTCCTTCAATCAAGGCTTCCATCTGTTCTTGGTAGGCCGATGCCAGCTCGTCGAAAGTCACGGCGCGGAAAGCCGGATTGTCCACGTCGGGACTCATCGAACAAGTCTTGTTGGTCGGACCCACCGAGCCGGCCACGAAACGCGGTTTCCCGGGATTGCGGGCCGTGAACCCGTCGGCAAGTTCCCGGGCTATCTTGCAGGCCGCCAGATTGATTTCGCGACAATAGTCCTCCACGTGGTAATCCGCCATCGACACCCGTTGCGAACTGAACGTGTTCGTCTCGATAATGTCCGCCCCGGCCGCGAGATACTTCCGGTGGATTTCGCGGACGATGTCGGGACGCGTCAGGCACAACAAGTCGTTGTTCCCAGCCATCAGCCCCGGCACGTCCTTGAAACGCTCCCCCCGGAAGTCAGCTTCCGTCAGGCCGCAACGCTGAATCATTGTCCCCATGGCACCGTCCAGAACCAATATCCTCTCCTTGACGGCCTCTTCCAACCTCATAAGGCTCCGCGTCCTAATATTTTTTCACCTGTCGGCTCATCTCGCGCCGGTCTTCCTTTTCTTTCAACGTCTGCCGTTTGTCGTATTCTTTCTTGCCCCGGCACAAGTGCACGACGAGCTTCGCCCGCCCGTTCTCGTCGATGAACAGCAGGGTGGGCACCAGCGTGAGCCCAGGATTTTTCAAGTTCTGTTGCAATTTCCGGATTTCCTTGCGGTTGAGCAGGAGCTTCCTGTCGCGCCGCACCGCGTGATTGTTGTATGTGCCGCACGAATACTCGGCCACGTACATGTTCTTCACCCACACCTCGCCGTCGTGGATGAAGCAGAAGGTGTCCGCCAGTCCGGCCTTGCCCGCCCGGATGGATTTGATTTCCGTGCCGGTCAGCACGATGCCGGCCGTATATCTTTCCAACGTCAAGAAATCGAACGAAGCCCGCTTGTTCCTGATATTTACCGATTTGTTCCTTTCGTTCTTCCCCGCCATATTTTCTCACTCTTCCACCACCTTGGCAAACAGTCCGATATGTCCGTCCACATAAAAAGCCAACGCGGCCGTCACCTTTTCCTCCATTTCCACGAACTTGTCGTCCAAACCATCGAACCCGGGGTGCGCCTCGAACAAGGCCATGAACTCCTCGTCCGTGCATTCCCGTGTCAGCTCCTCCTTATACTTGTCATACAACCTTTTCCCCTTGTACACCAAAACGGAGAAATCATGAGCTCCCATCAGCCGCATGGCTTTCGCAAAGGGATTGTCGAAGATGAACGGCCCGTAACCGTTGTGTATCAGTTGGATAAAACCTCCTTCCAGAACTTCCTCGCGGAACGTGGCGTAAGCGAGCAACGAAATTTGTTCCCCGTTGAGCATCCCCATGTTGCCGGCGTTCAGCTCCCCTCCGACGGCCTCCCTGTAACGGTCGATGAACACTTGCAGGAACTCGCCCGGCCCTTGCCCCGCCGCCTCGCGCAACCGTGCGCCGCTGACTGTTATCATTTCTTCTTTCATTCCTCTGCGCCTTGGATTTGCAAAGATAAGGAAAGGCGGGTGCAGGGACAAGCGAAACACGAAGTTTTTCCGATTCCGCCTTGCCGGGCCGCGTCCGCACCGTTCCCGGGGGCATCGCGGCTTCCGCCCTGCCCTCGAACCGGAAAATGCCGTATCGGGACTTCGTACATCCCCATACGGCATTCTCACTTTCATCGCGCCTTGCGCCTCGTCGGCATCAATCCAGATGGAACACCTCCTTGACCGGAATGGTCACGGGAGAATTGTCTGCGTTCACTTCCATGATGTCGGCCATGTAATCCCACCATTTCTTCGTAATCTCGTCGGCTCCCATGTCCTGCGAAGACGTTTCGCCCTCTATCTCCTGATAGCCGAAGAGGACGTTCGTATCCTTGTCCCAGTAAATCGAATAATTGCGCACGCCGGCATCCGAAATCTGCTTCTTCAGTTCGGGCCACAAAGCCGCGTGGCGGCGCGCATATTCCTCCTCGAAGCCCGGCTTGAGGAACATCTTGAATGCAAATCTTTTCATCGTTTCCCTTTCGTCGACTTTGACATGTTCCTTTACTTGGGCAGGTTGAAGGCCGCGGACATCTCGCGCATCTGCGCGTCGCTCATGCCCTCCGGCTCGAAGCCCATGTTCTTTCCGGCGATATAAATCAGCGCCGACTTGTTGAGCACGTCCACTTGGTCGAAGGCTGACATGACATCCGTGTCCACGGCGAACACGCCATGCTTCTCCCACATCACCACGTCGTAGTCGGACAGCTCGCGTATGGTGGCTTCCGCCAGTTCCACGCTTCCCGGCAGAGTGTAGGGAATGATGCCCAAGCCCCTCGGGCAGAAAGCCTTCGTTTCCGGTATCATGCTCCACAGAAGGCGCGTGGCCACGTCCTTCTCCAAGAATTTGCGGTCGTGCGTCATCGCCACCAGTTCTATGGGGTGAGTGTGCAGGGATGCCTTGTAGGGCGACCCGTTCTTTATCAGTTCGTTGTGCACGCTCAAGTGAGAGGGGAGCTCGCTCGTGGGCATTACCGCACGGTCGGCTATGATGACGTAGCTGGCGCAGTCGTCGCAGATGCGGATGACCGACCCGTTCTCCATCGGGCGGCGCGCCAAGTCGCGCATGCGCTTCTGCGTCCCCTTGCAAAAAAAGTAACAGCCTTTCAAGTGAGGCAACACGGTGCCGATGGGCTTCGGTTCGCACAAGGCCGGCAGGGCACACATCGCGTCGTCCGCGTATTCCGTCACGTTGACGGTGATGTTCCCGCCGTTCCTCTCGGCCCAGCCTTTCTGCCACAGGTATCCGGCCACCTCGGCCACTTTCCCGATTTCGTCCGCCAATCCCGGACGACCGTTCAATATTGTTTCCATACAGTTGATTTTACGTTTCGTTCATTGTCGCGCTCCCGCCGGACGGATGTCAATCCTCCCCGCACCTTGCCACGTCGCGACCCACGACATGACCCATCCCCTTTCTCCCTGCCTCACGGGGAAGATGACATATCCCTGACACAGCACGCCCGGAAAGGCGACCGCAACCGGGACGACCGACCGCGCATCCGCCGAGGATTCCCCGTCGCCCCGTTCAAGGACACGTGTCGACGGGAAATTGCCTGTGAAGCCGTCCGCGGCGGATGGGAATACCGGCGGAGATGCCGCTCTCTCAGTTGCGTTTGGAGAGCACGTTCTTCTCGTAGTCTTCCACCACCGTGATGAAGTCCTCGCCCACCGGTACGCCGTTCTTCAGGCAGAACATGTCCCACACGGCGTTCCATGGCAACGACTTTCCTTCCTCCAACAGAGCCAGACGCTCGAATCCCTGCCCGGCGGCCTCGTAGCGGCGGAGCGTGTCCAGCGGCTCGAGCAAAGCCTGAAGCAGACATTTCTGCGTGGCGCGGCTACCGATGACGTAAGCACCGATGCGGTTGATGGACGCGTCAAAGTAATCCAGCCCGATGTGCACGCGATTCAAGGCGTCGCAACGGACGATTTCCTTGCACAAATCCATCGTATCGTCGTTCATGATGGTGACGTGGTCGGAATCCCAACGCACGGGGCGGCTCACGTGCAGCATCAGCTCCGGCACGAAGAGCAACAGTGCCGATACTTTGTCGGCCACGCTTTCCGTGGGATGGAAATGCCCGGTGTCCAAGGTGACTATCTTCCCGTGGCTCGCGGCATAGCCGATGTAGAAGTCGTTCGACCCCACGGTGTAACTCTCAAGCCCGATGCCGAACACCTTGCTCTCCACGCAGTCCTTCATGTGGGCGTATTCCGTGGCGAAGATGTCGTCGAGCGAGGCCTTCAACAGCTCGCGGTACTTCATCCGGTTCACCGTGATGTCCTTGCTCCCGTCGTGCACCCACAAGTTCATGATGCAGGCGTCTCCTTGCCGCCGTCCCATCTCCTCGGCTATCGCGCGGCAATGCTTGGTGTGTTCCACCCAGAAGCCGCGTATGCCGTCGTCGGGGTTGGACAGGGTTAGGTCGCCCGATTTGGGATGCGAGAAGGATGTGGAATTGAAATCCAGCTTCATGCCGTTCTCTTTCGCCCATTGCATCCAGCCCTCGAAGTGGCGCGGTTCCACTTGGTCACGATCCACGAACTCGCCCCCGAACTCGCCGTAAATCTCATGCAGGTTCAGGCGGTGCTTCCCGGGGATGAGCGAGGCCGCCTTGAGGATGTCGGCACGCAACTCGTCGATGTCGCGCGCCTTGCCGGGATAGTTCCCTGTGGCTTGTATGCCGCCGGTCAGTGCGCCGCCCGACTCGAAGCCGGTCACGTCGTCGGCCTGCCAGCAATGCAACGAGAGCGGAATGTGTTGCAAGGTCTCCAGAGCCTTGTCCGTGTCGATGCCCAAGGCGGCGTAACGCTCGCGGGCAAGCTCGTAAGATTTCTGAATCAAAGTGTCTTTCATATACTACCTTATTTAATATGTGAATAAAACGGTTGTCGGTTAATTCTTCGCGGCCTTCTCCTGAATGTCGAGGAAACGGGCGTAGGCCTCGTCCCACACGGAGGAACGGTGCGGCTCGTAAGTCACCGTCTCCACCGAAGCGGCCGAGACACGGCGCATGTCGGGCAGACCCCATCCCCCGTTGGCCGAACGTATCTGCACGAGCGCGTTGCCCAGTGCCGTGCCCTCCGTCGGGCCGGCCACGACGGGCAACCCCGTGGCATCGGCCGCGTATTGCATCAGGAAGCGGTTCTTGGAGCCGCCGCCGATGACGTGCAGCCGCTCGATGGCGAAAGGAGCCATCGACTGCAACAGCCATATCACCTGACGGTAGCGCAACGCGAGGCTGCGGAAGATACAACGGCAATAGTCCGCCGTCGTGGCGGGGATGGGTTGTCCCGTGCGCTCCAGGTAGTCGCGTATGGCGCGTGTCATCGACGCGGGATGGGCGAATCCTTCCCAGTCGGGGTCTATCAGCCCGTCGTAGGCCGACTTCTCGCAAGTGGCGTTCAGCTCGTTCACGTTTTCCGGACGGAAGTCGAACTCCCCGCGGCAACGTTCCAGCAGCCACAACCCGCAGATGTTCTTGAGAAAACGCGTGGTGCCGTCAAGCCCGCCCTCGTTCGTGAAGTTGTGGCGGAAGCTGTCGGCGGTAATAATCGGATCGGGGCTCTCTATCCCCAAGAGCGACCACGTGCCGCAACTCAGGTAAGCGAAAGCGGAATCCGGCGAGGGCACGGCCGCCACGGCGGAGGCGGTGTCGTGACCTGCCACGGCCACTACGGGGATGTCGGCGCAACCCGTGAACTGCCGCACTTCGGCGGAAAGCCTTCCCACCATGGCTCCCGGCTGCACAAGCCGCCCGAACTTGCCGCGCGGCAGGCTGAGGGCATCCAGCAACTCCGGATCCAGGTCTCCCGTCCGCGGGTTGAGCATCTGCGACGTCGAGGCCACGGTGTACTCCGTCACGGCCTCCCCCGTCAGCAGGTAAGCCAGCGCGTCGGGGATGAACAATATCTTGTCCGCCGCGGACAAGGCCGCGCTTCCCGCCCCGCGCACCGTGTCCAGCTGGAACAAGGTGTTGAAAGGCATGAACTGGATTCCCGTGAGGCCGTACACCTTTTCCGCGGCCATCCGGCCGAAGAATTTCTCCATGGCGTGCTCCGTATGGGGGTCGCGGTAGCAGTAAGGCAGACCCGTCAGCGTGCCGTCCGCCGCGAAGCAGGCCACGTCGCACCCCCACGTGTCGATGCCGATGGACTTCAACGGGATGCGCTCCTCGCCCACCTTGCGCAAGGCGCACAGTATCTCGAAGTAAAGCGCGGGCAAGTCCCAGAACAGATGCCCGCCCATGGGGATGATGTTGTTCTTGAACCGCGTCAACTCGCGCAACTCCACTTTCTTGCCGTCGTAGTCCGCCAACACCGTGCGTCCGCTCGTCGCGCCCAAATCCACTGCCAAATAATATGAATGTTCCATGATATTAAGTTTTTCTTTTCAAAATGCAAATATAAGATGTTTGCGCGGCTTCCCGCTTATGTTTTTTGTCTTATAGACTGCAAGAAATGGCCGAAACATTTTCCTTTTTGACTTTTTATCCACAATCTTGCACCATGAGGACAATCGGGCACGGCGACCCGAAGGGAAAGGAAACCACGGACGACGAATGCCGAAATGCGTGTCCCGACGGAACCGCAAAGTCGTCCGGCAAGTGCAAAATTACGGGAAATGTTTGAAGAACTCGTGTTTCGGTGCCGGGATTTTCAGCTTTTCCCTTGGCCTTGCGCTCATTCTGGCCTGTACCTTTTCCTGGAAAGCGTTATCCATGTCGTTGAAATCAGTTCCTTATGGACACGTACTGCCGTATGGGTTTATTCGCGTTTTCAATGGCTCCTTTTTGCCATGAGCCGTATGAGTCCGCAAAATAAGCCACCTCCCTTGGCACTTTCGTCATTTTTCATGTGCGCACGGAACATGACGAAGGCTCTGAAAGGAACCATCGTCCGTTTCGCCGACTCCCACTGTTCGTGGCAGAAAGGCACCACCAAAGAACGCCGACAAGCTCACCCGCAAAGACAGCCACGCTTGACTTCCTTTTTTACCGGGCATAAAAATCACGTTTTTTATGTATCTTTGTGAACATAATCTTAGGACGCAATGAGAAAACTCGAAATCGCGGAAATGCACAGACTCTCCGCCGAAGAATTCAGGAAAGCTGAAAAGCTCCCCTTGGTGGTGGTGTTGGATAATGTGCGAAGCTTATACAACGTGGGGTCGGTATTCCGTTCGTCTGACGCTTTCAGGGTAGAACGTCTGTATTTGTGCGGGATTACGGCCACTCCCCCGCATGTGGAAATTCACAAGACGGCATTGGGGGCGGAGGATGCGGTGGAATGGATTTATTATGAAAGCGCACGAGATGCCGTGAACAGCCTTAAAGCCGAAAACTATGAAATTTGGGCGGCGGAACAAGCGGAGGGCAGCGTCATGTTGCAAGACTTCCGGCCGGACAAAGGCAAAAGATACGCCATCGTGTTGGGAAACGAAGTAAAAGGCGTGCAGCAGGAAGTCGTGGATTTATGCGAGGGATGTATAGAAATACCTCAGTTCGGAACCAAGCATTCCCTCAATGTTTCGGTCGCGGCGGGAATAATGGCATGGGATTTCGCCCGTAAGATTAATATGCCGATGCAGACGGCCTTGCGGACATAATCCGCGACATCCACGGAGGGAGGGAAGAGACACGCTTGATCCGGAACGGCTTCTCTCATTCGTCCAGAATTCCGAAACGCACCGACACGGAATAATGGTTCTTAATCGTGCGGAAGCCTTCGTAGGAAGCCGCGTCGGAAGAACTCACGTTGCTTTGTGCCGCGAAGAAGGGAGGGACACCTCCGCCTTCGCCTTCGATGATGCGCTCCACGCCTCCGAGCTTCTTGCCCAACGCCTCCACCAAATAGGCGGCCTTCTCCCGGGCGGCCGTCAAGGCGGCTATCCTCCCCTTCCGGTGATATAGTTGCATATCTTTGTTTTTCAGCTCGCTGACACGCATCGTATGGATGCCTTTGGTGTCCACGAGCCGGACAATCCGGTCTATCTGCTTGAAGTCGGTCAGCGTGAGGTCGAACTGCTTGGAGATGAGGAATTCCTGCCCGCTCTTGCGCCAATAATTGCCGACTTCCTGCGTGCGCACCGCCTCGTCCGGAATGCCGACTTCACGGAGCGTGTTCCGCAAGTCCTCCTCTATCCGGGACAGGGAGACTTTCGTGCGGTAATCCTCCTCCTCGGATTTCCCGTCGAACTCTTCGGCGAAGTATTCCCTTATTTCGATGATGTAATGTATCTCGTCCGGCACGATTTCCACCTCGGAAGTGCCGGTCACTTCGACGTAACGCCCCTCGTCGGTACCGGCGTGCGCCGCGCCCCACGCCCCGCACGCCAGAAGCAACATGGTCGAAAGTCTTGTCCTCATACGTTTTTCGCTTTTTTATGGTTTGAAACATGCGCCGGCTCCCCGTCCCTCATGAAGAGGCCAGTTCCGCCACGCCCCTGCGCACGTCGTCGCGCTGCCAGTCGTCCGGTTTGAGCACTTCCCCGTCGTAGCGCAACAAGTCAATGTCTATTTTCACGATGCCGCGTGCTTTGTCGTCCGCCGTGCGCCCGTGCGCGCGTTCTATCTTTTTCAGGCATTCGCGCACTTGCGATGCCGCGAGCGAGGTAGAAAGGCAGGCCACCCGGTTGTAAAACATCCGGGACGTTCCCGGAACCGCGGGGGCAGTCCGCGCCAGGCGGCTGAACGCGATGCCGGGGAATGCCGCGCACAAATCGGACTGCGCCGCCAAAAGCCGGGTCGGCGTGTCGTCGTTGCTTCCCAATCCTATGAAACACTTCTTCATCCGTCGCTTTTATCCACAAAAATAGTAAGTTTTACCCTCCCGTACAAAATCTTTTTGTACTTTTGTAAGGCATACCATATTAACAAACAGCTGAAGAATGAATTACATCGGGATTATTCCGGCGCGATATGCCTCCACGAGGTTTCCGGGAAAGCCTTTGGCCATGCTGGGCGGCAAGCCTGTCATACAGAGGGTGTACGAGCAAGCGGCGGGCGTGCTGGACGACATTCTCGTGGCCACCGACGACGAACGCATCCTCAAGGCGGTGGAAGGGTTCGGCGGAAAGGCCGTCATGACCCGCGCAGACCATAAGAGCGGCACCGACCGTTGCCATGAGGCTTACGTGCGGCAGGGGAAGCCTTACGACGTGGTGGTCAACATCCAAGGCGACGAACCTTTCATCCAGCCGCGGCAGATAGAAGCCGTGAAGGCTTGTTTCGACGACCCGCGGACGGAAATCGCCACCTTGGCGCGGCCTTTCACGCCGGTTGACGGCCAGTCCGCTCTGGAAAACGCCGACTCGCCCAAAGTGGTGGTCAACAACCGGATGCAAGCCCTTTATTTCAGCCGTTCCGTCATCCCCTTCCAACGCGGCAGGGACAAGGCGGAGTGGTTGGAAGGCCATGTTTACTACAAGCATGTCGGGCTGTACGCCTACAAGGCCGACGTGCTGGCGGAACTCGCCTCGCTTCCGCCCTCGCCACTGGAACTGGCCGAGTCGCTGGAACAACTGCGGTGGTTGGAAAACGGCTACGCTATCAAGGTGGGCATCAGCGAAGTGGAAACCATCGGCATCGACACGCCGACCGACCTCGGGGCGGCCGAGGAATTCCTGAAATACGGAGGCGAACGATAACGCATTCTAAAAAAGACGATACGGCAATGGGATTAAAACACAAGCTCCTCGGCATGGTTCTGCTATGGCCTTTCGCGCAAGGCCGCGCCCAGGAAATCAAGATAGGGATTTACACTTTCAAGGACGGCGCGGAATACCAAGGGGAACTGTTCAAGGGCAAACCTTACGGAAAAGGCTTCACCCGTTTCAAAAACGGGGACTCTTACGAGGGCGAATACGTGAAGGGGAAACGACAGGGCTACGGCGTGTACAAGTTCCCGGACGGAGAAAAATACGAAGGCGAATGGTTCCAAGACCAGCAACACGGGCACGGCATATACTACTTCATGAACAACAACAAATACGAAGGCCTGTGGTACCGCGACTTCCAACAAGGGGAAGGCACCATGTCATATTACAACGGGGACGTGTATGAAGGCAACTGGGAAGCCGACAAGCGCGAAGGTTACGGGGAATACAAATACGCCAACGGGGCATCCTACCGGGGAGAATGGAGCAACGACCAGAAAAACGGCAAGGGCGTATTCGACTGGAACGACGGATCGTGGTACGACGGCATGTGGAAAGACAACCAGCGCAACGGCAAGGGCACGTTCAACTACGCCGACGGGGACAAGTACACCGGGGAATGGGTGAACGACGTGCAGCACGGGAAAGGAGTGTACAACTTCCACAACGGCGACCGATACGAGGGCGATTACGTGGAAGGCGAACGCACCGGCGAGGGCATCTTCACCTTCGCCAACGGAAACAAGTACGTGGGGCGCTTCAAAAACGGCTACCAGGACGGAGACGGCTCGTTCACGTGGCACAACGGCGCCTCATATACTGGCACGTGGAAAGCCAACAAGCGCGACGGGCAGGGGAAATACGTGTGGAGCAACGGCGACACCTACGAGGGCGAATGGAAAGACGGGCAGATGGACGGGGAAGGCATCCTGCGCATGACGGACGGCTCGAAGTTCAAAGGCTCGTTCAGGAACGGCGAGAAAAACGGCCCCGGCATCCTGGAAGACGGGAACGGGACGCGTTTCGAGGGGAATTTCAAGGACAACGAGAAAGACGGCCCCTTCGTGATGAAGGACAAGAACGGGAACGTGGTCCAGAAGGGGGAATACAGGCGCGGGGTGCTGGTGAAATAGGAGGGACGCGCGGATGGACTTGGATTTCCTGTCCCGGGAAGTCGGGAAACTGGCCAGGCAGACCGGCGAGTTCATGAGGAAGGAACGGCTCTCTTTCGACCGCGGGCGCGTGGAGCAAAAGGCGGCGCACGACTACGTGTCCTACGTGGACAAGGAGTCGGAGAGACGCATCGTGAAGAGGTTGGGCGAACTGCTCCCCCAGGCCGGCTTCATCGCCGAAGAGGGAACCGGCTCGCCCGGCGGGAAGGAGTACTGTTGGGTGGTGGACCCGCTGGACGGGACGAACAATTACATCCACGACAGCGCGCCGTATTGCGTGAGCATCGCCCTGCGCGGCCGCGGGGAAACATTGCTGGGCGTGGTGTACGAATGCTGCCGCGAGGAACTTTTCCAGGCCCGTAAGGGCGGCAAGGCTTACCTGAACGGCAGGGAGATACACGTCAGCGACCAAGACGTGCTCGACCAATCCTTCGTCATGCCGGAACTCCCCTGCGACGCGGCACGCTACGCCCCTTTCGCCCTGCCGCTGATGCGCGACCTTTACGGCCGCGTGAGCGGGATGCGCATGTCGGGCTCCGCGGCGGCGGAAATATGCTACGTGGCGGCCGGACGTTTCGAGGCGTTCGTCGAGGCGTTCCTGGGGCCGTGGGACATCGCGGCGGCCTACCTCATCCTGAGACAGGCCGGCGGACGCATGACCGACTTCGACGGCAACGCGGACGGCCCCGGCGAGCGGGAAGTGCTGGCCACGAACGGGAAAGTGCACGAGGAACTGCTGAAAGTGATAAGGAGGCACAAAAAACTGTTGGAAAACGATTGAAGTATTCGGATAAACGATTATATTTGCACGAACAGAACTAAATACCTGACATTATGATTATCGACGTTTTGACACACTTGAAAGATTATGCCGGAATGCTCCCGTCGCTGGAGCCGGTCATCAGTTTCCTGGACGGCCACGACTTGCAAGCCTTGGAAGAAGGACGCTACGAATTGGGAGCGGAAAACCATTTCGTGAACGTGCGCACCGTGCGCCCGAAGAACATGGAGGATGTCGTCCTCGAATCGCACAAGAAGATGATTGACATACAGATACCCGTCTCGGGCGATGAGGTCATGGGATATTCCCCCCTGACGGACGTGCAACCCGCGCCTTACAACGAGGCAAAAGACGTGTCTCACCACGAGGGACGCGCCGAGAGCTTCTTCGCCGTGAAGAAAGGCATGTTCGCCTTGTTCCTCCCGCAAGACGCGCACGCGCCGGGCGTGACCCCCGTGGCGCTGAAGAAGGCAATCTTCAAAATCCCGGTGCCGGACGACGGGAAGCAACAACAGGATTAACGCCCTCATTTCACTCTCGTCATGGCAAGACCAAAGGCAAAGCCAATCGCGAACAGCTTGGACATCGTCAGGAACGACCCTTGGCTGAAAGACTACGAGGCGGCCATCACGGGCCGCCACCGACACGCCGAAAGCAAGGTTGCCGAGCTCACGCAAAACGGGAAATGCACGCTGTCGGACTTTGCGTCGGGATACTTGTACTTCGGCCTGCACCGCACGGCCACGGGATGGGTGTTCCGCGAATGGGCCCCGCACGCCACCGAAATCTACCTGATAGGCGACTTCAACCATTGGGAGGAATCGCCGAAATACCGGCTGAAAAGGGTCAGGGACACCGGAAACTGGGAAATCAGGCTGCGCCCCGCCGCACTCAGGCACGGCGACCTCTACAAGCTGAAGATACACTGGGAAGGCGGATGTGGCGAGCGCATCCCGGCGTGGTGCCGCCGCGTGGTGCAAGACGAACAGACCAAGATTTTCAGCGCTCAGGTATGGATGCCCGAAAAGCCTTACGCGTGGAAGAAGAAGACGTTCCGCCCCAACACGTCCCCCCTGCTGATTTATGAATGCCACATCGGCATGGCGCAGGATGCCGAGAAAGTGGGAACCTACGACGAATTCCGCGAGAACGTGCTGCCCCGCGTCGCGGCAGACGGGTACAACTGCATACAAATCATGGCCATACAGGAACATC
The DNA here is from genome assembly GCA_964523985.1 of uncultured Paraprevotella sp. Lineage (GTDB taxonomy): Bacteria > Bacteroidota > Bacteroidia > Bacteroidales > Bacteroidaceae > Paraprevotella. The sequence continues at coordinate 40,142 of CAZGBV010000004.1, forward strand.
CCTACTACGGGAGTTTCGGCTATCACGTGTCGAGCTTCTTCGCCGCTTCCAGCCGCTTCGGCACGCCGGAGGAGCTGAAACGCCTCATCGACGAGGCGCACGGGATGGGCATCGCCGTAATCATGGACATCGTGCACTCCCACGCCGTGAAGAACGAGGTGGAAGGATTGGGCAACTTTGCCGGAGACCCCTGCCAGTATTTCTATCCGGGCGGACGGCGCGAACACCCGGCGTGGGACAGCCTGTGCTTCGACTACGGGAAAAACGAGGTGCTGCACTTCCTGCTGTCCAACTGCAAGTTCTGGTTGGACGAGTACCATTTCGACGGCTTCCGCTTCGACGGCGTCACGTCCATGCTCTATTACAGCCACGGGTTAGGCGAGTCGTTCTGCGATTACGGGGACTACTTCAACGGTCATGAGGACGACGACGCCATCTGCTACCTGACGCTGGCCAACGCGCTGATACACGAAGTGAACCCGAAGGCGGTCACCATAGCGGAGGAGGTGAGCGGGATGCCGGGGTTAGCGGCCCCGTTCAGGAGCGGCGGTTACGGCTTCGACTACCGCATGGCCATGAACATCCCGGACTACTGGATAAAGACCATCAAGGAGAAAAGGGACGAGGACTGGAAGCCAAGCAGCATGTTCTGGGAAGTGACGAACCGGCGGGCCGACGAGAAGACCATCTCTTACTGCGAAAGCCACGACCAGGCATTGGTGGGCGACAAGACAATCATCTTCCGTCTGGTAGATGCCGACATGTACTGGCACTTCAAGAAGGGCGACGAAAACTACGTGGCGGAACGCGGCATCGCCTTGCACAAGATGATACGCCTGCTCACGGCCTCCACCATCAACGGCGGCTACCTGAACTTCATGGGCAACGAGTTCGGACACCCGGAATGGATTGATTTCCCGCGCGAGGGGAACGGATGGAGCTACAAATACGCACGGAGGCAGTGGAACCTCGTGGACAACAAGGCCTTGTGCTATCATTACCTGGGAGACTTCGACAAGGCGATGATCGACATCATCGGCAAGGCGAAGAACATCCAGAAATCCACCGTCACGGAAATCTGGCACAACGACGGCGACCAAGTGCTGGCGTACAGCCGCAACGACCTCGTGTTCGTGTTCAACTTCAACTGTAACCGCTCGTTCACGGACTATGGTTTCATGACACCCCAGGGAACTTACGAAGTGGTTTTGGACACCGATGCCACGGCGTTCGGCGGAAACGGCCTGAACGACGACGGCCTCCGCCACCTGACCAACTTCGACCCCCTCCTGGCCCGTGACGGAAAGGGATGGCTCAAGCTCTATCTACCCGCACGCTCGGCCATGGTGCTCCGCCGGGTGAAGGAAGACGAAAGCGAAGGAGGCAGGTAAGGACTAACGAAAGGAAACAGGATGTACGAGCCGGCATATAAAAGAATCGCGCGCGTGGTTTCATGGACGTGCGGTTCTTTTTTTTCCTTGTTCTGCGTGCTCTACCTGTTCATGATGCAGGCAGACTTGCTGGCCACCGCGCAACACTTGCTGTCGAAAGGGCAGACCGCATATTCTCCCGTGTGGGGAACGGTCGTCATTACCCTCCTGTTGCTGATGTTGCGTGGAGTTTACCGCCGGATGCTCGCATATCCGTTGCGCTTCCACGCGCTCTATTATTTCCCCTCGTGCGTCGTGTTGGGCTTGCTCACGTCCATCGTCCCCCTGAAGGGATGGGAAGTGCAGCTGTCCACCAACTGGATATGGCTCACGGTCTGCATCTTCCTGTATGCCATCGTGACGTGGACGGCCTTGCATTTCCCCGACCGCAAAAACGGGAAACAGGGCGCGGCGTCATTCCTGTGGGCTAACTTCCTGTGGCTCGCCCTGTTGTTCTGCATGGTAAGCAGTCTGGCCGACACGAACGACGTGTACCACTACCGGCTCAGGGCGGAGAGGTATGTCGCGGAGGGGCGTGACTCGCTCGCCTTGCAGGTGGGGGTCAAGTCATTGCGGGCAGACCGGAGCCTGGCGGCCATGAGGGCGTTCGCGCTGAGCCGCGAGGGGCTTCTGGGCGAGAAGCTCTTCGAATATCCCCAATACGGCGGCAGCCAATGGCTCTTGCCGAGCCTGTCCGACACGACTTACGCCCACGACTGGGTGAAGGCATTGTACGGGCACCTGGGAGGGAAGCCCGGGGAAAACGTCAAGGACAACACCCGGTTCCTCGAACTCCTGTCGCAACGGCTTTCGGCCACGCCCGCGGCAAAGGACTACCTGCTTTGCGCCTACCTGCTGGACAAGAACCTCGACGCTTTCGCCGCCACGCTGCCGCTCTGCCATGGAGTGAACGACAGCCTTCCGCAACATTACAAGGAAGCCCTCGTCCTTTACGACCGCTTGCATACGACCCCGGCCGTCATGTATGAAAACAGTGCGATAGAGACGAACCTGTACGACTTCCTCCACTACGGCATGCGATATCCCGATGCGACGGAACGCTCGAACCGGTGCCGAAGCATGTACGGGAACACGTATTGGTGGTATTATTACTTTCAGGAACTTCCCGACCATTCGTGATTTGGGGACACTCTTGCCCGCCACGGCCGGAGGCCTGCCCGGGAATGCCGGGTTTCGCTCCTTGAAGAAGAAGTCATGTCGCCGGACGGAAGTCGTTCAAGAGAACGCAGGACGTAACCACCCGAAACAGGCAGTTTTTTCCTGAACGGAGGAAATGACAGATTGTCGAAATGTCATTCCGACCCCCTCTATTTCCGCGTTTTTCCGCCCCAAGGAGGAGACGGACGGAAGAAACCGGTTTTCGCGCGGTTTCGGGAAATCAGATTGTAAGCCGGAAGCGGGATTCGGCTTGCACCGTGCCGGGCGGAGAGGCGCACCGTGCGCCTGTCGCGACGGGGCACGCAAGCGGAAATGCTGTCCCGCATGACAATCTGTCGGCAAAATCCTTACAAAGGCGGCACAGCAAAGAGATGTAAAAAGACCGTTCCCGGCAGACTGTCGCCCCGTTCGCGGGCGGTTTTTCCCGGAAAGTGCCGAGATTCGAATCGCGGCGGCACGTCAAAAAAAGTGTTTTGTCACGTCATCCGGAA
>CAZGBV010000005.1:0-40766 GCA_964523985.1 uncultured Paraprevotella sp.
AAATTCCTGGAGAACGTCAAGGGGAAACCATGTGCGGACAAGGGATACATCGGCCGGGCCTTGTTTGAGAACCTTTTCCTTGACGGGATACAGCTCGTCACTAAGGTTAAAAACAGCATGAGAAATTCATTGATGAGCATGGCTGACAAAATCCTGCTCAGGAAACGGGCCCTGATTGAGACAGTCAACGACGAGCTGAAGAATATTGCACAGATAGAGCACACCCGACATCGCTCTTTCAACAATTTCATTGCCAACGCGTTGTCGGCTATCGCGGCATACTGTTTCTTTGAGAAGAAACCTGCCATTGATGTCTCCTTCGTTAAGGACAACCAACTTGTATGCTTCTAACCTTATATCGAACTCACGTTAGCTTTATGTGGCGGCATTCTCGTCACTTCAATACGATACCGAATACAAGGCACATTCCGACCGTTCGCGGTCTGATGACAAGCTCGGCAAGATGGCGGTCGCCGACAAGTTCGTAAGGCAAGCTTTCGCTGTCGTCACACAAAGGAAACCTTATTCGTTGGATTCAAGTCCGCGAAACCCTAAATAGTTATCTGTGGAGGGAACACCATATCCGTCGGGGCTGAGCAGTCAGCCCCGACGAACTTCCCTATCACGAATACTTATATGATTATGCTAAATTTTGCTTAACTGTATTCAATTTCCTTATTATAGTTCATTTAAAATATAGACAAAGTCGGATAATTCATTAACGTTGGATTCCATCAATTATGCAGTCCTAATGCAGACGGGCAGAACCCTTTATCTGCCTACTTCACGTCTTTATTAAAGCATTATTTCTTTTCTCCCGGGTCTGTGGCTGAATTATTGCAAAGAAAAACAATGATTCTAAAACCTACCCGGGAGTCTGCTATTTGGTATAAAACCGGAACTCTGTGATTGAACGGTAAGTTTCATCCGGCCGAAGCACGGTCGACGGGTATTCAGGATGGTTCGGTGAATCGGGATAATGGAGTGTTTCGAGCAACATGCCGCCAAATTTTTCCACAGCCCGACCATCCTTGCCCACAACCTTCGGAGAAAAGAGCCGTCCGGTGTAGGTCAGCAGTCCGGGTTCCGTAGTCCAAAGTTCTATTCCACGCCCACTTCGGGGTTCCCACAAGGATGCCGCATACGCCAGCTTACCCGTTTGGTTACGCAAAGCCCAGCAGACTGAAAACCCCTGCATGGTACGTAAGTGTTCATTGGGAATGTCAATGGCATAATCCACGCGGTGGAATTCCCGCAGGTCGAAAGGTGTACCTTCCACAGACTCCGACGGCCCTATCGGCACGTAGCGTGCATCATTCGGCAGATAACGGTCAGCCTCGACTTGCATTTCATGATCCATCACATAACCACCGTCGCCCACGCCCTTGAGGTTGAAATAGGTGTGGTTCGAAAGGTTCACAATGGTAGGTCTGTCGGTCGTGGCCGTATATTCGACCCGCCAGACGTTATTCTTCGTGAACCAATAGGTGACCGTGCAGGAGAGGTTGCCGGGATATCCCTCTTCGCCGTCTGGGCTGAGACGTGTAAAACGCACACCCACGCGGTTTCTTTCCACGAGCGGTTCGGACTGCCACATCACTCGGTCGAAGCCCTTGTCACCACCGTGCAGGTGTCCCGGACATCCGGCCAGACGTTCGTTGGCAGTCAGCCGCACGGTATCTCCGTCAAGCCGGAACGATGCGTTGGCGATGCGGTTGCCGTAACGACCGATTAGAGCTCCGAAAAAACGTTCGCTCCCGGTCTCAAAGTCGCGGATGTTATCGTATCCCGGTACAATATCGGCAATCACACCTTTGCGATCGGGTACACCAATCCGCACCACACGGCAACCGTAATCAATCACATCCATATAAGCTCCGGAACCGCTGGTCAAATGGTATAAGGTGACTTCCTCGCCTGTGGACAAACGTCCGAAAGAATGACACTCTACGTCTGGTCTCCCTCTACAAGACGATGTCAGGAAAATGACTGAAAAAAGTGCAATCCAACCACAAATTTGTCTCATAAGTTTTGTATTTATATGTAAGTGACGTATTTCTATCTCTTCTATTTCATAGGCTGATTCTTTTTCGTATCAGCTTCGATTCCTGCATCATGCTGTGTCTTCATCCACTTTTTCAGTGCCTTGAAGAGACGTTTCTGTATAGAAGAATACCCCTCCTTACCGGCAAGGTTGGTCATCTCCCACGGATCTTCTGCCGTATCGTAAAGTTCGAATTCCGGCCGGTGATACCATCTCTTCACTATAAAACTGGCATGAGGTTCATCGGATGCCTTCCAGGCTTTGAGCCACACGGCTTTTTCCATATTATTTGCTACCATACGCCGTTCCGGTGCAAGATTCCATATCAGTCGGTAACGACCGTCACTCACCGCACGGATGGGATAAGGGGGACCCGACGGATAGTTATTGTGGAGATGAAAAGCGTATTCGCGGTGATGGTCGCTGCGCCCTTCGAAAATCGGAACTATACTGCGTCCGTCCATCTCTTTATCTGGAGTTCCTCCAGCCAATGCCACAAATGTCGGCAGGATGTCTTCGTACTGTACGATGGCATTGGTTGTGCTCCCCGCCCGGATATGTCCCGGCCAGCTGGCTATCATCGCCGCATGTACTCCGGCACTCCAATTAGTCCATTTGGCACCCGTGAACTGCGTCCCCTGTTCCGAGAGAAACACTATCAGCGTATTCTCCAACAAGTTACGTTCCTTCAACACACGTACAACATCCCCGACTTCCTGATCCAGCAAATCTATCTCAGCCAAATAAGTCGCATAACACTTGCGTGTCTCCGGCGTATCAACGAAATGGGGAGGCAGAACCAACTTCTGGAGATTATAGTTTTCGGGATGTCCGCCAGTCCATGGCATGTGGGGATTCACCGAAGCTACAACCAGACAAAACGGTTCGTCGGAATTCCGGGAAACAAACTCCTCGACACCATCCATCGTGTGTGAAGGGTTCTTTGTCACACAATTCACTGCAAATCCCGGAACCCGTTCGAATGGAAAAGCGGATTTCGGGTGTATATGCCATTTTCCGGCAAGACCGACCCTGTAACCGAGTCGTGAAAGACGTACAGGCATGGTTTCGACACCCTCACGAATGGCACTCAAATTATAATGACCTCCATTGTGAATCGGATACATTCCCGTATACAGGCAGTGACGTGTGGGTACGCTCGTCGATACTGAATTCCATGCGTTAGTGAAGCGCATCCCTGTGCGAGCCAGTGAGTCGATATTCGGTGTATGATTATTGACCGAACCATAACAGCCGATGTCATGCCAGCTGCAATCATCGGCGAGAATGACAATCATATTAGGTCGCTTTTGGGCAGTGGCTTGCTGGCTGGTACCGGCCATGGCTGCGACCCATAAACCACCGTATGCAAATGTTTGTTGAATATTCATTTTTCAGTCGTTTATATCATGCGGGTTCTATAATTTACAGCCTGTGTTGATAAGTTGAACCCGTTCTGCCTGACCAACACAGATTTATTAATTCACATCGTAAAATTATGTTTCCGGCTTGGGATGACATAAATTCTCTCACCTTGTGTACGTAGTAACCGGCAATGCCGGCGGAAGACCTCTGTTGCATCTACTTATTAAATACGGGTACGAAACGCCTTTTCAATTCAAATCCCGAAGCATTACCGAGGCCCACAGGTTGTCGGGTTTCAGTTTCACGGATTTTTCGAAACATTCTCGGGCTTCGTCTCTGTTCCCGAGTCCCAGCTGGCCGAGTCCCTGTGTATAGTAGGCTTTGGTGTTGATGGTTGCCACAGTCTTGCCGGTGGTGCCTTCTGCACCGTAAAAGTTCACGTAGTCCTCGACAACGCCGGCCTTTCCGGCTTCAACAAGTGATTCGAACATGGCCTTGGCATCGTCCTTTCTGCCTAATTTTTCGAGCGCGAGTCCTTGCCAGTAGCGATAGTCGGTATTCTTGACGTTCACCGCAACCGCTTTCCTGTAGTTCTGCATGGCTTTGGACTGGTTGCCCATCCGCTCGTAAGCGTTACCGATAAACCAATAAATTTGGGCATCACGGGGTGTGCGTTTGTCGACAAGGAATACCTGATGGTTCTCAGGATAATCAAAGGCACTTTCGAAAAGTCCAATGGCCTCTTTCCTCTGCCCCCCAGTGAATTTTTCCTCCCCAGCCAGCAACAGGGCATCAACATAAACATCGTGAAAGTTTGCAACCCCTTCACGCGTCGGGAAGTAGCACTCTTTCAGTAGTTTGAGTACATAATCGTAATCCCCGACGAAGATGCCCGCCGTAACTTCTCCTGCCAATGGAGAGTAACGTTTCGTGCAGACATCATGGTGGCTCTTCAACAAGTCATAACGAACTTGCACATCCTCACCGTTGGCTTCGTAAACCTGATCAATCTCCTCAAGAAAGAGAGCTTCCTCTGGAGCCAGTTCAATAGCCTTACGGTAGCATTTCACCGCTTCATCGTAGTTTTTCGTGTGCAACCAGTGCGCCCATCCGAGATTGCGCCAAGCCATGGCGAACGAGGGTTCCTTGTCGATGCACTGCCTCCACTCCTCCATTGCGCGGTCAGGCTGTTTGTTGTAGTAAAGGTTACCCATATAGTAGTAGGGTTTGTAGCTTTGCGGGCAGAGTTTCTTGGCTCTGTCCAGCACGGTGACCGTTTCCAGCCGTGACGGGTTGCAATAGTCGGTCGGCATTGCCAGTGCCTCCGTGAAATATTTTTTCTCCCCGGCATTGTCACCGACCTTACCGGTCAGATAACCCAACCACATCTTGACGGTGGGATAAGCCTTGCGACTGTCTATCTGTTTAAGTAAGTCCACTGCCGTTTCCAGGAATCCGTTGTGTAAGTAGGCAAGAGCCAGTTCGAGGTACGATTCGGGTTCGTCGCGCATCAGTGTTTCGAAATAGTTGCCCTCGCCAAGCAGTTGTTGTTCATAAATGGCATAAGCATTCAAAGGGTCAGCCTCCAGAACACGTTTCACGCAGGCCGAAGCACCTGCCGCATCACCTTGTGTACGTAGGATGGTGGCCTTCAGATTCAAGGCACTGAAGTTATTGCCGTTGTAGGTGACGGCCTCGTCAAGCCGGTCAAGTGCCATCGGGATATTACCCTGCATGACATAGAGCTGTGCCAGTTGGAAATTTCCGGCCGAATTGTAGTTATAGTTCCAAACGGCTCTGTAGAGCGTGTCCATCGCGGCTTCGACCTGCCCCTCCTGTTTGAGCACCAGTCCAAGATTGTACATCGCTTCACAATCCTTCGGACGTGTGTAGTCCTTCGTTTGGCGTCTGATTGCCGTGCGCAGGTAGCGGGCGGCTTTCTCGTAGTCACCGCGCTGACGCCACAGGACACCCATCTGTGTATTGGCCCGTATGTCACCGGGATCACGACGCAGGACTTCCTCAAAATAATCCGTGGGGTCGATAAACGGATTATGGAATTGCAGGTTACGCATACCGACAAGGTAACACTCCTCGGTATTCTCTATCTGTTCAGGCCGCAGAGGGCGTTTCACAATCTCAGGCAATGGTTTGTTCGGGTCATGCTCTACGGGCGAGTAGGACAATAGTTCTTTTCCCGTGGCATCGGAAAGCGAGAGCCGCAGGTCGGCAGGTTTGATTGTCTTGTCAATGGAGACGGTCTCCACTACCGGTGCATCGGGTGCGAGATTCGCCCGGCGTGTGAAGAGTGTTCGATCTCCTGCCGTAAGAGTAACGGTCATATCCGGAAGTTTTTCCGTGGCATTGACACCGACCAGAGCCTTGCCCGGAGCCACCAAATCGAGGTTCAAGGCTGCCTTCCGGTTACCGGTCTTCACACCGCCGATGTCCCGCAGTCCATACCAATAGTGAGTGAATTCCTTCACCTCGTAGGGGGCACTCCAGTTATAATCAGGCTGATTGTCCGAGTAAGCCCCCACCATCAGCTCGCAATAGTGACCGTCGCTGTCGGTCAGGATGCGGGTGTCCCATTCCGAATTAGGTCCCCAGAGCCAGAATTTGCCGCCCTTGACGATGTTGTGGTTGCCTGTCAGCATCGTGCCGGCTTTGCGACCGTGGTCGTATCCTGCAATGAAGTCCTCTTTGAGGTCATAAACGAACATCGAGTTGGACAAGAAGTGATTCTTCCACCAAGAAGCATCTATTCCGTTGGCATATTCGTCAATGCTATTGAACGGTTCGTGGGTAACGGGCCAATGCGCAAACCAGTTCTTACAATGGAAAGTCACGAACTCTGTACTTGGGGGGAATATGATTTGGTAGTTTTCATCCACGTGAGTCGAAACGTTCGACCAATAGAGCATCGAATTGTCATTCTCGGTCGCATTGACCAGTCGTCCGTTGATTTCGATGTAGGACTTGCCCGGATGGAGTGTGATGCCGATGGCCCACGACATACGGTGGCGAAGCTCGGTCTCGCCGACCCAGACAGTCTTGCTGCCATCCTTGTTTTCGATGATGCGGTAATCACACGGGATGTTCGATGTGGCACGGTGATGATGGAAGACATTCCACTCGACACCGCCAGAAATCCAAGCTCCCGTCATGCCGACATTCGCCGGCTTGACAACATGCTGGTGATAAAAGATGTCATAGCCGTTGGTCTTGTCAATGGCATAGAACAGCCGTCCGCCTATCTCCGGCAAGATGCACAGCTCAACGTATTCATTTTCCAGATAGAGAGCTTTGTAGCCCACCGTCTTCTTGTTACGCGTCATGTTATCGTCGAGCAGGTAGGGGTAGACCGAGCGACGTGCCCGCTGGTAAGACCAGTCACGCTCGAAAACGGGTGCCTTTTCCGGTGCGTCACGCAGATATGTCGGTAATTCCAGCACACCCTCCCAGACCTTGACTTCCGACGTTTGCGCCTGAAGAGACATAACTCCCAACACACTGAGAGCCAATAATACAAACTTTCTCATTTTAACAATCCGTTAAGAATTTCAATGGGTTCTCTCCATTCTTTCATATTACCGCAAAACAGACAGCCGAACCCTTTATCTGCCTGCCTCAGGGCGAGCACAAGTGAACGGGAATTTCACCTATCTTTCCGGCGGAACAGTACATGACATTTCCTGCCACACGAATCCCCACACTTGACTCTTTTGTTATCAAATTTTATAATTCAATCAACTAACTCATCATTTATTTTGTAATTTTCTTGAAAAATTTAAAAGAATAATCTCGCCTGTGTCCATTTATGATTTCCTTAAGGAGAAAAAGTTTAAACTACAGTCAATCAGTCCTATAAAAATTACCGTTGGAACCCAAGTTTTCTTGCCTTCTGTTACAGTCCGATGATTGGTATCCACTTCGACGTGTCATGCGACGACATGAGGCTGATGGCATCTTCCCCCCCCTGACTGTCGTTCAACACGAAATTCACGAGAATTTCCCCCGATGCAAGATTGAGCCGGGTTCTCGGCACGGCAACCTCAATCAGGTAACCATTGTCTTTGTCGGCATCGTTCGAAGATGTACCGTCACAGGCAGTCTTCACCACAATGTCGTCCATGCCCGTCTGTTGCCAGGCACCACCATCATAGATGCCCGTACCTTTCAGCCCGTCTTTCGACACGGAGATACAACGTGCGGCGGATGTCAGTTCATTGCCTTCATTGGCAGGTGACAGCAGAATATTCACATAGTCGTCTTCCGAAATCTGTTCATCCATTACCTCCACAAGGAAATAGACATTGCTGTCGTCGCAAGAGCAGCGGAGCGTCGCCTGCGCCTGTGACTTTTCGCCGACAAACAGAGCATCATCGGTTTTCTCCCACTCCTCGTTGTCACCATCGACTACGACGTTGCGCCGGGTTGCCGAAATACGGTGATTGAGCTCGAAGCAGGCCATCTCGACAGAAACTTTTCCGTCCGGATTATTACTGTTACGCATTGCGGCCACCACTTCGTGGCTACCGTTCAACTCCATACAGCCCCAATAGCCCGTCCCTTGAAGGGAGACCATGGGTTCCCCGAAATTACGGGCTTCAGCATCACCAATGCGCATCAACAGCTTTTGATGTCCGTAAGATACCAGAGTTTCGCCCGATGGAAACTGCACGATGAAAGGCGCTGCCGAACTTGGCTCGAATATGTTGTCTTGACGATCATCCGGCCCTGTCTCTTCCTCTTCAAGGTGTCTCCACTGCCCGTTGTCGTCAGAGTAAGCTATTGATATGTTGTAAACAGTTTCTTCATTGATACAACTTACGGCCGATTCCAATACAGCCACCAGCTTGTCGCTGTTGTTGAGGCGGATGACTACCGGCATCTGGTCAGTATACAAAGTCGTGTCCATATCCTGATCGTACCAATTTTGACGTATGACACGATAGGGCTCCTTGTTGAGGCCGGGAGTCCAAGTCCTGCCTTTATCCGTTGATACGATCATCGATGTTCCCGAATGATTATCCGTAATCCATGGACGGCTCTCCGTAAAGTAACACTGGAGTTCCCCTGAAGGTAACTCGAGCATATGCGGTTCCCAATTCGTACCATGATAGATTTCCTGAGGTCGGCTCCATGTCTTGCCGTTATCCGTACTGCGCACGAGGATAATTCCCGAATTGTTTCTGTATTTGAAATCCTTGTATGCGAGGTTGTCCCTGTAAGACGCGAAAACCAGAAGTTCACCATCAGAAAGCACAATGGCATTTGCATTCGAGAATACACGTTTGTTGGCCGGATTGTAGGATGTATTGAACAGATACCTCTCGAACAACATACCACGGTAAGTCCATTTTTTCAAGTCCGGAGATGTTGTGTAGTGAACATCCCAGCCGACCGAATGGGAAGCATCGCTCTCGTGGGTGAAAAGTATCCACGATCCGTCGGCGAGCCGCTTCAGCCGTGCATAATTAGGGAATTCTCCACCCGTAATGTTCGGATAGAGGTTGATACGGGTACGGTAATTCATCTTGACCGACGACCGGTTGGTTACATCGGCGTGCGAATTGATTTCATCCACCCCCTGATTCAATTGTCCGATAGGAGTCAGGGACAAGTCTGCCCCTGAAGCCCATTCACCGTCCATGATATCGTCTGAGTCGTTGCAGCCCAACATACCGAGGAAGAGTGCCGTCAGGCAGACCTTCCCAATTTTCCTTGTATTCTTCATTTTTTATAAATGATTATTTGCATAATGCCTGTTGTTTTGTTTGGAACGGATTGCAACCATGAAGCCATGTAAGCCGACTGTTATTGTTTTATTCACGATTATCCGTATATCTTCTGTTTCAAACCTTTTGGAATCGGGTTTTCCCAACATGGGAAGCAACCGCAATGTCAAGAGGTTTCAAGTCATATATCCACTTTGGTTCCCTTTCTCATTCGGTAGAAACAATAGAGATAGTAATGGCTTTCATTTCCGACCCCTCTTTCCTGAAGTAGAACGGGGCACCATTTTTTGAGTTACTATACGGTTCCGTACGTTTTTCAGTAACCTTTTTTTTACTGGCTTGGACAGTTCCATCGGCACACTTGATTCGAAACTTGAGGTATCCGTTTTTTATTCCATGCTCGAATTTCATATCATGAGTGATAATATTAAATTCTTCATCATCGTCTCCGTGATGCAAGGCAAAAGTGCACTCACATGGGTATTTACCGTCATAACTTGTCTGCATAGTCTTATTGCACTTGGTTTCAGTTCCGTCGTCATACTCGATATTCCAAAAAACGGGTCCCTGCCTCGTATATATCTCGAAATTAAGGCGAACGGTAGTCCCTGCCGCAAAATCCGTCACCGGCAAAGTGAATTCCAAATAATCGTCCGTCCAGATATTCCCGATTTGAGGACTTCCCAAATCGTCCTTCACTTTATCCATATATGCCAATAACGGTTCGTTGTCAGATACATAGTGCCACTGCGCGAAAGCCTGCGGCTGATCCCGGCATTCCCATACACCCTCTTTTTCCCACCTCGGTTGCGTGCTTTGCGAGAAAACAGAAACGCCATCTTCAAATCCCAACGGGAAGGTTACAGGGAATGTTACGCCTTCTACAGGTTCCACAAACGGGTCAAGTCCTACACAAAATTCGCTTCCCGCTTCGATTGCATGACCTTTATCTTCTTCCGAATCCAATATAATCTGCGACTTTTGATCGTCTTTATCGTCAAAGACCGTCACCTCAAATCCGCTCTCCGGTATTGTGAAAGGGTTTACCAACAACTGTATTGCCGTGGTATCCTCACTCAGAGTAAGTCCGTTTTCCCCGAAATCAACGGTGATTTCCCTTGATTCGGTCACGGCGTTCAAAGTGCCGGTCGTCAGGTCAAAAGTGCCTTTCACTGCCAGTGCATCAAGCATATTTCCCTCCACGACAGGTTTCAGTGTCATCTCCTTCACCACAGAACTGCCCGTACTGCCAAACAGGTCGCCGGGAATTTTGAATTTCAGGAAAGCGAATATGTTATGAAATTCCAATTCCACATCAGACGAAGCCGTCGGCAGTAGACAGGATGCCGTGTAAAAACCCGTCACCTTTTCTGGATAGGATTGTCGGGCGGGAACCTCCACCGGAACGGACTTTGCATCGCTTGTTGTCGCATAAGGGAAACAGGCGAAGATGCGCAAATCCTGATCTTTCGGGCCGGTGCTCACAGCATCCCTCTCGGTTGAATTAGTGAACTTCGCTATCGGGTTGCTTTCGGTTACTATATACTTTGCGTCATTGTTAACGCTCATTGGAGTGTCTTGATTGCCGTCGCGTGTGCAGAAAGCGAAAACACTGATTTCACTTTCCTCTTCCCATACGTCATGGTCGCCATCAAGCCTTCCCGTGAAGTTTATCTTGGAAGTGTCATAAACGACTTCACCGCCTTTGTCATCGGAATCTTCGCACCCCACATTCGTCAAAGCCCATGCGCACAAGGTCAAAAAGAATAATACCTTTTTCATAAAGTCATGTCTAAAATGAATAAACATTCTTATCTCACATCAGTAAAATTAAATGTTCGATGATTTAATTTAAATAGCCCGCTGAAAGTTCCTTTACTGTTTCCAGGTATGTTACCATCCCGGATTGTTCTGCACAATGCTGGAATTGTTCGTCATCTCGGATTCTGGTATCGGGAAAAGCAGGAACCTGTTAGGTTTCTGTGTATATTCCACGACGTTTTTAATGGCATCCCAGTTGATATAACTGGCATTTGTCCACGAAAATGTTGCCTTGTCATAGGCAGGCGGAATGCGTGAATATTTCCTTTGATCGGACAGCTGGGAGAACCGGTATTCATACATCGTCTCAGTACCGTCGGGACTTTTCATGCGAATCAAATCCAACCACCGCTTGCACTCGCCCACCAGTTCAAGGCCGCGCTCTTTCAGCAGAACCGTCCGGAAATCCCCCGCATTTTTAACCTCGGCTACGGTCAGCAGACGGGGAACCGGATAATAGTCATCATCCGCCGTCCCGCGCCGGCGTGCACGCTTACGGACAACATTCAGGTCTTCTACCGCTTGCGCCAAATTACCCAGTTCGGCTTCGGCCTCGGCCCGGATCAGATAGATTTCCGACAGCCGGAAAATATTAAGATCATTCTCGGAATTCCGCTTATCCCTGCTGTTGGGGTCTATATATTTCGCAACACTGTTCTGTTCGTTACTGCGAAAGTTGCCTGTTGCATTTTCCGCATGCGGAAAGGGGCAGGCATTCAAATATCTTCCGGCGCTATTTGTCCATTGTGTCAGGAATGACGTTTCAAGACGGTAATCTACCGTGTCTCTCGGATAAGAGTCCAGATTTTCGCGATTTTCAAGTTGCACGTATGTCTTATCCGTCCAATAATCATTGATGAAACCGGGGAATACCGTAAAATAGCCTGATGCTTCGAAACTTCCCACACCGTTCGGATAATTTGCAGGAAGGTATCGGAAAGCAAATTCCGATCCTGAAGAGCCCGCGCCTGTGGCGAGCTGGTCAATGGTAAACTGAATGCTGTAAATCACCTCTTTGTGCAAGGCAGGCTCGTTTGCGACATTCCAAAGATAGGCATAGTCATCGAACAACGAATATTCCCCCGAACCAATCACCGAATCGCACCACTGAATGCTCTGACGATAGTAATGATCTTTGTCGTGTGTCTCATAATCGGTCGTATGGTTGAGATCGAGCCAGTTGGCAAAAACCAGACTCGCGCTTGCCGCCAGTGCCTGCGCGGCGCCCTTTGTCGCACGGCCGATATCGGTAGCCTGCATGGTGCTGACAGACGGGCAATACCGGTTGGCAAAGGCAAGATCATCGAAAATCTGCCGATAGACCTTTTCCACTTCCACACGCGGAGCGTTAACCGGGCTGTATTCGGTAAAGGGATCCAGACGCAGGGGAAGAGCCCCGAACATCTGGACTAAATAATAGTAACAAAAGGCACGCACGAAGCAGGCTTCACCCCGGTATCGGTTCAACGCCGCGGTGTCAGGGGAAGTGACACCCACCCTATCAGCCATCTGCAGCACGGTATTGGCTCTCCCGATGGTCTTGTACAGTGCCTCCCACATATTGGATGTCTGAACCGCGCTGAATGTCCTGTCACCGAATCCGTATGTCTGATTTCCGTACAAATCGTCACCGGATGATGCCAGCATGAAGAAACCGTACACCTTAAAGGCATCCGAACTGTTAAGCGCGGAGTACATTCCCATAGCCAGCATATTGACATCGTCCGCGTTTACAATGTCGCCCAACGTGGCTGTCGCAGGCAAATCCTCGTCCAGACATGACCGGGACACAAAGCCAAAAAAGAGAAGCGTCAGCCCAAAAGCAACTGTCTTTATTTTATTTTTCATAATCGTATGTACTTTTATTTATCAGAAAGTCAAATCTATGCCTATCGAAACGGTGCGTGCCGAGGGAATCGTTCCCAAATCAATTCCCTGGTTCAGGGCACTGTCGCCAAAAGCACTGATGGCCGGATCGTAACCTGAATAGTCCGTGACCGTGAACAGATTCGTGCCCGTTACGAAAAATTTCGCGTTTCTCACTCCCCATCCCTTAGGCATATCCAGCGAATAGGCTACCGTTAAATTCTGAAGACGGAGATAGGAAGCGTCTTCCACCATCCAATCGGGTAACCTCTGGTTCAGATAGCTGCTCTCATAGGTCGGAGCCGGGATGATGTCATTGCCTGTTCCCGATCCTTGCCAACGGTTCTCGTATGCGTCGGCCAGCACATTGCTGTTGCCAATCTTATTCAGTACCGCCGTCGACCACAGGTTCAGGTTTAACAGGTCGTTGCCGACACTTCCTACGAACACTGCAGTAACACTCAAACTCTTATAGTTGAAAGTCGTACCGAATCCGTATGTAAAGTCAGGCATTGAAGACCCGATAACGGTCTTGTCGTTCTCATTGATTTTTCCGTCCCCGTTCCGGTCGACAAAAACCACCTTTCCGGGAAAGGCCGTCAACTTGTCAGGATGCGCGTTCACCTCAGCCCAGTTCTGGAATACGCCCGCCGTCTGATACCCGTAGAACGCGCCTACTTCGGAACCGACCATCCCTACATTCACAGGTTGGTTTAATGCGAAGGTTCCGTGTGATATCATATCAGGCCCGTAAACGTTACCATGCTCGCCCAAGCTCATTATCTTGTTGTCGCAAAAAGAAATGTTGCCGTTCAATGACCAGTCCATGTCCTTTCTGCTGATTACGCGGCCGCTTATCTCCATGTCAACTCCCCTGTTACGGATTTTTCCGCCGTTTACCATATAGCTGCCAAAGGTGGACGAACCGGGAAGCGGACGATGCAGAAGCAGGTCTTTCGTCGTTTTATAATAGGCATCGACAGTGATATCCAACTTTCTCCTGAACAATCCGATATCAAGCCCGACGTTGAATTGTTCAGTCCTCTCCCACTTCAGATGGGAATTTCCAATCGAACTCTGTACATAACCTTTATAATTCTCCTGACCAAACACCACGTTGCCCAACGCCAATTGAGCCTGGGTATCTCCCACGCCGACACTCTCGTTGCCGGTTATCCCCCAGCTGGCTCTTAACTTCAAGTTGGAAAGTATCCTGTCTGCCTGCCGCATGAACTTTTCGTTGGTGACATTCCACGCGAAACTGGCCGATGGAAAGAAATCCCACTTATGACCGGATGCCAGACGACTCGATCCGTCGTACCGGCCAGTCGCCGTAAACACATAGCGTCTGTCGTAGGAATAGATGGCACGGCCGATAAAAGAAGCCAGCGCATGATCGGTGTACCCTGTCGTCATTATGCTGGGGTTCAGCGCACTCTGCATATTATGAAACGTCAGCTTGTCGTTAGGAAAGTTCCGGCTGACCTCGTTTGCTGAATGATCATAGGACTGTTGCCATGAATAGGCGGCCGTGGCGTAGATACTGTGTCGTCCTTTCTTTTTGCTGTAGTTCAGCATGTAATCCGTCAAATAGTCCATGACGACATGGTAGGCCCAGTATGCCTGACCGTTGTACGTATCTCCCGTATAGGTGCCTCTGGGCCAATACTGGTCACGTTTCGCCGTAGTCCGGCCAAAAGTTCCCCGTACAGAAAAAGTCAGGTCTTTAAAAATCTGATAATCGACTTTCATGTTGATATTGAACACCGTCTTTTCAGTCTTGTTGTCCACGAGCTCGCGCAACAAAACCGGATTATTGCCAGATTCTTCATCATCAAGTCCTCCCTCCTCGTCATAGGCCGTCCTTATCGGCTTAAATGCCAGTGCTCCCAGAACGGTGGAACCCATAAGACTCCCCTGTCTCGAGGATTGGGGCAACTGGTCCTGCCATGCTATGTTGTAAGAGGAATTAATGTCCAGCGTCACTTTTTTGGACAGAGGTCTCGAATATCTGAAACGCAGAGACCCTCTGCGGTAATTGGCATTCCTGATAAAAGTGTTCATATCCGTATAACCGCCTGATATTCGGAAACGGTCGCCATTGGCACCTCCGCCCGAGATTGCCAGCTGATGGTCTTGGGAATACCCCATATCGTAGACCTCATTCTGCCAGTTGGTATCCGGATATATGGCGGCCCTGTCCAAGGCGTCCTGCAAAGAGCGGAACCTGTCTTTCCATTGATAATCCGACCTGATGCCCGCCATTGTAGCATCAGCGTAGTAAAGATACGAAAGATAGTCTCTCGTGTTGAGCACATCCAACTTTTTAGGCACCCAGTTGAAATCCGAACGGTGGCTGTACGTGACTACCGTCTTGCCGGCCTTCCCCTGTTTCGTGGTAATCAACACCACGCCATTGGCACCGCGGGAGCCGTAAATGGCTGTCGCTGCGGCATCTTTAAGGACTTCTATGCTCTCGAAATCATTTACGTTGTAATTGGCCAACGGGTTCGGGGTTGAACGGGTGGAGAGCGCATCCGTATTGCCTCCCGCCATGGAGGAATTTCCCCCTATGATTGGTTCCCCGTCTATCACATACAGGGGTTCCCCACTTCCGGACAAGGTGGAGCGTCCGCGTATTTCGAAGGTCATCCCACTGCCGGGTTCTCCTGAATTGGAAAGGATGTTGACACCGGCTATTTTCCCCATCAAGGCTTCGGTGGCGGATAATACAGGCGACTTCTCAATATCTTGTAATTTCAGCACACTGCTGGAACCTCCGTCGTCCGTTTTGGAAACCTTGGCACCATAAGCAAGCACCACGACTTCATCCAGCATGACGCCGGACTGAAGCCGGACGTTAATCACGGCAGATGTGCCCACGACCCTTTCCTGCTGTTCCATTCCGATGAAACTGAACACAAGCGTATCTCCTTCCGAAACATTGGAAATCAAGTACTTTCCGCTCTGATCGGTTATCACGCCTTTCTTTGTTGCCTTATTGAGTACCGTGACTCCTGTCACTGTTTCGTTATTATCATCGGTAATGACTCCGGTAATCGTCCGTCCCTTCTGCGCCGACAGACTTAATGCGGAAAAAAGAATCCATGTAAGTGCTATTATTCTTTTCATATCACCTGCCTCACTTATTCTTTGTTAAAAATATATTCATAATAGAACCTGTCACCCTGTACAAACGTGCCGTACACACGAAGCCCCTTGATGTACAAAGTACCGCTACGGACTCTCGAAGTAAGCGCGAGCACCAGGTCATTACCTTGCACCGGGCGTGTCAACGGTACGGTAATTGTCTCAACGACCATGTCATTGTTAGTTGCCAGTTTGATTTGATTACTGTTGGACACGAGGCCGGATACGGTACCGTCATTTGAGGAATAGAACCCCACTTCGGAGGCTCCTGTCGGGTTATTATGGACTCTGAAACCGATGAATGACAGAGAATCTACTTTGATTACGTATGATTTGTCAGAACACGTCAGCCTGAAATTCACATTCTTGGTCTTTCCTTCAGTGAGATTCGCACCCCAGCCTCTCACTCCGATAAGGTCCGGATCTTTATTAATAACGGAGTCGGGGCTTTGATTGATGCTATGAATCACAACGCCCATAGGTTCGATATCCGAAGCCGTCATAGCATCTTTGTAAAGGGTGGGCTTCAAAGACCCGCCTTTGAAAGTGTATTCCACGAGCAATTCATCGTTCCCACCCTGCGATATGTAGTTCGGGTCGTAATGAATCCACGTTGCCGCCATTTGCGAATCTGTCAGTTTCGTTACTTCCATCCGTACTTCCGGCATTATGTCGGAAGGATCGAGGGTGTTGCTCATATTCATGAAAATGACATTCTGGCTCAGTGAATCATAGTTGACCGTTCCTTTGTATTCCGGCAGGTTTGTCACAGTATTCTGACAAAACGCGACACTGTCTGTCGAAAACCTTATATAGCCGCTACATAAGGAGGGACTGCCAACTGTCAGGTCATGATATTCGCTGTAAATCCGGTGAGTCCGCCATGTACCGACCAAATTTTCAACGGTCACAGGAATCGCGGCTCCTGCCACCTGTTCCTTGTCAAACGTAAACGGAGTCTTTTCGTCCGAGCATCCGCAACAAAAAAATGCTTCCGTCAGGACAAACAAGACTAACAAAACCTTTTTCCCCATACAAATATCGTTAATTTTTATCAAACATTATTCTTCATTCAAACACATACTGCAAGACAGGATAGTTCTTTGAAAGGTTCAAAATCAAGGTGCTGTCCCATCAAGACCGGACAAATTCGGACTACGCCGGGAACGTCAATCACTTTTCGCGCTTTTGCGCCAGTCCGCGAGTTGCCTTGCGAGCTTGTCCGCAAGTTCCGGGACAGCGTCTGCCCGGTTATGTGTCTCCCCGGGATCCTCCCGGAGATTGTAAAGCTCCCTTGTCCCCTTGTCGTGGAATTCAATCAGCTTCCAATCACCTGCACGGACTGAACTGCTCCATCGCCCGCCGGTTTTTCTCCCCTGCAGCCTGTAATACCAAAAGAGTGGACGCTCGCGGTTACATTCACCGGTTCCGAGCAATTCATCAACGATGCTCACGCCGTCCAATTCCATCCCCCCGGGCAGGGGTGTTCCCGTCAGCTGGCAAAGTGTGGGATAAAAATCACAATTGGTCGTCGGCAATTCCGATATTCTTCCACCACAAATCCGTCCCGGCTGATAAATAATCAGCGGTTCGCGCGTACCGCCTTCGTAGAGCGAGCCTTTGCCGCCCCGTAGCGGGCCGTTGTCGGTCACGCTGACAGGCCCGCCGTTGTCGCTTGTGAAAATTACAAGTGTATTTTCGTCAATTCCCAATTCTTTCAGTTTCCTGACAATCATTCCGACACCCTCATCAATCACTTTGAGTTGCGCGGCAAGATGCGGATTGTGTGGTTTTGCCATATAATCCGCAGGCCACTTCTTATATGGGTCGTTCTCCGGATTTCCTTTTGAAGGCGCGCTATGGCTACATTCGGGTTTGCTCCGAAAATAATCCACCCGTTCCGGCTCGCCATGCAACATATTATGCACGGCGTAGTGACTCAGAAGAAGGAAGAACGGCCGTCTGCTGTTACGTTCAATAAAATCAACCGCCTCATGGTTCATACGGTCGACAAGAAATTCATTCTTTTCACCGGTCACTGACTTGAGGTGATGCCAAGGATAAAAATACGAACCGTTGCCTATGCTTGTCTCCTCCACCATGAGTGCCTCCTCGAAACCGTAATCAGCCGGTTTTCTCTCTATGGGAGCGCCATTCGCCTTATGTCCCGACAGGTGAAGTTTACCTATGATTCCGGTGTGATAACCGTTGCCACGCAACATTTCGGGCAACGCGGTGAAAGTAGCCGGATTGAGGTTTATCGAGGATCCGGGCTTGATGTAATCGGTGATTCCGGCCCGTAATGGACACTGCCCTGAAAGCAAACCGGCACGGGACGGGGACGAAATAGGTGCCGAAGCGTATGCGTTGGTGAACATGACACCACATTTCGCCAGACTGTCCAGTACCGGTGTTTCGTTGAACGTGTTGCCATAACAGCCCAACTCGGCATACCCTAAATCGTCGGCCAGAACGATGATGACATTCGGTTTCTTCTCCGCCGTATTCCCTGCGCGTATGGTTGACGAATCCACCAGTCCGACCGCCGCCAATGAAATATAAAATAAGTCGCTTCTCATTTTATTTTCCCTTTTTATGACCTTTCGGCTATTTTAAAACAATGCATAGCCACTCTGTGGGATAATCGCTGTTTTCGCCCTCCGCATCCTCTATAAAAGCAAACACGGGACCCTCCTTGGCCTCATCTTTATAGTGATGGCGCAGGTGGGCACGCAAGACTTCCCCCTTACGCGGTCTGCCTCCCAGCAAGTTCCAGTCTACACCGAGACGCACGGCAAATCCGGTGTCCGCGTCGGAGTCGTCATTGATTGTACCCGCAAGTTCTCCCTTCACCTCACCGTTGCCAACCAGTCTCCATGAGGAGGTTTCCTCCTTGTAAACAAGCCATTTCCCCTGTACATTAACGACAATCTTATAGGTTTCAAACCTGTCCTTTGCAACCTCCCTGGCCAGAAGCAGTGAAGCTGCGTCGGAATTTTCAGGAGAGAATGCTGCAAGTTTGCGGTCAAAGAGCCATGACGCAAAAATGAACGTGCTGTCTGTATACCCGAAATCTGCGAACAAGGAAGCCTCATATTCCTTACCCAGAAACCAGCAGCCGTTGTTTTCACGGTCGAATTGTTTCATCGGAATCATATCCAGTCCGCCTTTTTCAATCTCCTTGGAATAGTTCAAACGCCCGTTCATAACACGCACACCGAAGTGGCTTTGACCGTCATTTTCGTCGTAAGGGAATGTTCCAGTCCCGATTACGCGGTTGTTACCCACACACGCTATCGATCCCCAGTGTCCCGTAAATGGCGTGGTGGCATACCTGAAATCGTCTGCGTGTTGATTCCCTATGAATACCCAAACGCCCTCACGGTTTTTGTAGGTACCGTTAGAAAGTACCACCATTTCACCCGTAGGAAGTTTGGTTGAGTAGGGTCCGAAGCCTATGAAGTCTTTGTTCAATTGTTTTTTGAGAGGATACTCCGGACCGCCCTCACGACGGATCGACTGGTCTGAATGCCAGTTGGAGTCGGCATCCGTACGTACGACAACGGGAGTCTGGTCCATTTTATATTTACCACTCCATACCTCCAGAGGGACGGCTATGCCGTAATTGCCGTCAAGCCATACGCCCGTAGGCATTCCATCGGCCGTGCAACGTTCCTCAATGGTTCTTGAAACTATTTCCCCGTCGGCATAAGTACACGATTTCTTGCCCTGCCATGTAACACCGTTGTCAAGCGAACGTATCAGAATGGTACATGGCTGCGACACACCTTTCAAAGTTTCATGGCTGTCAGTAATATACATCTGTATTTCACCCGAGGGCAACTGTAACATAGCGGGCTCCCAGCAACGACCGGTGTAGATTCGGCGTGGCGCGGAGAATGTCTGTCCCATATCCTCGCTAAACATAATCTCAATGCCGCAGTTCATATTGGTATTTGGGATATCATTATACCCCTTTTTATACCTCCACTGGTAGGCCATCATGATACGTCCGTCCTGCAACTCGATAAAATCAGGATTGACAAAAACCACCTCGTCCTTTCCTGCCGAGGAGGATTCGTCATACCGTTTCCGGATCATCCGGGCATCGCTCCACGTTTTCCCTCCGTCTTCGCTGCGGCGCACCAAAACGTCCCACCCATAATTGTCGTTCATAAAAGACATGAGAAGCGTGCCGTCGGACAGTTCCTTGATACGGGGGTAATGCAATTCCGTTTCCGTATAATGCTCATTGCTTACCCACACGGAAGTCATTTCTTGAAAAGAACTCCTGTCCCACGCGATGCGTACGCGCCCTTCGGGACGAGTTTCCTCCGGTACACTGCCCCACGCACACAAAGCGCTTGCAGTTGCCACTGCCGACATTATAAACTTTTTCATTGCAAATACAGTTACTTTGTTTAGGAATACAAAAATACAAAAATCCGTGATATGACATTCTTTTATCACGGATTTTTTAAAAAATTATGTGCCTGTGTTGGATTATGCGGAACCGGGTTCGTTTCAAACCGGCGGCTTGCCCTTGCCTCAAGACGGCACGGTCGCCGCCCCACAACCCCGGGGTACACACGGAGGAGGCCGCGAGACATCGCGCCGCCGGACAATGGGAAATCCCGGAGTTTGCAGGAAGCCTCCGGGATTTCCCCCGTCCTTTACCTGTTCAGTTTCCAAGCGAAACCGTCCTTCGTGTCTTTCACCTCGAAGCCCAGGGCGGCCAAGTCATCGCGTATCTTGTCGGCGGCGGCCCAGTCTTTTGCCGCCTTCGCCGCCCGGCGCCGTTCCAACAGCATGTCCACCACCTTGCCGAAAGCCTCTTCGCGCCCGTTTCCGCCGCCCGTCTCCTCTTTTTTCAAGCCGAGGATGTCGCAGACGAAAATATGGAACACTTCGGACAGAGCCGCACGCACGTCGGCACTCATCGCGGCTTTCCCGTCCGCCGCGGCATTGACTGTGCGGCAGGCATCGAACAAGTGGCTGATGACGACCGGCGTGTTCAAGTCGTCGTTCATCGCGTCGTAGCACTTCCGGCGAAGCTCGTCCACATACTCCATGCCCACGCCCCTGCCGTCGGACGGTACGATTCTCTCCAGTCCGGCCATGCCCTCCATCAGGCGGGTCATCCCCTTCTCCCCGGCCTCCAAGGCATCGTTGCTGAAATCCAGCGTGCCCCGGTAGTGCGACTGCAAGATGAAGAAGCGGATAGTCATCGGGCCGTAAGCCCGCGTCAGGATCTTGTGGCTTCCGTTGAAGAACTGGTCCAGGGTGATGAAGTTGCCCAGGCTCTTTCCCATCTTCTGCCCGTCGATGGTCACCATGTTGTTGTGCATCCAATAATTCACCATCTCCTCGCCCCGTCCGGCCACGGCCTGCGCTATCTCGCATTCATGGTGCGGGAATATCAGGTCCATACCTCCGCCGTGGATGTCGAAGCGGTCGCCCAGATACTTGCACCCCATGGCCGTGCATTCGCAGTGCCAGCCGGGGAAGCCCTCGCCCCACGGACTGGGCCACCGCATGATGTGTTGGGGTTTCGCGCTCTTCCACAGGGCGAAGTCGGCCTGGTTGCGTTTCTCCCCCACTCCGTCCAAGACCCGGGAGTTGTTGACCACATCCTCCAGGTTGCGCCCGGAGAGTCTGCCGTAGTGATGCTTCCGGTCGTATTTCTCCACGTCGAAGTACACGCTCCCGCCGCTTACGTAGGCGTATCCGTTGTCAAGGATTTCCCTGACCAGTTCAATCTGTTCTATGATGTGTCCGGAGGCGTGCGGCTCGATGGAAGGGGGCAGCACGTTCAGCATCCGCATGGCCTCGTGGTAGCGGTTCGTGTAGTATTGCGCCACCTCCATCGGCTCCAGCTGTTCCAGCCGCGCCTTCTTGGCTATCTTGTCTTCGCCCTCGTCGGCATCGTGTTCCAGATGACCCACGTCCGTGATGTTGCGCACGTATCGCACCTTGTAGCCGATGTGGCGCAGGTAACGGAACAGCACGTCGAACGTGACGGCGGGGCGGGCGTGGCCCAGGTGCGGGTCGCCGTACACCGTGGGGCCGCAGACGTACATCCCGACGCGCCCCGGCGTGACGGGCTTGAACTCCTCTTTCTTGCGGGAGAGCGTGTTATAGACAAACAGTTTCTGTTCCATAATCAAAATGTTTTTGCGATTCATGACGGGTAATCCGGGTCGTCCCCGTTTTCCCTTATCAGCCGGAGCAACCTCTCCACGGCCTCTTCCTCCGGGACGTTCCGCTCCACGCATTCTTTCTTCTTGTACAGGCTGACCCTGCCCTTCGCGGCTCCCACATAGCCATAGTCGGCATCGGCCATCTCGCCGGGGCCGTTCACGATGCACCCCATGATGCCGATTTTCAAGCCTTTCAGGTGAGCCGTGGCCGCCTTGACGCGCGCCACCGTGCCCCGCAGGTCGTAGAGCGTGCGCCCGCAACCGGGACAGGAGACGTATTCCGTTTTGGTGGTGCGCAGGCGGGCGGCCTGAAGGATGCCGAATGCCGTGTCTGCCACGTCGATGCCCGGTACACCATTATTATATAGGTACAGGCCGTCGCACAGGCCGTCGAAGAGCAACACGCCCGTGTCGGCGGCACTCTCTATCAAGAAGTCCTCCCTCCGTTCCGGCTCGCAGGCATACCGCTGGCAAATCACGACGGGGTTCCGCAAACCTGCCCGCGTCAGCCCGTGCGCCAAGGCGCGATGGCCGGCCGGGCGGTTGTCCCCGTCGCCCAGCGAAACCACCACTATCTCAGGGTGGTGTTCCAAGCAAGCCCGCGCCTCTTCGTCGAAGTCCGTGCAGGCGAGAAAGAGGAATTTCAAATCCGCCGCGCACCGGCCCGCGAGAGACAACGTGCCGCGGGAGAAAGCCGGGAACGTGCCGGGCGTGCCGTCCCACACGTCCGCTTCGATGACATAATTCCCCGCCCGCCCTTCCGCCGGAGGCAGGTAGCGTCCGCAAAAGACGTAGTCGGGACGGAGTCCGGCTCCGTGCGCGATGTCGACGGCATCGGCCACCACTACCGGCACATTGTCGCCGCCGATGTCGCGCACGGGACGCGTCTTGCGCCTCACGGGGTCCAGATAGTCGAAATCCACCGCCGCGTCGGCCTTCATCGCGGAAACGCCGTCCAAGCGCAGCACGTAATCCACCAGCTTTCGCGCCACGGGGATTTCGGCCTCCGGGGGTTCGCTCAACGACACGCGGACGGTGTCGCCGATGCCGTCCGCCAACAACGCCCCGATGCCCACGGCACTCCTGATGCGGCCGTCCTCGCCGTCGCCGGCTTCCGTCACGCCGAGGTGCAGAGGGAAGCGCATGCCCTCGCGTTCCATGGTGCTCACGAGCAGGCGCACGCTGCGCACCATCACCGCCGCGTTGCTGGCCTTGACCGACACCACCACGTCGCGGAAATCTTCCCTCACGCAGACGCGCAGAAACTCCATGCAACTCTCCACGATGCCTTGCGGCGTATCTCCGTAACGGCTCATGATGCGGTCGCTCAGCGAGCCGTGGTTCACGCCGATGCGTATGGCCGTGTGGTTCTCCCGGCAAAGGCGCAGGAAGGGGACGAAACGCGCCTCTATCCTTTCCAGTTCCCGCGCGTACTCCTCATCGGTGTATTCAATCCGCCTGAACGTGCGGGCCGCGTCCACGTAGTTGCCGGGGTTGACGCGCACCTTGTCGGCATGCAACGCGGCCACGTCGGCCACGTCGGGGTTGAAATGCACGTCGGCCACCAGAGGCACGCCGCACCCCGCCGTGCGGACTCCGTCGCGGATGCGGCGCAGGTTCTCCGCCTCGCGGATTCCCCGGGTCGTCAGTCGCACATAGTCGCCTCCCGCCGCCGCGATGCGCAACGTCTGCGCCACGCACGCCCCGGTGTCCATTGTGGGAGTGTCCGTCATGCTCTGGATCCGTATCGGATGGCTTCCGCCTAACGGTGTGCCTCCCACGTTCACTTCGCCCGTCTCCCTGCGGCGGTATCCGAACAAGTTCATACGCCCGCCCCCTTCAATTACACTTGAACTTATACTTCATGTCGGCCAGTTCCTCGTTGGCTTTCACGATTTTGCGCTTCAAATCCTCTTTGTAGGCAGTCAGGCGCGCGGCCAAGGCCCCGTCGGAGAGGGACAGCATCTGCGCCGCCAGGATGGCCGCGTTCTGCGCTCCGTTCACGCCCACCGTGGCCACCGAGATGCCGGGGGGCATCTGGATGATGGAAAGCATGGCATCCAGACCGTCCAGCATTCCCTTGATGGGCACACCGATGACGGGCAGCGTCGTGTTGGCGGCTATCACGCCCGGCAAGGCCGCCGCCATGCCTGCTCCCGCGATGATTACTTTCAGCCCGCGTCCCGGGGCTTCCTTGGCGAAAGCCTCCACCTCCGACGGCGTGCGGTGAGCCGACAAGGCGTTCATCTCGAACGGGATTTCCATCTCGTCGAGGAACTCCGCCGCTTTCTTCATCACCGGCAGGTCGGACGTGCTGCCCATGATAATGCTTACAACTGGTTTCATGGTTATCTGACTTTTAAACGAACTCGTCTCCTCTCACAACAGAACGATGCCGACATAACCGCCGACCACCCCCACGAGCGTTCCGGCCACCACCTGCGCCAAGCTGTGCTGGCGGAGCAACATCCGCGCCGTCCCCACCGCACCCGAAACGAGTATCGTGACACACAGCCACCAGACGGGATTGAACATGAACAGCGTCGAATAGGCCACCAGTGCGCCAACCACGCCGCCCGCCCCGGCAGAATGCACGCTGATTTTCCACCACACGTTCACCGTGGCGCACACCACTTGTATCAGCAACGCGGAAACCAGTATGCCGCACATGTAGCGAGGCATGTGCATGCGCGACATCAGGTAGAGGCAGGCGGCGTAAGAGAGGATGAACAACAGATAGGGTATGGCGCGTTTCTCCCTCGTCCGCAACTGCACCGGATTCCAGCCGTTCAGTCTGCGGTACACATAGATGCACAGGCGGGGCAGCAATATGGTGAAGGCGCAGACCATGGCCAGCACCGTCAGTTTGTAAGGCCAGGGCAGGAGGCTCAAGTAGGTGAAAGTGAACAGGGCCGCGAAGCCCACGACGGGCATGTGGTAAGGGCGGAACACTACCGACAAAAGGCGGGCCGCCACGACAAGTCCCTTGTGCCTCATTTCCTCAGCCGCGCCACGGGGATGCCCAGCTGTTCGCGGTATTTGGCCACCGTGCGCCGCGCGATGGGGAATCCCCTTTCGTTCAACATCGCCGTAAGGGCTTCGTCGCCCAGCGGCTTCTTCTTGTCCTCCGCTTCCACCAGTTCTTTCAGCGCGGCCTGTATCTTCCGGGTGGCAATCTCCTGCCCGTCTCCCGTCATGAAGCCGTCGCTGAAGAACCATTTGAGCGGGTAAGTGCCGTAACGCGTCTCCACGTACTTGCTGTTCGCGGCGCGCGACACCGTGGAGATATCCAGCCCCGTGCGCACGGCAACGTCCCTCAGTATCATCGGGCGCAACAGTGTTTCGTCGCCCTCCACAAAGAACGGGCGTTGCAAGTCGATGATGGCCTGCATGACGGACATCAGTGTGTGCCGCCGCAGCTTCACGGCATCGATGAAGTCCTGCGCCTTTTCTATCTTCTGGCGGGTATATTGCAAGGCTTCCCGCTCCGGGCGGCTCATCTTCGTGCGCCCGGAGCCCGTCTGCCGCAGGATTTCCATGAACGAGGGGCTGATGCGCAGTTCGGGCACGTCGCCCTTGTTGAAGGAAAGTACGATTTCCCCGTCCTCGTCCGTCTCCACGGTGAAGTCCGGCACGATTTGCTGGTAGTTGTGCCCCACCACTTCCCCCATGGCGCTTCCCGGCCTCGGGTTGAGCTTCTTCAGGTCGTCCCGCAACCGCTCGCATTCCGCCTCTGTCAGGTGCAGGCGGGCGGCAATCCTGTCCCACCGCTTGTGGGTGAACTCGTCGAACAGCTTGTCTATGATTTCATGCTCCAGTCGTTTCCGGCGGCTTCCCTGCATCCCGCCCCGGCGGAGCTGCAGCAGGAGGCACTCGCGCAAGTCGCGCGCGCCGATACCGGGAGGGTCGAAAGACTGCAGTTTCTCCAGCACCTTCTCAAGTTCCGCCACCGTGGTCTGCACGCCCCCGTAAACCTCCAGCTCGTCCGCCAGCGTGGAAAGTTTCTTCTTCAGCAACCCGTCGTCCTCCAGCGACCCGATAAGGTAGGTCATCAGTTCCCTTTCGCGCGGCGACAAGTCGCATTCGTTCATCTGTTCCGTCATCTGCTCGTAAAAGGACGTGGTGTCGCCGTAGTCCATCGTCTCCGGGCGGTTCCTCCCCCCCTGCTCCCGCAACAGGTAGTCCGGCACGTCGTCCGGACTGCGATAGTCGTCCATCGCCTGCCTCACCTCCGCCGGGCGATACTCGTCGGGGGGCAGGCCTCCGTCCATGCCGAAAGCCTCGTTCCCGTCCGTCTCCCCGTCAGTCCCGTCGTATGCGTCCCCGGCGGGTGCGTCGGCATCCGTGCGTCCGTCCAAGCTCTCCTCCAGTGCCCCGTTGTCTATCAGCTCGTTCTTCACGCGCTGTTCCAGTTCCGAGACGGGCATCTCCAGCAACCTCACCTGCAACACCTGTTGCGGGGACAGCGTCTGTACCTGTTGCATGGATTGGGTCTGAACCAAATTCTGTGGCATATCTGCACGTTCTGATTTTTCACATTGCAAAGTTAGCGCAAGGCCGGAAAAGAGCCAAACATATCCGGACAAATAATCCGTCGCGCCCCCTCATTCCCTGACCAAGGCGTAATCCAGTTGCTTCTTCTCCACGTTTGCCCTGGCCACCCTCACTTTCACCGCGTCGCCCAGAGTGTAGCGATGGTGGCGCTTGCGTCCCCACAGGCAGTAGTTTCGCTCGTCGAACTCGTAATAGTCGTCGTCCAAGTCGCGCAGGGGCACCAGTCCCTCGCACTTGTTGTCGTCGATTTCCACGTAGAGGCCGAACTCCGTCACACCGCTGACGGTGCCGCGGAACACCATTCCCACCTTGTCGCTCATGAATTCCACCTGCTTGTACTTGACGCTGGCGCGTTCGGCCGTGGCGGCCAGCTGCTCCATATCGCTGCAATGTTCGCACAGTTCCTCGTACTTGTCGCGGTTGGCACTGCGCCCCCCTTCGGCATACCGCGTCAGCAAGCGGTGGACCATCATGTCGGGGTAGCGGCGGATGGGGGAAGTGAAGTGCGTGTAGTAATCGAACGCCAACCCGTAATGCCCGATGTTGACCGTGCTGTAACGCGCCTTCATCATCGCCTTCAGCGAGACGGTCTCTATCAGGTTCTGCTCCTTCTTCCCTCTGGCGTCGGCCAGCAACTTGTTCAGTCCCTTGGTGACCTCCTCTCTCGACCCTGCGGCCTTTATCCTGTAGCCGAACTTCGCGACGAACTCGCTCAGCTTGATTAGCTTCTGCTGGTCTGGCAGGTCGTGCACACGATAGGGCAACGTCTTGGGATTCTTGTTCCGGGACGGTTTTCCAACGCTCTCGGCCACCGTGCGGTTGGCCAGCAGCATGAACTCCTCCACCAGTTTGTTGGCATCTTTCGCCACCTTGAGATACACGCCCGTCGGTTTTCCCTCCCCGTCGATGTCGAAGCGCACCTCGGTGCGGTCGAAATCGAGGGAGCCGTTCTCGAAACGCCGCACGCGGAGTTGCCGGGCCAGGCGGTTCAACGCGACCAGCTCGTCGGCAAAGTTTTCCGCGGGCGGCGCGTCCGTCCCGTTGAAATCCGGCGCGGCCGCGTGGTCTCCCGGCATGCCGTAGTCCGCGGGCGAAGCTTCGTGGTGCGCTTCCAGCACTTCCTGCACCTCCTCGTATGTGAAGCGGCGGTCGCTCCTGATGACGGTGCGGGCCAGTCGCCAGTCCTTGACCGTTGCCTTGTCGTCCAGCTTGAAGACGATGCTGTAGGCGAGCTTTTCCTCGCCGGGGCGCAGGGAACAGACGAAGTTGCACAGCCGCTCGGGCAGCATCGGGATTGTCCGGTCCACGAGATACACGCTGGTGGCACGCTTCGCGGCCTCCCTGTCGATGACGCTCCCCTCCTTCACGTAATGCGTGACATCGGCGATATGCACCCCCACTTCCCACAGCCCTCTGTCCGCCTTGCGTATGGAGATGGCATCGTCGAAGTCCTTGGCATCCCGCGGGTCTATGGTGAAGGTGGTCACCCCGCGGAAGTCCTCGCGCCGTGCGATTTCCTCTTCCGTGATGCCGGGGTCTATCTTCCCCGCCTCGTCTTCCACCGGCTTGGGGTAAGTGTAAGGCAACCCGTATTCGGCCAGTATGGCGTGCATCTCCGCCGTGTTGTCGCCGCTCCTGCCCAGGATGTCCACCACCCTGCCTATCGGGTCTTTGGCGTTCTCGGGCCATTCGGTAATCTTCACCACGGCCTTGTCGCCGTTCTTGCCGCCCTTCAACGCTTTCTTGGGGATGAAGATGTCGTTGGCCAGCGTGCGGTCCTCGGTCATGAGGAAGGCGAAGCCCTTGCGTACTTCCAGGCGCCCGACGAAAGTCCTATCGCCTCTTTCGAGGATTTCCACCACCTGCGCCTCGCGCACGTGACGCCTCCGGCGGGCCAGCAGGGTGACCTTCACCTTGTCGCCGCTCATGGCGTGCAGGGAGTTGCGCTCGGCCACGAGCACCGGCTCGCCCCCGTCCAGCGGGGTGACGGTGTTCTTGCCGTTCGCCTTGCGGTTGAACACGGCCTCGAACACCTGTCCCGAGGTGTTCAGGCGGAAGCGCGTCCCCTCCGTCTCCTTTATGTAGTCGTCCGCCGCCAAGTCTTCCAGCAAATCCATGCAAAGCATCCTGGACGGGTGGGTGTCCAACTTCAAGTCCCTGAATATGCGTTTGATGTCGTAAACCTCGGCGGGGTTGTCCCGGAAAAGCTCCATCAACATTGCCGAAAGTTCCTTCCTTCTGGGGCGTCTGCCGCCCGTCTTTCCTTTCTTTCCCATACAAGTCTGATGTTTTTAGAGGCTCGTCGCCCGTAATCATCTTGCAAGTTAATCATATTTATCCATTCCGCTCCTCTTTCTCCCTTATTTTTTCTGAAAACGCCCCTCTTTCGGGCGGACGGGGGAGAGTAGACCCGCCCGAAGGACGGGCACGGGTTTGCGCAAAAACTTCGCGTTTCGTTTGCCCCTGCGCCCGCCTTTCATTATCTTTGCGCTTCGTTAATGTCAAGACGGAACGATGAAGCCGACGGAACGGGAAAAAGCCATCTACCGGGTGACATGGGCAGGAAGCGCGGTCAACTTCCTGCTCGTGGCGTTCAAGTTCGCGGCCGGCATACTGGGGCACAGCACCGCCATGATAGCCGATGCCGTGCATTCGTTGTCCGACTTCGCCACCGACATCGTGGTACTCGTCTTCACGCGCATCTCCAACAAGCCCCAAGACAAAAGCCACGACTATGGCTACGGCAAATACGAGACGCTGGCCACGGCGATTATCGGCATCGCGCTCTTCGCCGTGGGCGCGGGCATCTGCTGGAACGGGTTGCGTGCCATCCAGACGGTATGGAACGGCGGCCGCCTCCCCTCCCCGGGCATGCTCGCTTTCGCCGGAGCCGTCGTCTCCATCGCCGCCAAGGAACTGGCATACCGCTACACCATCCGCGTGGGGCGCGGGATAGGCTCCGGCGCGGTAGTGGCCAATGCCTGGCATCACCGCAGCGATGCCCTCTCCTCCATCGGGACGGCCATCGGCATCGGGGGCGCCATGGCTTTGGGCGAGGCGTGGAGCGTGCTCGACCCCATGGCCGCCGTCGTCGTGAGCTTCTTCATCATGAGAGTGTCCGCCATGCTCCTGAGGCCGTCCATCGGGGAGCTGACGGAGAAGTCGTTGCCGGACGAGGTGGAGAGGGAAATCAGCCTCATCGCGCGGAACACGCCGGGAGTTTCGGCCTTGCACAACCTGCGCACGCGCCGCATCGGCAACCACTACGCCATAGAGATGCACGTCCGCATGGACGGCCGCCTGACCTTGTACGAGGCACATGCCAAGGCATCGGACATAGAAAACAGGCTGAAGGAGAAATACGGGCACGAGACGCACGTGGGCATCCACGTGGAACCCGTGAAGGGCGCGGACGGTACTTACAAAGGACAAGGGAACTTATGGGACAGACGCGAATGAGAATATTAGTGACGGGAGCCAGCGGATTCATCGGCAGCTTCATCGTGGAGAGGGGGCTGGCCGACGGACATGAAGTGTGGGCGGGCATGCGCGCCGGCAGCAGCCGCAGGTATCTCCAAGACCCCCGGACTCGCTTCGTGGAGCTGGACTTGGGGCACCCGGAGACCTTGCGTCCGCAGATAACGGCGTGCAAGGCCGAGTTCGGAGGATGGGACATCGTGGTGCACGCGGCGGGAGCCACCAAGTGCGTCCGGCGGGAGGACTTCTTCCGTACCAACGCGGAAGGGACACGCCATTTGTGCGACGCGCTCCGCGAGACGGGCACCACGCCGCGGCGCTTCATCTTCCTCAGCTCGCTCAGCGTGTTCGGTGCCATCCGCGAACAGGCGGTGCGGCACGCCACGCCGGACAACCCCTGGGTCTATGCCCCGATACGGGAGGACGACACGCCGCGCCCCAACACGGCCTACGGGGAAAGCAAGCTGGAAGCCGAACGCTACCTGGCCTCGCTGACGGACTTTCCTTACGTCATCCTCCGCCCCACCGGCGTGTACGGCCCGCGCGAGAAAGACTATTTCGTCATGGCGCAAAGCATCAAGCGGCACATGGACTTCTGCGTGGGCTACCGCCCGCAGGAAATCACGTTCGTTTACGTGAAAGACCTCGTGCAGGCCGTCTTCTCCGCCATGGAGAGGGACGTGGCCGGACGCGCGTTTTTCATCAGCGACGGGAACGTGTACCGCAGCACGGAGTTCAGCGACCTGATACGCGCGGAACTCGGGCGGCCTTTCATGTTCCGCGTCAAGGCTCCGGTGTGGCTCCTCCGCGCCATCTGCGCCGTGAACGGCGGAATCAGCGCGTTGCGGGGGCGCACCGCCACCCTCAACCGCGACAAGTTCCACATCCTGTGCCAGCGCAACTGGCAGTGCGACATCCGCCCGGCCGGGGAGGAACTGGGCTTCCGTCCCGAATATTCCTTGGCGCGGGGAGTGAAAGAAACGATAGCCTGGTACAAGAAGGAGGGATGGTTATGAGGACGGCTTTCCGCCGGCTTCTCGGAAACGACGACAAGCCGCGGGGCTTATGGCCGATAGAATGGCTGGCCTTGGCATACGGTGTCCTCACCGCCCTTGTCATGACCGCTCTTTGGCCGGACATGAGCCGCCCGTGGGAAATGCTGGCCGGCCGCCTATGCATCCTCGTCGGCACGCTCCTGATGTGGAGGCTCTGGCTCCTTTGGCCGCGCAGACTCATGACCTTTGTCCGCGTCACGGCGCAGATGGTCTTGTTATGCTATTGGTATCCGGACACTTACGAGTTCAACCGGACGTTCCCGAACGCAGACCACGTCTTTGCCCGGTGCGACGCGGCCCTGTTCGGTTGCCAGCCCTCGCTGGAGTTCGGCCGCCTTTGTCCGTGGCCGTGGTTTTCCGAGGCCGTGAATATGGGTTACTTCTCTTATTACCCGATGATACTGGCCGTGATGGTATTCTTCTTCCTCCGCCGCGACGGACTTTACTGGAAGGCCTCGTTCACCGTCATGTGTTCCTTCTTCGTCTTCTACCTCGTCTATGTGTTCCTTCCCGTCGCCGGCCCGCAGTTCTATTTCCAGGCCGTGACACCGGAATGCGTGGAAGGCGGGATGTTCCCGTCGCTCGGCGCACGGTTCGACTTCCGGGATGCCATGCTCCCCTCGCCGGGTTACGTCGACGGCTTCTTCCGCCATTTGGTGGAATGGGCGCAAGAAACGGGCGAGCGCCCCACGGCGGCCTTCCCCTCCTCGCACGTCGGCATAGCCTTCATCCTGCTTTATCTCGTCCGTCCGCAGAGCAAGGGCTTCTTCCTCGCGCTGTTGCCTTTCACGTTCCTCCTGACGCTCGCCACGGTCTATATCCAGGCACATTACCTCGTGGATGTCATCGCCGGGATATTGGTCTCTTACCCCGTATTCCGCCTGAGCAGGTGGTTGTACGGGCGAAGTGCCTGCACCTTAATAATGGAACGAACTTCCCCCCACGAACTCACGTAGCAGCGAGGTGGGCGGGATTTCGTCCTCCTCCACGGGCTCGAAGTAACGCAGGAACTTGCGCAGGCGGTAAGCCTCGGAATACTCCGGCACGTTTTCCGGCACCCTTTCCAGCAGTGGCAGGGCCTGCCCCCGGATGACGGCCAGCTCGAAGAGCAAGGCACTGTTGAACATCGCGTCGGCTTCCTCCTGATAGGGGAAAATCCACTTGTCTTCCCCCGCCCGCACGCTCGGCCAGCGGCGTATGGTGTCCAGGGCCGAGCAACCCCGGTATTTGTAGTCGCGCACGATGCGCCGGAGCAGGCGGTTATCCGTGGTGGGGATGTAGTTGTGCGCGTCCAGCAGGATGGTGGTCATGGCCGACACGTAGATGCGGAACTTATACCGCTCCCCTATCATGGCCGTCAGCTCGGGGTTCAGGCCGTGGATGCCTTCGAGGATGAGAATCATGCGGTCTTCCAGCCGGAACTTCTTCCCGCTCATCTCGCGCACCCCTTTCTGGAAGTTGAAGCGGGGAAGCTCCACCTCCCCGCCGGAAAGTAAGGTACGCAACTGGCTGTTGAAGAACGGCAGGTCGAGGGCGTAGAGCGACTCGAAGTCGTACTCCCCGCGCTCGTCCTTCGGCGTTTTCTCGCGGTCTAAGAAATAGTCGTCGAGCGATATGGGATAAGGTTTCAGCCCGTTGGCCATCAACTGGATGGAAAGGCGTTTGCTGAACGTGGTCTTCCCGCTCGACGAGGGGCCGGCAATCAGCACCAGCTTCAGGTCGGGTCGCGACTGTATCTCGTCGGCGATATGCGCGATTTTCTTCTCCTGCAACGCCTCCGCCACGTTGATCAGTCCCGTCGTCCACCCCTCCTGGCAAGCCTTGTTGAAGTCGCCCACGGTGTTCAGCCCCACGATTTCCTGCCAGCGGTGGT
The DNA here is from genome assembly GCA_964523985.1 of uncultured Paraprevotella sp. GTDB lineage: Bacteria > Bacteroidota > Bacteroidia > Bacteroidales > Bacteroidaceae > Paraprevotella. The sequence continues at coordinate 33,147 of CAZGBV010000005.1, forward strand.
GTTCGCGGAAGATTTCGAGCATTTTGTCCTGACGTACCAGCTCTTCCAGCTTTCCGGGATCCTTCCTCGAAGGGACGCGCAGCAACAGGCCGTCGTAGTACTTCATCACGTCGAACACCTTCAGCCCTCCCGTCGAGGTCAGCAGCGACCCGTAAAAGTAATCCACCGTCTCGTTCAGCCGGTAATAATGTGTGTAGAGGGAGCCGAGGCTCTCCAACAACCGCACCTTGCTCGTCATGCCTTGGCGGCGGAACATCTCTATCGCGTCCTCGGTGGGACATTGTATGCGGTGGAAGGGGATGTCCGCGTCCACGATTTCGCGCATCCGCCGCCGTATGGCCTCCACGTCGCGTTCTTCTATCTGCCGCCCCGTGCGCAATTCACAATAGTATCCCCTCGACACCGGTGTCCCGATGCTCAGCGCACACCCGGGGAACAGGTCTTTCACCGCCTTCACCAGCACGAAGAAGAGCGAGCGGGTATAGGTGCGCATCCCCGACGACGAGGTGGTGTCGAGGAACTCCACGTCCTTGTCGTTGTAGAAACGGTAATGAAGCCCTTCCACCTTGTTGTTGACTTTCGCGCTGACCGGCCCGTAAGGCATCTGCAAGCCCGACGCGCGGTAAGCGTCCCACAACGTGCTCCCGACGGGAAGCCGGACGGTTTCGCCGTTGTTCTTGCAACGTATCTTGATTTCACGTTCCATAAGGAATTCCTAACTTTGAATGGTTTGATAATCGGGCAAACGTCCTGAAACAAGGAGCGGGACGGAGGAAACGCTCCGTCGCCCGTTTTCCGTCTGTCCACGGTCGTTCCGCCATTTCCAAGGCCTCCGGGAACGACACTTCCCGCAGGCTCGCCTTTGCGGCAGGAAGCGCGGGCGAACCAAAAGAAGTCAGGCCGCAATGCCCTTTTCCACAAGCACATCACGGCCTGACAGGAGGTTAGCCGATGATGCCGGTCATTCCTCCACCGCCGCCTGCGCCGCCGCGAGCCGCGCGATGGGCACGCGGAACGGGGAACACGACGCGTAGTCCATTCCTATCTTGGCGCAGAACTTCACGGAGGAAGGCTCGCCGCCATGTTCGCCGCAGATGCCGGTGCGGATGTCCGGGCGCACGCCGCGTCCCTTTTCCACCGCCATCTTGATGAGCTGCCCCACGCCGTTGCGGTCCAGCACCTGGAAAGGATCCACCTTCAGGATTTTCTTTTCCAAGTAGGCCGGCAAGAAGCTGGCTATGTCGTCGCGCGAGTAGCCGAACGTCATCTGCGTCAAGTCGTTCGTCCCGAAGGAGAAGTATTCGGCTTCCGTGGCGATGCGGTTTGCCGTCAAGGCCGCGCGGGGGGTCTCTATCATCGTCCCTATCTCGAAATCCACCTCGATGCCCTCTTCGGCGAACACTTTCTTCGACGTGGCGACGATTACCTCTTTCTGTTGCTTGAGTTCATAGAGGATGCCCACCAGCGGCACCATGATTTCGGGCCGCGGGTCTTTCCCCTCCTTCTTCAGCTCGCAGGCCGCCTCCAAGATGGCGCGTGTCTGCATCTCCGTGATTTCGGGGAAAGTGATTCCGAGGCGGCAACCGCGATGCCCCAGCATCGGGTTGTTCTCGGCAAGGCTCGACACGCGCTTCTGGATTTCTCCCACGCTGACGCCCATGTCCTCGGCCATCTTCTCTTGCCCCTTCAAGTCGTGCGGCACGAACTCGTGGAGCGGGGGGTCGAGCAGACGGATGTTCACCGGGCAGCCGTCCATGGCTTCAAGGATGCCCTTGAAGTCGCTCTTCTGGTAGGGAAGGAGCTTGGCCAAGGCCTTCTTGCGGCCTTCCACGTTGTCGGCAAGAATCATCTCGCGCATGGCCACGATTTTCTGGTCTTCGAAGAACATGTGTTCCGTGCGGGTCAGGCCGATTCCTTTCGCCCCGAAGGAGCGGGCCACTTGCGCGTCGTGCGGCGTGTCGGCGTTCGTCCTGATTTGAAGTTTCGTGTATTTGTCGCACAAGTCCATCAGTGCCTTGAAGTCGCCGGAAAGTTCCGCCGCCTTGGTGGGTATTTCCCCGGCATAGACCTGCCCCGTGGAACCGTTCAGGGAGATGTAGTCGCCCTCCTTATACGTGACACCCTCTATCTCCACCGTCTTGTCCTTGTAGTTCACGTTGATGGCGCCGGCGCCGGACACGCAACATTTGCCCATGCCGCGGGCCACCACGGCCGCGTGGGAGGTCATGCCGCCGCGGGCGGTGAGGATGCCCTCGGCCGCCGACATCCCGGCCAGGTCTTCGGGAGAGGTCTCGATGCGCACCATGACCACCCGGTGGCCGTCCTCGCGCCATTTCTGGGCATCGTCGGCATGGAACACTATCTGCCCGCAGGCCGCGCCGGGCGACGCGGGCAACCCCCGCGTAATCACCTTGGCCTTCTTCAACGCGTCCTTGTCGAACACGGGGTGCAGGAGTTCGTCCAGCTTCTGCGGCTCGCAGCGGAGCAGTGCCGTCTTCTCGTCAATCAGCCCTTCGCGCACCAAGTCCATGGCGATTTTCACCATGGCCGTGCCGGTGCGCTTGCCGTTGCGCGTCTGCAAGAACCAGAGCTTGCCCTCCTGCACGGTGAACTCCATGTCCTGCATGTCGCGGTAGTGCTTCTCCAGCTTGTCCTGTATGGCATCGAGTTCCTTGTAAATTTCCGGCATGGCCTCTTCCATCGATGGGTATTTCGCCGCGCGTTCCTCTTCCGAGATGCCTTGCAGGGCGGCCCAGCGGCGCGACCCTTCTCTCGTAATCTGCTGCGGGGTGCGTATGCCGGCCACCACGTCCTCGCCTTGCGCGTTCACGAGATACTCGCCGTTGAACAGGTTCTCGCCCGTGGCGGCGTCGCGGCTGAAGCAGACTCCCGTGGCCGATGTCTCGCCCATGTTGCCGAACACCATGGCCATGACGGAAACGGCCGTGCCCCATTCGTCGGGTATGCCCTCCATCTTGCGGTAGAGGATGGCGCGTTCGTTCATCCAGCTGCGGAACACCGCGCAGATGGCTCCCCAGAGCTGTTCCATCGGGTCGGTGGGGAAGTCCTTGCCCGTCTGTTCCTTGATGGCTTTCTTGAAGCGGGCCACCAAGCCTTTCAGCTCGTCCACGGACAAGTCCTTGTCCAACTTTATCCCGCGCACGGCCTTCACCTCTTCTATGACGGCCTCGAAGGGGTCGATGTCTTCTTTGTTCACGGGCTTCATCCCCAGCACCACGTCGCCGTACATCTGCACGAAGCGGCGGTAGGAATCGTAGACGAAACGGGGGTTGCCCGTCTTGCGCACCATGCCCTCGGCCACGTCGTCGTTCAGGCCGAGGTTGAGGATGGTGTCCATCATGCCCGGCATCGAGGCCCGTGCGCCGGAGCGCACCGACACCAGCAACGGGTTCTCGGTGCTGCCGAACTTGCTGTTCATCAGCTTCTCCACATGAGCCACGGCGGCGGTGACTTCCGCCCGGAGCGTTTCCACGATTTTCTCCTGCCCCACCTTGTAGTATTCGTTGCAGACATCCGTGGGGATGGTGAAGCCCGGAGGCACGGGAATGCCGATAAGGTTCATCTCAGCGAGGTTGGCTCCCTTGCCGCCAAGCTCCTCTCTCATCCGGGCATTGCCCTCGGCCTGCCCGTTGCCAAAAGTATAAACTCTTTTTCCGCTCATTTTTCAAAGTTGGCTTTTGAATTGATTAACAAAATGATTTAATGCAAAGCTACTCAAAAAAGACGTGGCGCAAAAGGAAAAGCGGGAAAAAGTGCGAAAAAAATGCTACTTTTGTCTCCCGTAACCAAAGGCGGAAAAACAGGCCGAGAAACCGGATATGGCACGAGAAAGAAAAGAACGCCCTATATTAGAGAACATTACCATTGCCGACGTGGCGGCGGAGGGGAAAGCCCTGGCCCGCGTGGGCGACATGGTGGTATTCGTTCCTTTCGTCGTCCCCGGCGACGTGGCCGACTTGAAAATCCTAAGAAAAAAGCATAATTATTGCGAGGCGGAGGCCGTGAGGATCCGCCGGTATTCCCCGTGCCGCGCCGTGCCCTTCTGCCCGCACTTCGGGGTTTGCGGCGGATGCAAGTGGCAATGCCTCCCTTACGGGGAGCAACTCAGGTACAAGCAGCGGCAGGTGATGGACACACTCGTCCGCATCGGCAAGGTGGAGCTCGGAGGGGTGCGGCCGATAGTGGGCTCCGCGAAGACGGAAGAATACCGCAACAAGCTGGAGTTCGGCTTCTCCGACAAGAGGTGGCTGACACCGGCGGAAATCGCGTCGGGAAACGACTACGAGCGGCGAGGAGCCGTGGGGTTCCACGCCGGCGGATCGTTCGACAAGATACTGCCCATCGAGCGGTGCCGCCTGATGGACGACATCAACAACCGCATCCGCAACGACATCCGCGACTACGCATACGGACACGGGCTGGCATTCCACAACCAGCGGGAGCACGCCGGGCTGTTGCGCAACATGATGATCCGCAATTCCGACACGGGCGGGCTGATGCTTCTCATGCAGTTCTGCATCACCAACGGCACGGAAAAGGCGCAGGCCGGGGCGTTGATGGAGCATTTGGCCGGAACCTTCCCGGAGATTACCTCCTTGTTGTACGTGAACAACCTCAAATATAACGACACGATAGGAGACCTTGACGTCGTCACGTTCAAGGGGGACGACCACATCTACCTGCAAATGGAGGGCTTGAGGTTCAAGGTGGGGCCGAAAAGTTTCTACCAGACCAACACCGCCCAGGCGCATGAATTGTACAAGGTGGCGCGCGACTTCGCAGGCCTCACGGGGAAGGAACTGGTTTACGACCTGTACACCGGGACCGGGACTATCGCCAACTTCGTGGCCGGGAAAGCCCGGAAGGTCGTCGGGATAGAATATGTGCCCGAAGCCATCAAGGACGCCGAGGACAATTCACGCATCAACGGCATCGGCAACACGCTGTTTTTCGCCGGCGACACGAAGGACGTGCTGGACAGGGATTTCATCGCCGCCCACGGCCGGCCGGACGTGATTGTCACGGATCCCCCGAGGGCAGGCATGCACAAGAGCGTCGTGGAGGCTATCTTGTCCGCCGGGCCGCCACGCATCGTCTACGTCAGTTGCAACCCGGCCACGCAGGCGCGCGACCTGTCCCTGCTGGACGCGCGTTACAAGATAACGGGAGTATGCCCCGTGGACATGTTCCCGCACACGCAGCACGTGGAAAACGTGGTCGCGCTCGAAAGGAGGGAGTGAACGGATCCGCTTCCGCCGCCTTTCGCGAGCCCCCGCCCGCGCCGCAAGGCAGTGAAGGAGCCGGATTTTCCGCGCCCGGATGTCGGATTCGTCCTTTTTCGGCGATTTGCGCCCGTATTTCAGCCTTTTTTCCTAATTTTATGGCTTGAAAAGACGGAATACTATGCAGGAGAAGACGAGAGGCGTGGTGCTGCGCTCGCTGAAATATGGCGACAATTCCTTAATCGCGGACATCTACACCGCCGCGCGGGGGACGGTGTCGTTCATGGTGAAACTGCCGAAGTCGCGCAAGGCCGCCCTCAGGGGCGTGTTCTTCCGCCCGCTTTCCATCCTGGAGATGGACTACGACTTCCGGCAGAAGTCGGCCTTGCAGCGCATGCGCGACGTGCGTTTCGGCTATGCCTACCGCTCGTTGCCTTACAACCCGTACAAGTCTTCTATCGCCTTGTTCCTGTCGGAGTTCCTGAGCCGGGTGTTGAAGCACGAGGAGGGCGACGCCCCCCTCTTCTCCTACATACTTTATTCCCTGCAATGGCTGGATGCCAGCGAGCACGCCTTCTCCAACTTCCACCTGGTGTTCATCACCCGCCTGACGCGTTTCCTCGGCTTCTACCCCAACGTGGAGGCGTGGCACGAAGGGGATTACTTCGACATGGTGAATGCCTGTTTCGTGCCGGCGCGCCCCCCGCACCGCGCCTTCCTGGAGCCACGGGAAGCGGCGGCCGTCCCGGCTCTCGTGCGGATGAATTACGACACCATGCGCTTCTTCGCGATGAACCGCAAGGAGCGGGAGCGTTGCATTGAGGTGCTGGACGAGTACTACCGGCTGCACGTCCCGGAATTCCCCGGGCTGAAGTCAGTGGGCGTGTTGAAGGAAATCTTTGCATGACCCCCGTTTTTATTAACTTTGCCGGAAATGCACACGTTCATCCTCGTCACCCTCGTCGCCGCCGCCGCCGTCCACCTGATGATGGCCTCCGTCCTCTCGCTGTATTCCCGGCACAAGGTGCAATACCTCCCCCTCGCCTGGATCATGGGCATATTCGGCGGCCTGTGCTGCGCGGCCGTACCGTCCAGCTACCTGCTCCGTTTCGAGAACATCGGCCTGCTCCATCCCCTCATGCTCCTGATACTGGTGTGCACTTGTTTCCTGCAAGGCATCTACCCCCTGAGCATCCCCATGCCGGGTTACTTGCAATGGGGGCGGATGTGGCACTATGCCTCGCCGGCCTTCTCCCTTGTCGCGATATACGCGGTCGGACGGCTTTTGGGAAACCGCCCGGTGATAGTGCGCACCTATTCCGAGCTGGCCGGATGCTGGTGGAAGCCGGACATGCTGTTCCGCCTGGCGTGTCTGGCCCTGTCGGTCTATTACGTGGCCAACATACTCCGCCTGCCCCGGCAGTTGGCGAAAAACGCGGAAATCCCCCGGTATCTGAAAGGATACGTGACGGTCATGGGGCTGAACACGGCGTTCTACGTCGTGGTGACGGCCATGTTCAACGCCGTGCTGCTGCTGGTATATTTTTATATGTTCTGCCTCCTGAACATGTACCTGTTCTACCGGACGTTGGAGACTATGGCCATACACCTGCCCAAGCCCGAAATCGTGGAAGTGGATGAGGCACCGACGGAGGAGGTCATCGTGCAGGCCGAGAGGGAGGACTTCAACGAAGCCAACCGCCGCCGCTTCGAGAGGGTGGAGTTCTTCATGCAACACGACCGCGGGTGGCGCGACAACACTTTCGGGCGCGACCGCCTGTGCGAGGCCACGGGCATCAACCGCCACCTGCTGTTGCAATGCCTCCGCAGCCAAGGATACAACAATTGCCACGATTACATCAACTCCTACCGCATCAGCGCATTGAAGCGCGGCGTGGCCACCGGTGCAATCCGTTCCGTGGCCGACTGCGTGGCGGTGGGGTTCGGCTCTTCCAAGACGGCGCGGAGCTGCTTCGAGCGAATGGAGGGCATGAGCCTGGACGAATACCTGAAGAGGAAGGCGGAAAACGCGGGCTGAAATCGGGTGCGGCCGCCTTCCTTGCGAAATGTCATCTTGTCGCCGAAACGCGGGTTCCGCTGTCTTCCTGACTGCAAAAGGCCGATTCCGCTAACTGAGGCTTGATGAAAAAATCTCCGGATAGGGAAGAATCCGGCTCTTTCCGGATACATGTTTTTGCAGTTCGGCCTCGTTTTTCACACACGTTAACCAAGACGGCGCGATTTTGTGCCGCGAAAAAATTCCGGATGACGTGACAAAACACTTTTTTTGTCGTGTCGTCGCGATTCGAATCTCGGGTCGTTGCCGGAAAATCCGGCTGAAAGAGGGGAGAGGTACTGCCCCGGATGCCCTTTTAAC
>CAZGBV010000006.1:0-36990 GCA_964523985.1 uncultured Paraprevotella sp.
TACTTATTTTTGCTTTGTAAGCGAACGACAATACAAAGATAATGACATATTTCGAATTTACAAAAAGTTTTCCAGACGAAAACAGTGCGATATACTTCATCGTGGTGACGAAGTACAAAGGGTTATGTATGCCCCAAGTGCGGACGCGTCTCCGCAAAGTTTACTGCCATTATTTATACTCCGACCAACTCTTTATGGGCAGACTGTCTATGTCGATGTTGCAGAAAGCTTGAATGAAAGCACTTGCCAGACGAGAGTTCGTAATCAGGGGAATGTTCAAGTCTACGGCCGCGCGTCGTATCTTGTAACCATTGCTCAACTCGCCCACTGTCAAGTCCTTCGGGATGTTTACCACCATATCTATATCCCTGTTATGCAACATAGCGAGTGCCTGGGGGGTTCCCTCCTCGCTCGGCCAATACACCAGATTATTTTCCACGCCGTTCTCCTTCAAATAGCGGCTCGTCCCTCCGGTGGCGTAAAGCGTGTAGCCATGCTCTTCCAACATACGGGCGGCATCCAGCATTTCTGCTTTCTGCTTGGCTCCTCCCGTAGACAAGAGGATGTTCTTCTTCGGAATGCGATGCCCCACCGAAAGCATGGCCGTAAGCAAGGCGGTACCCGAGTCGTCGCCCAGACAACCGACTTCGCCGGTCGATGCCATATCGACACCCAACACGGGGTCGGCTTTCTGCAGGCGGTTGAACGAGAACTGGCTGGCCTTGATACCCACATAGTCGAAGTCGAACAGGCTCTTGTTCGGTTTCTCCACCGGCAATCCCAACATGATTTTCGTGGCCAGTTCTATCATGTTTATCTTAAGCACCTTGCTCACGAACGGGAAACTGCGCGAAGCGCGCAGGTTGCATTCAATCACCTTGATGTCGTTCTCCTTGGCAAGGAACTGGATGTTGAACGGGCCGCTGATTCTCAATTCCCGGGCAATCTGCCCGGAAATTTTCTTAATGCGGCGCACCGTCTCCACATACAACTTTTGCGCGGGGAACTGAATGGTGGCATCTCCCGAATGTACGCCGGCGAACTCAATGTGTTCACTAATTGCGTATGCCACGATTTCCCCATCGCGTGCCACTGCGTCCATCTCCACCTCCTTTGCATGTTGCAAGAATTTGCTGACGACGACAGGATGCTTATGCGAAACGTCGGTCGCCAACTTCAAAAACCGCTCCAACTCATCTTGGTTGGAACATACATTCATCGCCGCGCCGGAAAGCACATACGAAGGGCGCACGAGTACCGGGAATCCCACCTTGTTTATAAAGGCGTTCACATCGTCCATGCTGGTCAGCGCACTCCACTCCGGCTGATCCACGCCGATGCAGTTCAGCATGGCCGAGAATTTCTCGCGGTCTTCCGCGTTGTCGATGCTTTTGGCCGTCGTGCCGAGAATGGGGACACGCTGTTGATCCAGACGAACGGCCAAATTGTTCGGGATTTGTCCGCCCGTGGAAATGATGACTCCTTTCGGGCATTCCAGGTCAAGTATGTCCAGCACTCGCTCGAATGTCAGCTCGTCGAAATAGAGGCGGTCGCACATGTCATAGTCGGTAGACACCGTCTCCGGGTTGTAATTGATCATAACCGAACGGAAGCCTTCCTTGCGGATTGTGTTCAGAGCCTGCACGCCGCACCAGTCAAACTCGACGGAAGAGCCGATACGGTAAGCTCCTGAACCCAAAACAACGATGCTACGCTTGTCGTGCTCATAACGGATGTCGTGAGCCACGCCGCCATAAGTCATGTACAGGTAGTTCGTCTGAGCCGGGTATTCGGCAGCCAACGTATCTATCTGCTTCACCACAGGCACGATACCGGCGGCCAAACGGCGGCGGCGCACTACCAACGAAGCCTCCTCAATGTCCATTTCCTCTTCCATGCCCACGGCACGGGCTATCTGGAAATCCGTGAATCCCTGCACCTTAGCCAGACGCAACAAGCCGTTGTCAAGTACGTTGATGTTCTTGCAGACGTGCAAGGCATCGGAAGTGTCCTTGATGTTTCGCAACTTTTGCAGGAACCACTTGTCTATCTTCGTCAGCTCATGAATCTGGTCTACCGTATAACCTTGCGACATGGCTTTGGATATGATGAAGATACGCTTGTCGGTAGGTTCGCGCAGGGCGGCATCAATGTCGGCTATCCGCAGTTCTTTGTTCTCCACGAAACCGTGCATCCCCTGCCCCAACATACGCAACCCCTTCTGGATGGCCTCTTCGAAAGTGCGGCCTATGGCCATCACCTCTCCCACAGACTTCATGGACGACCCCAACTCGTGGTCTACCCCGCGGAATTTACCCAAGTCCCAGCGAGGAATCTTACACACCACGTAATCCAGCGCGGGCTCGAAAAAAGCCGATGTCGTCTTCGTTACGGAGTTCTTCAGCTCGAATAGCCCGTAACCCAGTCCCAGCTTGGCTGCCACGAAAGCCAAAGGATAACCCGTGGCCTTGGAAGCCAAGGCCGAGGAACGGCTCAGACGGGCGTTCACCTCAATGACGCGGTAGTCTTCCGAACAAGGGTCAAGAGCGTACTGCACGTTGCACTCACCCACGATGCCTATGTGACGGATGATGCGGATGCTCAATGCCCGCAGTTTGTGGTACTCCGCATTAGTCAGCGTCTGCGAGGGGGCAATCACGATGCTCTCGCCCGTGTGGATGCCGAGCGGGTCGAAGTTTTCCATATTGCACACCGTGATGCAGTTGTCGTAACGGTCGCGCACCACTTCGTACTCGATTTCCTTCCAACCTTTCAGACTCTTCTCCACCAGCACCTGAGGCGAGAACGAGAAAGCTTTCTCTACTATCCTGACGAGCTCTTCCTCGTCGTCGCAGAAGCCGGAACCCAAGCCACCCAATGCGTAAGCCGCACGGAGAATCACAGGATAGCCCAGATTGGCGGCCGCTTCGCGTGCCTCATCGACATTTCCGCAAGCATGGCTTCTGATAGTCTTCACGCCTATTTCATCGAGTTTCTTCACGAACAAATCACGGTCTTCCGTGTCGATAATGGCCTGCACCGGCGTACCGAGTACCCGCACGCCGTATTTCTCCAAAATCCCTTCCTTATATAACGCCACACCGCAGTTCAACGCCGTCTGTCCGCCGAAAGCCAGCAAGATGCCCTGCGGGCGTTCTTTCCGGATGACTTTCTCCACGAAGAACGGAGTTACCGGCAAGAAGTAAATCCGGTCGGCCACGCCTTCACTCGTCTGCACGGTGGCAATGTTCGGATTGATAAGCACTGTCTCCGCCCCTTCCTCCTTCAATGCTTTCAACGCTTGCGAACCGGAGTAATCAAACTCGCCCGCTTCGCCGATTTTCAGCGCACCGGAGCCCAACAGCAAGACTTTCCTTATTTTTTTATTTTTATCTTCCATAAGACCTGCCTGTTTCTTGTTTGAGCAAACCAACAAAATCATCGAACATGAACTCCGTGTCCACCGGACCGCTGCAAGCCTCAGGATGGAACTGCACACTGAACCACGGGTTTGTCTTGTGGCGTATGCCCTCGTTGGAGCCGTCGTTCATGTTCACGAACAAGGGTTCCCAGTCCGCCCCGAGCGTTTCCGAGTCCACGGCGTAGCCGTGGTTCTGGCTCGTTATGAAACAACGAGGCGTACCCGTCATCCTCACAGGCTGGTTGTGGCTGCGGTGCCCGTACTTCAACTTGTAAATCCGCGCCCCGGCCGCCTTGCCCAACAGCTGGTTGCCCATGCAGATGCCCATGCAGGGGCGCACTTTCGGCGCGGCAAAGAACTTGCGGATGTTCGCCACCGTCGTTTCGCACATATCCGGATTGCCGGGGCCGTTGGCCAAAAAGAGGCCGTCGAACTCCAACTCGTTGAAGTCGTAATCCCAAGGTACACGTATCACTTCCACGCCGCGGCGTATCAGACAACGCAGGATGTTGTGCTTCACGCCGCAATCCACCAGCACCACTCTCTTCTGTCCGCCGCCTTCGTTGTAGCGGATGATTTCCTTGCACGACACCTTGTCCACGAAGTTCACGCCGTCATAACCGGCTTCGGGTATGTTTTCCAGCTCGTCGTCGAACACAATCTTGCCCATCATCACCCCGCGCTCGCGTAACACTTTCGTCAGCTCGCGCGTGTCCACCCCCGTGATGCCCGGTACCCGTTCCCGCTTCAGCCAGTCCGCCAGACTTTCCTTTGCATTCCAATGGCTATAGGCCGTGCTATAATCGCTCACGACGATAGCAGAGGCATAGATGCGGTCGCTTTCCATGAAAGAGGCCAAGCCGTTTCTTTTCAACGTGAAAGGCGGCACGCCGTAATTCCCCACCAAGGGATAGGTCAGCACCATCAGTTGCCCAGCGTAGGACGGGTCGGTCAGGCTCTCTGGATACCCCGTCATGGCCGTGTTGAATACCACTTCGCCGGCCACCGGCCGTTCATGACCGAAAGACTTCCCGCGAAAGCGGCTTCCATCGTCGAGAATAAGTGTAACGTTTCTCATCGCATGAATACCACCATTGTTGTCCTATCTGTCTGCCTTGAACACATTCTCATAATAATTAGCAAACGCCTGATTCACCAATTTCACACCGCCTGGTGTCGGGTAGTCACCGCTGAAATACCAGTCGCCCGAATGCCCCGGACACGCCTTGTGAAGACCCTCCAAGGTCTGGTATACGATTTCGATGGGAGTGACGACCTCCGCCGGGCGTAACATTTCCACCATTTTGCGCGAGATTTCCTCGTCCGTAAAAGGGGCGTAGATGGCTTTCACGCAGTTCGTCATCTCCTCTTTGGGCTTGACGGTCTGCATCTTGCACTGTTCGTAAACTTCATCCATCACGTGCTCCATACCTCGTTCTTTCAACAGTTCCACGGCCGCACGGAAAGCGATGAACTCGTTCATGCTGGACATATCGATGCCGTAATAGTCCGGGTATCTCACCTGCGGAGAAGAAGACACCAGCACGATTTTTTTCGGATGGAGGCGGTCGAGAATACGGATGATGCTTTCCCTCAGCGTGGTACCGCGCACGATGCTGTCGTCAATGACCACAAGGTTATCTGCGTATGCGCTCACGCTTCCGTATGTGACATCGTACACATGCGCGGCTAAATCGTTCCGGCTGTGGCCTTCGGTGATAAACGTCCGCAACTTGATGTCCTTGATGGCCACCTTCTCGCTACGGATGTATTGGCTCAAGATACGTTCCAGTTCCTCATGCGTGGGCTTGTGTCCCAACGCCTCTATCTGGGTTATCTTGGTTTGGTTCAAATATGCCTTCAAGGCATCCAACATACCATAAAAGGCCACTTCCGCCGTGTTCGGAATGAAAGAGAACACCGTATGCCGCAGATCACCACCAACGGATTTCAGAATGGCATCGCGCAGTTGCATGCCCAAAGCCTTGCGTTCCCGGTAAATGTCGCGGTCACTCCCGCGGCTGAAGTAAATCCGTTCGAAAGAGCAGGCCCGCGTCTTCCCGGGACAAAGGATTCGTTCCAGACGCATCCCGCCGTTCTTGTGCACGCTGAGAGCCTCTCCCGGCAGGAGTTCGTGTACCTGTTCCGCCTCCACTCCGAAAACCGTCTGGATGACGGGACGCTCGGAGGTCACGACCAGCACTTCGTCGTCCTTGTACCAGAAGGCAGGGCGGATGCCCCACGGGTCGCGCAGGACAAACATCTCTCCGCTTCCCGTCAGTCCGCCCACCACGTATCCACCGTCCCACGAGGGAGCCGCCGTGCGCAACACATTGTTCACATCGATGCGCTCCTCGATGTAGTGCGTGATGTCCATGCCAGCCAATCCCTGCCCCACGGCTTCGGCGTAAAGGCGTTCGCTCTCGCGATCGAGCCTGTGCCCCACCTGCTCCAACATGATATACGTGTCGGAACAAATCCGGGGATGTTGCCCCTTAGCCGTGATGCTGGCAAGCACCTCGTCTACGTTCGTCAGGTTGAAATTGCCGCACAACGCCAGATTTTTCGCCCTCCAGTTGTTGCGCCGCAGAAACGGGTGGACAAAAGAAAGACCATATTTCCCGGTGGTGGAATACCGGAGATGACCCATATAAATCTCACCGGCAAAAGGGAGCTGCCGCTTGGCATACGTGGCATCACCAAGTTGCTCCGCGCTCAAATCCTTGAACCGGGACTGCACGGAAGAAAAAATCTCGGAAATGGCACCCGTACCCAATGCCCGCTCGCGGAACATATACTCTTCTCCGGGATTCGCCTCCATCTTCACGCAAGCCAACCCCGCACCTTCCTGCCCGCGGTTATGTTGCTTTTCCATCAACAAGTAGAGCTTGTTCAGACCGTACATCCAAGTTCCGTACTTTTCCTGATAATGTTCCAAGGGCTTCAGCAGGCGTATCATGGCTATCCCGCATTCATGCTTCAACTGTTCCATCGTTCCATGACAATCGTTCTCCGCAAAACTTTCAGGGGGCAAAGGTAGACAAAAAAACGCGATTTTTACGTCTGGTGTACAAGAAAGTCTTGGCTTTCTCAGAGGAAAGGGATAAGTATAAGGTAGACGATTGCTATTCTATTCGCCCATCACTCACGAACGGGAAGGTTCTTCTCGCCATACGAAAGACCTGCCGTTGCCGACGTTCTTCCCCACGTCCGGACACGAAAGTTCGTCAATTCCGCGAATAAAGGCATTCGTTTAGCGGAGTCCCCGTTATCTTTTCGAATATCAGGCTGAAACACTGCTCATTCGGATACCCGAATATGCGAGCCACTTCGGCGGGCGGATGCATACCGCCAGCCAACAAACTCCGGGCTGCATCAAACCTTTTGAGTTCGAAGTATTCCTCCAAGGTCTTGCCGGTCTCGAACTTCAGCAAGTCGGAGAAATAAGCCTCAGAGAGATTCAATACTCCAGCACACTGCTCCGCGACGGGTACCTTCGCCCTTTCCATCGACCCGAGAACGAAGCTCTCGCCGAGTATGCGATCCAAGCGAGCTAACAAGAGCCTGTTCTTGTTTTCGCGGGTAACAAACTGACGCTCGTAGAAACGCACACAATAATCCAGCAGGAGCTCGATATGGCGCGAAAGGATGGTAGCGGAGTGTGCGTCAATCGGGTGATGCAATTCCTCGTCTATGAACTCCAACAGACGGGTTACGGTGGAGGTTTCGCACCGGGAGAGGTGCAACGCCTCTTCCTTGCGGTAAGAAAAGAAAGTGTAGTTCTTGAGGTGATTCTTGAGCGAAGTGCGGAACAGCAGGTCGGGATGGAAGGCCAACAAACACCCTTTGAGGGGCAACGCGTCTTCCTTACTCATACGAAACATCTCGCCCGGCTCGAGAAACACCATCGTAGCTACGGAATAGTCGTAATATTTCCTGCCGCAACAGTAACAGCTGTCGGGGCATTCTTCTATCAGCAGGATGGCGTAAAACTCGAACTTCACGGCATCCCCCGCCACTTCCGGTTTCTCCAGATTGATGAGGCTCACCTGCGGATGCAACGTCTTGCCGCCCAAGCAATGACAACATTCGCACACCGTCTTTATGTCCAATGTATTCTTGCCCTTTCCCACGTCTGTCTTCGCTTCTCCTCCGCCCTTCCGGATTCTGTAACCCCGGGCATGGTACCTTTTCCTCCCTATCCTGTCTCATCAATAATTGCAAAGATAATGGATGAGTCCGCCCGTCATATACCCCCGATTACGGACAAAACAACCCTAATTACGGATTTTTCCTTTACGTCCGGCACGTGCACACGCGAATCTGTAATTAGGGTCATAAAAACCGTAATCCGTTTACCCGGCGCAAGATCGCAAGTGCCTATCTTTACCCTCGCAAAAACAAAACACGGAAGACATGAGACGAACTTGGAAAAATATGTGTGCGGCAATGGCCGTATGCTTTTATGTGCCGGATATCCTCATGGCACAGGTGAAACCATCAAAAAACGATAGCTTTATGGAAAAGAAACTGAATCTGACAGAAGAATGGGACAAGACGTTCCCCAAAAGTGAAGAAGTGAGCCACTCGAAAGTGACCTTCCACAACCGTTACGGCATAACTCTTGCCGCCGACCTGTACGTACCGCGGGGCGCGAAGGGTAAGTTGCCCGCCATTGCCGTAAGCGGCCCATTCGGTGCCGTAAAAGAGCAGGCTTCCGGGCTATATGCCCAGACATTGGCCGAACGCGGCTTCCTGACCATAGCCTTTGACCCCTCTTTCATCGGGGAAAGCGGCGGCGAACCTCGCTACGTCGCCTCGCCCGACATCAATACGGAAGACTTTTGCGCGGCGGTGGACTATCTCGCCACATGCGACAAAGTTGACGAGAACCGCATTGGCATCCTCGGCATCTGCGGCTTCGGCGGCTTCGCGCTTAACGCGGCAGCCATCGACAATAGAATCAAAGCCACCGTGGCCTCCACCATGTACGACATGAGCCGTGTGACAGCCAACGGGTATTTTGATTCCATGAATGCCGATGCACGCCACGAACTCCGCCGCCAACTCAACGCGCAACGCACGGAAGACTACAAAAACGGGACGTATGCTCTCGCCGGCGGCGTAGTCGATCCGTTGCCCGCCGACGCGCCGCAGTTCGTGAAGGATTACCATGCTTATTACAAGACACCGCGCGGCTACCACAAGCGTTCGCTCAACTCGAACAGTGGTTGGAACAAGACTTCGGCACTCTCGTTCATCAATATGCCGATACTTTCATACTGCGGCGAGATACGCAACGCGGTGATGCTCGTTCATGGCGAAAAGGCTCATTCACGCTATTTCAGCGAGGACACGTTCAAAAAGTTGCAAGGCTATAACAAGAAGTTGGTTATTGTTCCAGGAGCCACTCACGTGGACTTGTACGACAATCCAAAGGCCATCCCGTTCGACAAGATTGAGCAATTCTACCGGGACTACCTGAAGTGAAAAACACACATCGTCCATCCCGTCCGCCAAGCGAGGCCGCAGGATGGACGGTGTGTCCACCCCCGCCCTGCACCTGTCAAGCTCTCCGCTCCCGGTATCCAGTAGGTGTGCAACCCACCAATTTCTTGAAAATACGTGTAAAGTGCTGCGGGTATTGGAAACCGAGGCGGTAAGCTATCTCGCTCACACTACGGCTCGATCCGAGTATTTCCTGCTTGGCCATCTCTATCAGTCGGCCTTGGATGTATTCTTGCGCCGTGCGCCCGGTCTCTTTCTTGACGAGATCCCCGAAATAATTGGGCGAGAGGTTCATCCTGTCTGCGAAATACTTCACGGTGGGCAACCCCTCTGACTGCGGATGCCCCTCCTGAAAATAAGTGTCCAAATGCTCCTCGAATCTTACGAGGATTCCCCTGTTCACCTTTTCCCGCGTGACGAACTGCCGGTCGTAGAAACGCATGCAATAGTCCAGCAAGAGTTCGACGTTGCGGGAAATGAGGCGGCGACTGTGCTTGTCCACCGGGCGAGACAGCTCCATCCTGATTTTCTCCAGACAATCCTGATAAATGCCTTTTTCCTCGTCGGACAAATGAAGAGCCTCGTTCGAGGCATACGAGAAGAAGGAATACTGCTTGATGTCTCGCCCCAGCGAGGTGCCGCGTATCAAATCGGGATGGAACGCCAACGCCTGCCATTGAGGGTGGATGTTCACGGTACGCCGGATTTCCACCACCTGCCCTGGCGCGAAACTCGTCACCGTACCTTCTTGATAATCATAAGTCTGCCGTCCGTAGTGCAGGTCACCGCATTTAGCGTGCTTCAAGTAAAGGGCATAAATCCCGTAGTTGAGCGTGATGTTCGTGGGGATTTCCTGTCTGATTTCAGCGGAGTCAATCACCGAAACCAACGGATGCAACGTCTCCACCCCATAGAGTTTATTGTACAAGCCTACCGTGTCAAGTTTGATAAATCCTTTCATGTCGAAGCGCGTCGTTTTTCGTTCACGGCACAAAGATAGCGATTTCCCTACGTGAATTCAAGCCATATCGGCGAGAATATCCGTAATTCGGGTTGTAACAGCCGTAATTTGTTTACCTTACAGTTCGGACTTTCTGACGAATTTTGTCTGGTGATAAGCGGCACGGAGCTAATCCAACCGCGAATGCTGGCAAAAAACATCCATGGAGGGGAAGAAAAAGAAAACGGACCGGCTTCTCGCCCTCATCCGCGAAGGCCGCCCGATGACGTTGGGCGAACAGCTGCGCCTCGCGGTGGCGTTGAGCGTGCCTTCCTTCGTGACCCAGCTCTCGTCCATCGTCATGCAGTACATCGACGCGGCGATGGTGGGAAGCCTCGGAGCCAACGCCTCGGCCTCCATCGGGCTGGTGTCCACCACCCTCTGGCTCTTCGGCGGACTGTGCGCCGCCGCCACCACGGGCTTTTCCGTACAAGTGGCGCACCGCATCGGGGCGGGCGACTGGGACGGGGCGCGCGCCGTCCTGCGCCGTTCCGTGTCCGCCACGCTCGCCTTCGGGATACCGTTCGCCGTCGTCGGCCTATGCGTCAGCCCCGCCCTGCCCCGCTGGTTGGGAGGCGACGTGGCCATCCGCGCCGAATCCTCGGTTTACTTCCTCATCTGCATGCTCTTCCTCCCCATCCTGCAAATGGACTTCCTGGCGAGCGGCATGCTGCGCTGCAGCGGGAACATGCGCGTCCCCAGTGCCGCCGGCGTGCTGATGTGCACGCTCGACGTCGTGTTCAACTTCCTCCTCATCTTCCCCTCGCGCGAGCTTTCCGCGGGCGGGCTTCAGCTGTACGTGCCCGGAGCCGGGCTGGGACTGAAAGGCGCCGCGTTGGGGACGGGGCTGGCGGAGAGCGTCGGCACCGCCGTCACCCTGTGGTATCTCCTCGCCCGCTCGCCCGGCTTGCGGATGAGGGAATGGCGCAAACGCCTGTCCTCTCCCGCCCCCGCGATTATACGCAACGCCGTCCGCGTCAGCCTGCCGATGGGCTTGGAGCATACCGTCATCTGCGGGGCGCAAATCATGACCACCGTCATCGTGACCCCCCTCGGCATCCCCGCCATAGCCGCCAACTCGTTCGCCATCACTGCCGAAAGCCTTTGTTACATGCCGGGCTACGGGATAGCCGACGCCGCGACCACGCTCGTGGGGCAAAGCCTCGGTGCCGGGCGGTTGCGGCTCACCCGCCGTTTCGCTTATATCACCGTCGCCATGGGAATGGCGATCATGGGGATGATGGGCATCGTGATGTACGTCTTCGCCCCGCAAATCATAGGCACGATGACCCCCGTGGAGGAAATCCGCGAGCTGGGCGTTATGGCGCTCCGCGTCGAGGCGTTCGCCGAGCCGATGTTCGCGGCGGCCATCATAGCCTACGGCGTGTTCGTGGGCGCCGCCAACACCCTCGTCCCGTCGCTGATGAACTTCTTCAGCATCTGGGCGGTGCGCATCACGCTCGCGGCGTGGCTCGCCCCCGTCATGGGACTGAAAGGCGTGTGGGTGGCCATGTGCGCGGAGCTGTGCTTCCGCGGGTTCATATTCCTCGTCCGGCTGGGAGGAAGGCGGTGGATGAAAACATGAGAAAGCGTCCCGCCGTGCGGCAAATCTCCTGCGGTTTCCCGTAATTCGGGTTGTAACATCCGTAATCCGTTTATCCGGAAATCCATGATATTATCGTAACTTTGCACATAAATGACAGACATAAGACTTACAAGACCGCAAGCCTAAAAACAAAAATTATACAATGCAACTGATAAAAAACACGGAATTCGGCGGCGAACGCCCCTTGTTCGCTTCGCGCGACTTGCACCTCGACCATGTGACCATCCGCGCTGGCGAGTCGGCCATCAAGGAATGCTACAACATCGTCGCTACGAACTGCCGTTTCGAAGGCAATTACCCCTTTTGGCACGTACATGGCTTCGTCATCGACCGCTGTTACTTCGACGTGGGAGGACGTTCCGCCCTATGGTATTCCGACCACCTGAAGATGACCGACACGCACATCGACGCGCCCAAGATGTTCCGCGAAATGACAGACATCGAAATCGAGAACGTGGAAATCAACGATGCCGACGAAGTCTTTTGGAGATGCAAAAGGTTGAAAATAAAAAACCTGAAGCTCCATGACGGTAGATACCCCTTCATGTTCAGTCGCAACATCCACATCGACGGACTGGAAAGCGACAGCAAATACGTCTTCCAGTACGTAAAGGATGTCGAGTTACACCATGCCAAGATTACCACGAAGGATGCTTTTTGGGAAGTGGAAAACGTCACTGTCTATGATTCCGAACTCGGCGGCGAATACTTGGGATGGCATTCGCGCAACCTGCGTTTGGTAAACTGCCACATTACGGGCGTACAGCCGCTCTGCTATGCCCATGACTTGGTAATCGAGAACTGCACTTTCGGGCCAGAATGCGACCGAGCCTTCGAATACAGCAACGTCCGGGCTACCATCAAAGGGGCGATAGGCGGCATAAAGAACCCTACTTCGGGGTGCATCGTCGCCGAAGACTTCGGTGACATCATCATTGACGAGAACATCAAGGCTCCGGCAAACTGCGAAATTAAGCTCTGGAACGGACAAACTATTTCCGGCGACTGCGTATGAGATACAACTTTGACGAAATAATTCCGCGCCGCCACACGAATTCCTACAAATGGGACAGCGCACCGGAGGACGACGTGCTT
Source organism: uncultured Paraprevotella sp. (assembly GCA_964523985.1). Lineage (GTDB taxonomy): Bacteria > Bacteroidota > Bacteroidia > Bacteroidales > Bacteroidaceae > Paraprevotella. The sequence goes on from CAZGBV010000006.1 coordinate 12,631, forward strand.
CCCTTATGGGTGGCGGACATGGACTTCCGCACCGCTCCCGCTGTCACGGAGGCCTTAATCCGCCGCGTGAAACACGGCATCTTCGGCTACACGCAGGTGCCCGCCGAGTATTACGAGACTATCTGCGCTTGGTTCAAACGTAAGCACGGGTGGACAATTGAAAAAGAATGGGTCATTTACACCTCCGGAGTAGTACCTGCCGTGTCCGCCATTATCAAGGCTCTGACCGTGCCGGGCGACAAGGTGCTGATACAAACGCCTGTCTACAACTGCTTCTTCTCTTCCATACGCAACAACGGTTGCGAAGTGGAAAGCAATCCGCTCGTCTATGAAAACCATACCTACCACATTGATTTTGGAGATTTGGAACGGAAAGCCTCCGACGAGCGGGTGAAAATGATGCTGCTCTGCAACCCCCACAATCCTGCCGGACGGGTGTGGACGAAGGACGAACTGGCGCAAATCGGCACCATCTGCCTCCGGCACGGCGTGACAGTGGTGTCCGACGAGATACATTGCGAGCTGACTTATCCTGGACACGACTATACCCCATTCGCTTCCCTGCCGGAAAACCTCACGCGCCATGCCGTCGTCTGCATATCACCGAGCAAGGCATTCAACATCGCGGGACTGCAAATCGCCAACATCGTCGCCCCGGACGAAGAGATGCGCGGACGCATCGGCAAGGCCATCAACGTCAACGAGGTGTGCGACGTAAACCCTTTCGGCGTAATCGCCACCATCGCCGCATACCGCGAGGGCGAGGACTGGCTCGACCAATTGTTGGACTATCTGCAAGGGAACTACCGCTTCATGAAAACGTTCTGCGAGGAGAATCTTCCGGACTTCCCCGTCTGTGACTTGGAAGGCACTTATCTGACATGGATGGACTGTCGCGCACTGGCGATGCCTTCCGCCGAAATAGAACTACGCCTCATCCAAGAAACCCGGCTCTGGCTCAATGCCGGGAGCATATACGGCCAGGAAGGCGAAGGCTTCATGCGCTGGAATATCGCTTGTCCCCGCGCCATATTAGCAGAAAGTTTGCGACGTTTTAAAGGTTTTACCGACTGCAGAAAATAAAAATAACTCCTAAAAGACATTTCCTTTTACGATAATCCGCATTGAATCCTAAGCACTCTCTATGTTTCTGTTGTACGCTCGGCATCTAAAACATGAGAAGAGATTCGTGGCCGCAACAGGCAACCTGTCAAAAAGCCCTTTCCAAAAACGCGGCGTTGAACTTGCAGCAGAATTCATTGAGACACTCCTGCAGGAATTCCGGCTTGATGTCGTGGTAGATGTCGACAAGTCCGATTTTCGCTATTGTCACACGAATCCATAGAAGCACCTTTCCTCTTTCATCGACGTTGGCGACACGCCCACGTATTCCTTGGACATCTCCGGAAATTTCATATACGACGTGCATAGACAACGCTTAATCGGTAATTTCAGGGGAAGTCTCGGCCTCCTCTTTTCGTTTTTTGTATTGCCGGTTGCTCTTGGGCGACGAGGAGAGCATAGATTTTTGCACTTCGATTTTGAATCTGACTATGTACGAAGGAACCGACCCCATTGCGGGTCGGTTCCTTCTTGATGATTGGCTCACACCCTCATGTCGGGTGAATGCGTGTCGTTATTTAGGGCTCGTTGCCTGAGCCAGAATCGTGTACGTCCGCTATCTTTATGCCGTTGCTGTTATCTACCGTGATAATCACTAAGACAGATCCATATTCTCCAGAGACGGTTTCCACGTTCTTTGCGGTTGTTTCCTCACTGTCGTTGCCCGAAGGGAAAGACAATTTGTTGAACTGGCCGAAGTCGTCCGTGATGTCGGGATAAGTCTCAAAGGCATCCTTCACCTCCTGTTCGTATGTGGACTTGCCGGCCACCGCGTAGTAAACCTCCTTGCAGTTTTCGTCTTTCGTCACGGTGAAAGTGATATCCATGTTGTCGGGGAAACGGCTTTTCACTTCCGTAAGCGACTTGAACGAAGCAGTACCCGTGCCGTTCAGTTCGAACTGCGGTTTCGCCTTGGTCAAAAACGTTCCGTTTTCAGTCGCCACGCCCGCAAGCGTCGCAACGTTGATGGAGTCGGTGTAACGATCAGTATAATAATTAGTAGTACTTGTTCCATCCACCGCGACGGCATAAATGTAGAATTCCGTCCCGCGAGCCCTATCAACCACAGGCATCGTGATGTCGTTTAGCTGGTCTTTCCCGAAGAACGTCCAATACACACCTTCGCCCGTTTCGGCTTGCAGGTAGAAGTTCATCTCGTCCAAATTCCAGTCTTCCCAGGTCTCCGCGTCTTCTTTCGGCACACACATTATCCGCACACCCTTGAACGGGGGATAATTACCTTCTTTCACATCCAACGAAATATGGATGTCATCTTTCCAGTCACTCTGCGTAACCGTGGCTTTCGTGATGGAAGACAAAGCTTTATCATTATAGAACCAGTCCTTCGTCTTCACCTCCGAGACTGTCATCTTGCCAATCTTGCCCGAAGCATCCATTGGAATGACAAGGACGTAATATGGCGTGTTGTAGCTCAGTATTTCGGGGAATTCGAATCGCTTACGGGTTTGCCCACCCATCGACTCAAAGGGTGTTTCGCGCAACTTATCTATGACGAATTTCAGTTTATCATCGTCGGTAGCAAGGTCTTCCAACTTCGGATCCTTGTCCAACAGCTTGACAAGCATCCTTGAGCAACCAGCCGCCTCCACCTCCACGACGACATGAACCAGCGTCGTGTACGCAGCAAATGGAATGACGTTCGGTTCTATCGTTCCCGTGAAGTCTGCCGTGTCCGGAAGCGTGACTTGTTTCGTCACCACCGTATCTCTGCCATTCGTCTGCACGACGTAAGCCGCCACCGTGAATTTCGTGTTCGCAAGTATTTCGGGGAAGATGTCATTTACGTTGATTTCCGATTCCGTGAACAGCGAGTCGCCCGAGTGAATCCTGTATATGCCCGGAGTACCACCCAGTATGCTCTCTGCGTCCCTCCTGAAGTTCGCTTCGTTGAAGTTGGAGTATTCACCTTCGGTTATCACGCCCAAGACGTACTCCTTGCACATGATGCCCGTCTTGACATCCACGTTGAACGTGAAGCGCGTAGCGTTTTGTATGTTGAGCGTCAACGGTGAATCGATGCGCGGGAACGTGTACGTCTTCTCGCCCACTTGGATTGTCACCTCGAAATCAGTCTCCTCCACGATGGTCACGTTCGTCCCGCCGCCATTGCCGGCACCGACTTCTTTCCAGTCCTCGCCCGTGTCGCTACAGTTAATCCACCATTTCCCGTCCTCGTACTTGAATTGCGGTGTCGTTCCTTTTTCTCCGTAAACCGGGACTTTTTTGCCTTCCGGATTGTACAGCCAGTCGCCGTTCACCTGCCAGTAAAGCACACCATCCTCTTCCTTCACACCGATTTCGGGTGTCGTCCCGTCCGTCCCGTCCGTTCCGTTCGTGCCGTTGCGGATTTCGTAGTGGGAGCCGTCCGAGAAGTCAATGTCGAAACCGTTTTCCATTTTCGTCACGTTTGTCACGGAAAGTTTCTCTTCCACGGCTCTTTCCAGTCCCCTGATAGCCTCGATTGTCGAGTTCAAATTCTTCTCCAGACTGTCCAAACGTGCTTCCACTTTGCCCAGACGGTCAAGAATGTCCGAATCATCATACTCGCAGCCCGCCAATCCCAGCGCGGCCACAAATCCAAACAATAAAAGTTTCTTCATAAACATACATTAAATGTTAAAAATAAAAAAACACTCACCAAGAACGCACGGGGCGGAAGCGAAACCGTTGGCGCGGACAGAACTTCCGGGTCGTAACTTGTATCATCCGTGTCCCATGCACGGCAAAATCCGGCGGCAAGCCCTTGGCTTCTTGCCGTGTCACAGCCGACTTCACCTAAAAGGCGACCGTGAAATCCTTTCCGCCTCCGTCCGGTTCTTCTCCTACCTCGTCCAAGACCTCGTCGGGAATCTTTTCGCAACGGACGAAACGTTGCACATCCCCTTCGTCGTCCGTCGGTATCCACGTCATCGTGTCTTCGTAGCGGTCTATGACAAAATACTCGTTGCTCCATTCGCCTCTCCCGTAGTCGTAATCCCCGCTGATGACGTAACGGAAATTCCCGTCTTTCTCTATGGCATACGTCCCCGTGATAAACCGCGCGTACATGCTGTCGAAGTTATGATACATCTCGTAAGTGAAATCTCTACGGTTGAAGGTGATGTAGAGGTAGAGGCCGTCCGCCAAGGGGTTGCCGTTCCACTCGGCAAGCATCCACGTCCCGTTCAGGTAAGCCGGGGTAGCCTCGAATTCTTGAACCTCGGACTCGTCGTCCTCGCTACACGCAGTGAAGCAAGCCGACCACGCGACACATACCATGATTTTAAGAAAATTCTTTATCTTACTCATAGTCTACATCAGTACTCTTAATGGTTTCACATTCATGATTCTATGCCCGGCATTATCCGCAAGCCTGTCGCGACGGTGCCACGCCCGCACCGGACTGCATTCCTTTCCTCTCGTTTCGTTCATCGTCTATACGTTATTTCCGTCATGCGACATGGTACCGCCGTAAGTTCACTTTTCCACATCTTTGTTTATCCCGTCTATCCGTATGGTCAGCGTCCGTTCCGAAGGCCGACCCGCGACACCATCTACCACCACGGGGATTGTGATGCCGTATCCGTCGGAACCCATGCCGGGTGTGTTCGGGTCGTGGATGGCCGCGTCCGGCCTTGCCAGATAGACGGACAGTGTATCGCCACCGCCGACTCCCCTTTCCGTTTGTGTAGCCCCGCCTTGTCTTGTCATATTTCCTGCAATCTGCAAGAAAGGTATTCTTGCCGCGTCCACCGTAATCACGATGTCGGCTTCACTGCCCGGCGGAATCACCTCCGGCTCCGTGCGGAAAGTAACGTAGTCGGGAATTAGCACGGCCGACAACCGCAACGGCTGTTCTCCCGCATTGCCGCAAAGAATGCGTTCCGTAGCCATCCCCTCCCGTTCCAATTCGTCGAACACCACGCCACGCTGTTTGAGGCGCAAGGCACCCATCGTATGGCGGAAGCGCGACCAAATCCCCTCTTCGGGCTTCACTTCGCCCGTGAGCGTCAGGCGCGAGACGGGTTCGTCCCCATCGCCCTCCACATACACGAAAGCATCCGCGTCTATCAGTCCCGGACGGTTCTCCGGATTATACGTCAATTCTACTGCTCCTTTCCCTCCGGGAGCGATGTCGCCATGCGTCCACGAAGCCGAGAGGCAATGACACCCCACACCCACGCGTGTGATGGCCACCGTGTCGCCGCTCCCGTTCGTGAACCCGAAATGGCGGGTGGCGGGCGCATCGTCTTCATGCAACACCCCCATGTCTGTCGTCACGCTATCGAAGCACAACGGTCGTTCCCGGGAGAGCCGGGGATGAAGCAACGAATCGACGGCGGTTTCCGAACGGGAAAGCATGCCCTGCCCCTTCGCGGCAGGAACCGTTCCCGCCGCGAGCCAGCACGTTGCCGCAATCCATATCCATGCAAGTCGCCTCATCCGTCTCCCGATTGTTTACATCCATCCACTTTCGCCGGCATTCTTCCGCACTGTGGCAATCAACGTCTGTTCTTGTCCTGCGGAAGGCTTCACCGTGAGCTTCACCGCTCCCACAGACACGCCCCTGACCGTGAGCTTCGTCCCCGACACCGCAACTTCAGCGATTCGTGCGTCTGCCGACGAAGCCGTATAAGACAGGTTGCGCCCGTTGTCGAAGTAGAACGCCAAATCTATCGTCGAGGTCTCTCCCACGTCCACATACATGTTGGGGAGTTTCATCTCTCTGCCGCTCCCTTCTATGGCCTTGAGCAGCAAGCCCGCATCCAACGCGCCCGTTCCCATCTTGTCCCGGTAGATGCCCAAGTCCATCCTTGTGGCCGACGCACCCATGCTGTTATGTTGGTAGTGGTACAGCTTGCTCCCGCTCAAGTTGATTTCTTTCACCGACTGTTTCATTAGCGTGACGAACTCGTCCGCCCGGAAGTGGCGCCGCTTCTCCACCGCGTAGGACAGTCCCAGTGCCGCCACGCCGGATACGTGCGGACAAGCCATTGAAGTTCCCTCCATATAACCGTAGGCAGGTTTCCCGTCAATAATCCACGTGGAAAGAATCATACCGTTGCCCATGACGGGAGTCCCCCCTTCTTCGACCCATCCGACCGGATCTTCCTCACCCACTTTCCCGTAATATTCCGAATCGCCTCCCGGTGCGCTCACGTCAACCTCGTAACCGTAATTCGTATAGCAGGAAGGAGCGAAAGCCGCATCCAGAGCCCCCACCGTCACGCATTCGGAGTATGCTCCCGGGAAAGCCGAGATGGACGAATATTCGTTGCCCGATGCGAATACCGCGATACCGCCCTCGATGACCCCGTCCGGGCTTCCCGCGTTGCGGATGAAATAATCCAACGCCTCTTTCTCCAACGGATACGTCGCTTCCCATTCTTCTTCCGTGGCAGGCCCCAACACCGTACCGTAGACGGCCTGATTCGCGTCCGCAGAGATGTAACCCCAGCTACACTGCAAGACGACGGCACCGTTGTCTGCCGCGTACTTGATAGCCTTGGCTTCCTGATCCAGCGTGCAACTCATGTCCCCCTCGAACACTTGGCACGACATGATTCTCACGCCGTCGCCTGTCGCGGTTCGCCCACCGGCGATACCGCATCCCCCTTTACCGTTGCCGTTCACGGCGGCGATAGTCCCCGCCACGTGCGTGCCATGCCCCGTGTCGTTCTCGTCCCCCCACGTGAGAACACCGCTGTTGCTTACGAAGTTATAACCGTGTACATCGTCCTTGTAGCCGTTGCCATCGGCATCTTTCCCCGCATTCAGCGATTCTCCCTCGTTGCTCCATATATTTGCCGCAAGGTCGGGATGCGTGTACATCACACCTTCGTCAAGTACCGCCACGATGATGGACGGGTCACCCGTACTCATCTTCCATGCTTCCAAACAGTTGACATCGCAACCCGTCTCGACTTTTGCCTCTTGGTTGTTCTCCTTGAAAGAGTAGTTGCCCGTGTTGTGATAATGCCACTGGTATTTCAACGCGGGGTCGGCCTCGAACGGCAAATCCGCGTCCGAGAAGTCTACGTCTTCCTCCACGCCTCGTGTCGCGGAAGTATCCCGTACCGGAATAACATTTGAACGGGATATCCGCTGACTGCCGCCGTAAGCCCGCTTGATGTGCGGATTTCCCTGCACCGTGGAAATTTCCCCCAACATGCTCAATTTGTGCGCGGCTTCCCGCAAGTCGGTGTCCTTGCTGAATTTCACCTTGTACCACAAGTGGAGGCCAGCCTTGCGCGTACGTGCCTCGTTTCGCCCGTCGGACGGGAATATCCGCTCGAAGCTGTAGCTTCCAAGGATGTCAAGCACCTCGTCGGTGGAAGGGATGCCCGAGCGAGTCCTTGCGCCCCCCTCTCCGGTTTCCGTCGCGCTCCGCTTGAATACCTTATCCAAGATGTCCGACATCTCCGGCTTGAACTTGATTAGAAGCTCTCCCGCCGTCGCGCCGTCCGGCAACCTCACTTCCGTCGCCGGGAAGCGGGCAGACGTTCCCTGTTCCAAGTCTTTCTCCGCGCACGAGGCCATGGCCATGGCGACAAGTGCCACATATACGCAATTCCTTTTCATCTCGTCAGTATCTCCTTTTTCCGTTATTGTCCGTCGGGCCATTCGCCGTCCTCGTCTCCGCCTCCCCAATACTTGTTGTAGTACTTGGGATAAGCCGCCTTGTATCTGTCTTCTTTCTTACCGTTCCCGTAATAATAATCGAATCCGAAGTCCGGGTTGTTTTTGATGTTGTCGAAGCCCACGGGGTTGCCTTGCGAATTCTTGCCGCCGACCCACTGGTTGAATACCATAGGCTCGGGTATCCAATCGATAAGGTGCGGGTGAAACAGAATCCAGTCTGGCATTGTGCCCGTCAGGAAGTTCAGGTTGATGGAGAAAATTCTGGTGCGGGGCATCACGCAAAGCACTTCGCTACCCTTCACCTTGCGATGCATACCCGGAAGTTCCACCTCGCGGTCTGTGAGCAACCACCGGCACGTGTCTTTCAGCAACGGGTACTTGCTTTCCGCCCCATCGGTCGCCTTGTATGTCTTGAACCCCGCCTCGGCCATTTCCTCGTCGCTCGGCAACGAGCCTTCGAACAATTCGTAAGTGAGGTTGAGTTCCTCCAGTTCCTCCCACCTCATCAGTTCGATGAATTGTTCCTTGTCCGAATCCGAATTCAGGTTCAGGTACAGGCCTTCCTTGCCAGACACGAGCCTATCATGCACCGTACTCAGATTCGAGGTTACGTCGTTGCGCCGGTTTCCGGTAAGCCTTAACGCCTTGAGATGCGGGAAGTTTGTTTTGTTCACGACATTAGTTATGTCGCTCAGCCACGCAAAGTTGTTGTTACCCAAGTCAAGCTCCTCAAGCGTCTTTCCGAGTTTGATGAAGCCATCGGGTAGCCGTTTCAAACCGTACGAACTGATTTCCAGCTTCTTCAAGTATTTCAAATCGCTGATTTCCGATCCCAGCTCCATTTCACGGATTTGCCTGTTGGCGTTGCTTAGAATCGTGAGCGACTCCAGATACTTCAGATAACGTATTTCACGCGGGAAAATCTCTCCTTCTTTAAGGTCGAACATTTCGAACGACACGGAGCGGACGCGCCCCACAGCGTCTTCGGAAGGCTTGTCCTCGTCCGTCTCCTCCCAAAGATCCAGTAAATTCCAGTTAGACATACTCTCGTCCGTCTCCCACCGGAACATGCTCTGTATCTTTTCGGAAATCATCACTACTGCGAGAGAGTCTCCCGTGCGGTCGTCGGTGATGCGTGGAGCAGCTTTCTGTCGCACCGTCAATATCACGTCGCCGACGGGATTGCCCTCTTGATCCGTCAGTTCCACCTCCGGGTCGATGGGTATCAACCTTATCTTCGCGATGCGCGTGTAGGGGATGGAATTCATCTCCCACGGTATCTTGATGTCGAATGAACGCGGGCGGTCTTTGCTGTCTAACCTGTCGTCCTGCTCCGCTTCGGAAGGGATTTTCGCGCCGTCCACGCGTATCCAGTCCTTCGTGTCGTCTTCCGTAATCATCGCACCGTCGCTTGGTGTCACTTCCTCGCCCAGCGAGTACTCCACCTCCGGGCTGATTTTAAACGCCACGTTCGTCGTCACCGTGGTTCGGATGTATCGGTCGTCGTAAGATGCGAGGCTTTCCACTTCCTGTTCCGACTCTTTCAACAATATTTGTTTTCCGTACCCGAATTGCGTGATATTGATGAATTTGCGCACGCTGTTGTCGCTACGACTCATGATACGGAGCTGTGCCGTGCGTGAACCCGCTTCCAGCGTGGAGTCGATGACGAAGGTCACTTCTGCAGACCCCACCCCGTTGGCGGGAGTGGCGGAAACGAAGTGCTGGCTGGAGCTGGTCACCCATTCAGTCCCGTCCGAAGCCGTGACAAGCACTTTCTCCTCTGCGCGGTCGGGCCCCACGACTATTTCCTCACGATCCACCGTCAGCGATACGCCGATGGTTTCCGTTTCGTCATCGCACGAGGCGAGTGCGGACAGTCCTAACATCAAGCCATATCCCAAATTGCCGAGGATTTTCATCTCATTTGTTTTTTCTGTCATTTGTTCCTATCTTTCGATATCCAATGCATCACATCCACGGATGTCCTGACTCTTGTCGTAGATGAGCAGCCACATTCCCTGCTGGATAAGCGGGCATACGGCTGTCACGTCGAGCGAGATGTTCGGATTGTCCTTCACCTCCACTATCCATAGTCTTGATGTCATCGTCTCGTTGACCTTGCGGATGTCGTTCGCGCCGATTTGCAATTGGAGCAGACTGGGACACATCGTGATGCCCTCGGGCCATTCCCGCAGGATGCGGTTGCCTTTCTCGTCACGTTGGTGACGCACGCCGATGGCCTGCAGCTCGGAACAGTTCAGCACATTTGTCGGGAACTCCGCGCAACGGTTGTAGCTGATGTCGAACCCTCTTATGTAGGGGATTGTCGTGGCTCGGAAGTCGTCGGGCAACGACGAAAGCTTGTTGAACCGCAGGTCAAACGTGGTGAGCAAGTACGTGTTGTCGCCTTTCAAGTCCCCCTTCTTGATACTTTCCAGCGCGTTGTTCGCAAGGTTCAGGACGGTGATGGGCGAACCCGTGGAGAATAGTTGTTTCGGGAAGATGCTAATCCGGTTGTTCGACAGGTCAAGCTCGCCCGTATTGATGCCTTTAAAATTGTCGTCGAACGCTTTGCCATCTGTTTCCCCGATTTCGTTGTAAGAGAAATCCACGCTCCCCATCACGTACACGGACTTGGCATCGAAGATGTCGGGTATTTTTTTCAGCTTGTTGTGCGTGAAGCTCAATTTCTCCGTGTCGCCCGTAAATCCGCAGAAGTTGGACGGGATTTCCTCTATCTCGTTGTAATCGAGGCTTACCTGCATCAGTTTCACTCCCGTCCCGAAAGCGTTCAACTTCTTGACTCCGCTGTGGATACAGTCAATCATCACCAGTTTCCTCATCCTCCTCAGCACGCTTTCTTCCGGGAACTCCGGCAGGTTGTTATAGCTAAGGTAGAGCATCTGTATTTTCGCGGCCGCCACCGTCTGCTTCTCGTCATCGCCCACGACCAGCCGCTTCCATTCCTTACCCATGTCGGGGATACCTTTGTTGGCAGCCACGTTGAGCAGTTGCAGTTCAGGCAGTTCTTGCAGAAAGTCGGGCAACTTGGTAAAATTTTGATTGTTGTACAGTTCTATGTCCGTCAGGTCTTCCATGTCGCCCCATTTCCACTTTTTCGATTCCTCTTCCCACTGCTCGCGGTAGGCCGTATTTTTCCCTTGCCAGTCGGTACAGATGTCTTCGGCCTTGACGGGTGAGTTGGCGATGAAAAGCTGTTGCAGGTTCGTCAGGCGCATTACGGCCTTCGAGACCCCTGTGATACCGTTGGTAGTAGTCCCGACCGACAAGTCCTTGGGTTCGATGCGTGCGCTCTTCACTATCTTTTTCTGTTTGGGGTCACGGTTAATCACCCATTGCAGCAACTCGGAGAGGTCTTCGCGAGAATCGCGATGTACGAACAAGTTGTAGTAGTGCATGCGCATCTTCTGCTTTTGCGTGTCCGTCATGCCGGGATGGATGCCCTCGGGGCCGAAGAGCGGCGGACTGTCTGCGGCACCCCTTGCCTTTTCGTCGTGCGACCCCAGCGAAAGCACTTGCAATTCTGTGAGTTGACCGATAGCATCGGGCACCACGCCCTTAGCCCCGAACCCGTCGAGTGTCAGGGATATCACGCGCCCGTTGTTGTCGAGGGTCACGCCGGGCTGGTCACCCCACATGTCTATTTCCTTGTTAAAGTTCCAGTTGGCACCCTCCGGTGCGATTTCGCCCTTGTAGCTCCATCCGCTCCCGCCGAGTTCCTCCCATATTTCGCGAAGAGCCATATAATCCTTGATGTTCTCCGCCTCTTCGGAGAGTTGCACCGGTATCTCGGCATCTTCGTTCAACTTGTTATCTTCTACGGTGAACTCCTTGCCCCGGAGTCCTTGGCGGGTATCGAGTGCAATTTTCGTGCTTCCCGACTTGGAATAGATCGTATAGGCCACCACCTGATAAGTACCTGTGGGCAACCACAACACCGAATCGCATCGTGCCGTCCCTATGTCCTTGTATTTGTCGTCCGGATTGTCCGGCGAGGTCGATTCTTCGTATTGTTCCTCGTAAGTCACCTTCAATTCTTCGAATTTAGTCTCCGCCTGAGAAAAGGTGTTCTTCACGGTGACGGTCACCAGCGCAATTTTGCTGAACAGGAACGACTTCTCTTCTTCGTCCGTCACCGAGACCCGCGTCTGCAGTCCGTCCTTCACCAGACGAAAACGCACCATACCGTTTGCCAAGTCGGCTGTCAAATCCTTCACCGTAAGTCCGTTTGCCACTACCGTGAAACTTTCATCCACGGCCGCAGTTATGCCCGTTATCTCTTCGTCGAGCTTGTTCAAGAGCTTATATCCCACAATCCGGTAATCGCCGGCGTACAGTTGCAACTTGTCGCTCCGTAACCCGAATTCGGCGTTTTCCTCGTTGTATGAATTCAGTATTAACGTTTGCATGATGCTCGTCTCCCCGTAGCGGAGTTCGATTTCCATCTTGCGGACATCGCCCAGCTTCATGGCGTTCGCACGCGTGTATGCGCCGCTTCGCTTCGCGGCATCCGCACCGGCATCGTATGAAGCCTTCTTGTAGAGCCTGAACTGCACGTATCCGTAAGCCCCGCCCTGCGTGCCCGCCTCGTCGTCGGAACATCCCGTCAATCCGACTCCCGCCGCCAGCAATACCCAAGACAAGATGAACGGCAACCTTTTACATATGTGATAATATATTCGGTTCATTTTCTCCTTTTGATACTTGACTTTAACCATGTTGCGCACGTTGTCCGCCGAATTTGTCCGACTTCGCGCGGAATGATGCAAATCATCCCGTCATACACATATTCTGCTACAGCTCGTTTCCTATACATTGTATAATATATTATCATCACCGGTTCCGGCTCTTACTGGATTTCCACCGCACACACGGCACTAATCATTTGGTTTTCTATATTCAGCGTGTTGATTTGGTATCCCGTAGGTTTCTTCCCGGGCTCGCTGGTACAAATGCGATAGACCTTCTTTTTTGTCTCAGGCGAATTTTTCAGCGGACACTCTTCTCCCTTGTAATATTTCGTGAAATCTATGAAATCTTTATCCCAGTTTTCATAACCCTCACTGGTTGTCTGATTGAAAATTTCTCCCTCAGACATATTCTCTGCCTCGATAGCTAAGCAATGGTTCTCGTCCTGTAACATGTCCGCCGGGACGGTCACTTTCCAGATGTTGTTGTTTTGCAAGGTGGAGGAGCCTGCCCCGCCGTAATCCTCGTAGATGGCATCTCCCTCCGGCGTACCCGTGATGTCTTCCATCTTCAGCGTCGGCCATTTTCCTTTCACCTCGTCGAAAGTCTGTAGTTTCCCATCTTCATAATAATACCCCACGAATCTGACTTTCGGCGCGGGCTCGACATATTTCCGTTGCACCAAATCAGCCACCACGAAAGTGGTGTAAGCCGACTTTATGTCCTGCGTCGTTTCGTCCAACAGAGAATCCAGACTGCCTTTCACCCTGTCATAAACACTACGTGGGAGAACCATGACAGAGGCTTTTCGTTCCTCCGTCTCGGGAGACAGTTCCGAGACCGTGATTTCAACCTGATTTTTTTCCGATTTCGAACTGGTCACCCAGTCTAAATCACCGTTGCTCGGGAACTGTATTTGTTTGGTCTGGTTGCCCATCATGTCGTACTCTGCCGGCACGAATTCCACGAGTCCGAAATCATCGTTTCGCGTCGTGACGGTGAATGTTAACTTGTCACCATGCTCTTCCCCGTCGGCATCCGTCATCTCCTTCCCGTCCTCGCTCACTGTCACCTTCAGGAAGGCGGGGTCGGCCACCAGCGCGTCTTCCGCCAGACCATCGTAATAAATCGGAATGGAAGTCGTGGCGAGGATTTCGTCACCTTTCCGTGCCTCAAAGGTAACCACGGAACCCTCTTCTTTGGATACCGGGTATTTCGGGTCTTTTCCCTCCACATTGTCCTCCTTGAAAGAAATTTCATACGTCGACACTGAATCTCCCGCGAGCGTGATATTCACCCACGCGGCACTCCTTTCTACCAAAACCCCCACTTGAGCGTTCTCATCGTCGATTTCCACCGTTACCCTCGTTTCCACGGACTCGGTGATGTTACCGCCTTTTATGAGCAAGGGATTGTCTTCGTTGATTACCTTTTCCTCTTCGTCTTTCACGATTAGCTTGGAAACCGTCTCCTTGTGAAGTCTCGTGATATGGCTTATCACCTGTTCCTTTCCGCCCATCTTCATCGTGATTTCGGCTACGTCGTCTTCCTTTCCGTCTTGGTTGTCGGCATCAATTCTGATTTTCACCGTTTGGTTGCCCGCCTTACCGCTTATCGTCGTCTCCGCGAATTCACCGTCCATGAAACGGCACCAGCTGGCGTTGCTCGTCAGCGTCCAGTCTGCCGTTGCCGTAAATGTCAGCGAGGCTTCCTCGCCCGCTCCTACCTCCATGGTGGTTGCTTCCGGAAACTTCACGTCTTCCAGCTGTTCCGCGTCATCCCCTCCGTCGGAGCAATTGCCCACGATTGCCAAAAAGGTCAAGCACGCCATCCACATCATCGACCGTTTTATTGTCTCATTCATTCTTTTCATGTCGTCATTATGTTTTTAAATGTTAATATCCTTGTTCCTTCAGTCTCTCGGCTTCGCCCTCGCTGATCCATTCGATGATGTTCACGTAAGTTCCCAACGCACCGTAAATCGACCCGTCCTTGTCGCGTACCACCATCGTGACATATTGGAACACGAAGTTCTCGCACGTGCTGTAATAAGACACGTAGTTGGTGGGCTGGTACATCATCACTTTCCCGTCGCCGAAGAGGCTTCCTATCACCTCTCCCGTGGTGCCGCATTCTTGCTCTTCCATTTCCACGAGAGGCTCCATGGCATCTTCGCGGTCGAACGAGATTTCCACGTCATAGCCATCGTAATACAGGTTATGCAAGACTACCGTGTTCTCCTTGCCCTCCACCACGTCCGACGTAATCAGGCGCATGGTGGTGTTTGACACGAATTCCGACATGAAGAAAGTAGAGGTTACCGTACAATGTCCCGTGAAGTTGTGGATGTCGAACGGGCATACTTTCTGCAACACCACCTTGGCCTCCGTCCCGTACATTCCCCATTCGTTGGTCTCCGGAACGATGAGGTGCAATGTAAACTCCAGTGTCTCGGTGGCCTCGATATTCTCGTAGCAACCTTCCACCTCCACGTTGCCGACCATTTCGCCCGCCTTGATGGTCACGGTGTTCGAGAGGAGCCTGTAATGCTTCCCCTCTATCGCGTTACTCTTCCCGTCCTCTATCTCCACGGCGAAAGTGCGGTCATAGTCGCGCACCACCGTGGCTGAAACGGGTACATTGAACACCGCATTGCTCTCTTCCACCCCGTATCGGTAAATCGTGTCGGAGAACATGAGATATTCCGGACCGTCGTACAGCACCTTGTCTTGTTCACATCCCGCAAGAGCCGCCGCCATACAGGCCACCGCAACGTATCCATGTAATATGCTTTTCATCACGATATGTTTTTCCTCTCTTTTCAGTTGCTTTCGTTAGGTTCCACTTCCGATCCCGGTGCATCCAACTCATGTTGCGGTATCGGCCACACGAACTTCGGGTCGTCGGCCTCCACTTCCAGACTGCTCCCGTTGGAAAGCGACTGGTCTTGCGGCTTGCGCTTGAAGCCCTTGTGCCAACGTTTTAGGTCTTGCAGACGGAAACCTTCCATATAGAGTTCTTTCACGCGCTCCTCTTCTATCACTTTCATCGCGTTGTCCTTGTCTCCCATCGAGGTGGATCCGCCGTATGTGGAATAGCGCGCCACGCGGATAGCAGTGATGTCTTTCCCCGCTTCCGAGATTTTTCCAGATTCCACGTAAGCCTCGGCGCGTATCAGGTACTGTTCCGACAGGCGTAGCACCTTCGGCATACAGACGTGCAGGATGTTGTAGTTCATGAATTCCTCGTTGCCGAAATACTTAATCAGTAGCGGCCACGTGAGCCCGTGGCTATATCCCGTTGTGAATGACTGGAAGAAAGTGGATACGCGCAAGTCTTTGTTGTCGTATAAGTTGATGACCCATTCCGCCGGCACATAGTCCGGCCTCAGGCTCGTGTAGTCGTAATTGGCGAATATCGTGCCCAAGCGTCCGCCATAAGAATTGAGGGTGAAGCCCACTTTCCAGATGGTTTCCGTGGAGTGGTCGTTCGTCCACATATATTCGTAATAACTTATCCCCGGGGAAAATTCCTGCGTACAGCTCGACAGGAAGTAGTAACCGCTGTCGATGACTTTCGTGGAATACTTGATGGCCTCGTCCCACTTCTTCATGTAAAGAGCCACACGCGCGCGCAAGGCATACACCGCGTACTCGTCGAAGTAAGGCGAATCATAAAGCGATCCTTGCACAGTCGGGTCGAAATCCTTTTCAAGCCGCAACAATTCGGCCGCACGGTCGAGGTCGTCCAATACGAAACGGTAAGAATCCCTCAGCGAGGCACGTTTCATCTCCTCCTCGCCCCGGTAGTGCCGCGCAAGGATGACACCCAATTCGCCCTCGGCGTCCTCGTCGCTTTCGTAAGCCTTGCAGAACAGTTTGATAAGCTCCGAATAGGCCAGTGCACGGGCGAAAAGAGCCTCACCTTCACACTGGTCTATCTTGTCCAATGCCCCGTCGTCCGTAGTGTTCATCCTCACGCCGTCCACCCTGTCCAGCAAAAAGTTGCAACGACCTATCACCTCGTATAACGAGCCGTACACCGCCTCGATGTCCGTGTTCGTGGCGAGGATGTCGTTCCAACGCCAAATTTCCCCGTAGATGTTCGAATAGCCGTTTACCCCGTAGACGAAATCCGTCTGCAGGTCGGGCAACAACGTGAGATTTCCCGAATACAAGTATGCGCTCTTGAAAGCGTCGTAAATCCCGATTACCGCCATGTCCACGTCGTCCGCCGTCTGGATAGCCTTGTCGAAAGGCACGTTGTCCTCCGGCAACTTATCCAGGCAAGAGGTGGCGCACAACATCAACGCCCCCGTCCAGACATATAACTCCGATTTCTTAAACATCACCTTATATATATATGTATTAGAATGAAACCTCCAACCCCACAGTGAACTGGCGTGAGGCCGGATATTGCGCCCTATAAATATTGCTTGCCACTTCCGGATCCAGCCCCTTGAATCCCGTGAATGTCAACAGGTTCTGACCTTGAAAGTAAACACGGACGGAAGTGAGGAAATTGGTTTTCTTCAGCAACGTCCCCGGCAAGGCGTAAGCTACCGTCATGTTCTTCAGCCGGAGGAAAGAAGCATTCTCAAGGAAACGGTCGTCAAGCTGAGCCACCACCCCGTAGCGTGGGATGTCCGTCATGTCGCCCGGCTTCTTCCATCGGTCGTACAACAGCCGCTTCGACTGGTTGTACGCGCTGTACAGCCCGTTGCTCTCTTCGAAGAAACGGTCGTTGTTCATCACCCATCGCTTCGCCATCCAACTGAATTGCGCCGACAACGACAACCCTTTCCACGAGAAGGTTGTTCCGAAGCCTCCCGCCCATGGAGAGTCGAATGTCTTCCCCGTCATTACCTTGTCCACTTCGCGGAATTCCGTCGTCAGCTCTCCGTCCTTCGTGTACCACAACGCATCCCCGTTGGCGGGATTGACCCCCGCATAATGGTTCATGAAGAATTCGTGTATAGGATGTCCCACCACGAATTTCAGCCCCGTTGTAGAATTCACGTATTCCTCCACCCCATTGTAGAGTTCTACCAGTTTGTTCTTGTTGTACGACACGTTGGCCGTCACGTTCCACGCGAAGTCCCCGCTCCGGACGATGTCACCCTCCGCAGTGACTTCCACCCCGCGGTTTACCATTGCGCCGATGTTCTCCCAGCGAAAGCCCTCGCCCGTAAGGGCATACGATTCGGGAACATACATCAGCATGTTGGTGGTCTTCTTATGATAGAAATCCACGTTCAGGTTCGCGCGGTTGAAAAAGCCCAGCCGCACCCCCATGTTGTTTGCCCACGTCTGTTCCCAACCCAAATCCTCGTTTCCGCTCTGCATCGGGTAAATTCCCGCCTCGTCGTAGTAGTTCGGCCCGCCGGAAACCAGTGCCAAGTGGTCGTAGTTCGGTATTTCCGAATTGCCAGAAGTACCGGTACTCAACGCCACCTGTGCGCTCGTCAGCCATCTTACGTCTTTCAGGAAAGCCTCGTTCTTCGCGTTCCACATGAAACCTACCGACCAAAACGCACCCCAACGATGGTGTTTGCCGAAACGTGAAGACGCGTCGGCGCGCGTAGCTACTTCCCCGTAATATAAGTCCTTGTAATTGTACTCTCCGCGGAAGAAGAACGACAGATAGGAATAGGAATCGTTGGAGTCCGCCCACGATGAGGCGCGAGTGCCAGAAGTCACGTTCGTTAACTTGTCGTTGGCTTGCCCGCTGGTCGTCACTTGGAAGCCTGTCGACTGGTAATCCACAGCTTCCTGCCCCAACAGGAAATTAAGCGAATGCGCGTCGCTCAACGCCCGGTGGTAATTCACGGTGGTCGTCTCGCTCAACGTCAGCGCGTCCGAGGAGTTGCGTCCGGCGGAGCCGCTACCGTCGTTTATCACGTAGCTGGGGTACGACTGCATGAAAGCCGTCGAGTGGGAGAAGTCCGCACCGAATTGCGAGTGAATGGTCAAGTCCTTTACGGGAGTGATGTCCGCAAACACGGTGGTCAGTACCTTATACTTCTTATAAGTGACCGGGTTGTTCGCCATCCATTCGATGGGGTTCTGACCCGTACCCGTCCACGTACCGTCGTTTTCCGAAGCCAATGAACCGTCCGCGTTGTACGGGTTCCAATATGGAAGCATGAAGCGTGACCCGGAAATGGGCGTGTAAAGAGCCATGTCCCCCTCTTCTGCCTGTTGCACTTCCTCGTATGCCATCATGCTGTTAGTGCCGACTTTCAACCAGTTGCTTGCTTTCACCTCCGCGTTCGTGCGCATGTTGTAGCGGCGGAAAGTGGAGCCTTGGGCGATACCGTCTTGGTCGAAGAAACCGCCGGAGACGTAATAGTTCAAGCGATCCGTCGCGCGGTTCACGGAAAGCTCGTAGCTCTGCAACGGTGCGAAATCGTCGAACACTTTCTTCAACCAGTTCACGTTCGTGCGCGATAGGATGTCATAGTCTTGCCCCGTGTCCAGTCCGATTTCCTTTTCAAACTCGATGCGTTCGGGAGTGTCCATCATCATCCACTTCCCGTCGGATGCCAACCGGGAAAAACCGTATTGCGCCCGCAACGTCACTTTCGCCTTGTCCATTGCCAAGCCGCGTTTCGTCGTGATTACCACCACACCGTTCGCCGCACGCGCACCGTAGATAGATGCCGACGATGCGTCTTTCAACACCGATACCGACTCAATGTCTCCCGGGCTAATGGCATTGAAGTCCGAACTCGTGATAGGCACGCCGTCCAGAATGAACAAAGGCGACGTGCCCGAGTTGATGGAGTTCGTGCCCCGAATCTGGAACACTGCCGCCTTGCTGGGCTCGCCCGAATTGGAAATCACCGACAGCCCCGCTGCCTGGCCTTGCAACGCCTGATCAAATCCCGCCGTCGGCACGTCTCCTATCTTTTCCGACTTCACGGTGGAAACCGAGCCGGCTATCGTCCCTTTCTTGCGCACCCCGTAAGCCACCACCACTACTTCGTCTATCAACGCCGCGTCTTGGGCAAGGCGGACATCCAGCACGCCCGTTTCCGCGCTCACTTCATGCTTCTGCGGTTGCATGCCGATATAAGTGAACGAAAGGGTCGCCCTCGACGTTCCTTTTATCTCAATGTTGTAATTGCCGTCATTGTCGGTTATCACGCCGTTTGTGCTTCCCTCCTGCGAAATCGACACCCCAATCAGAGGCTCGTTATCCTCTTGGGAGGTGACTTTTCCCCTCACGGAAAATCCTTGAGCAAAAGCGGAGTGGACTGTCAATGAGATAAAGAACAGCAAACAAAGAGCTGATTTTCCCACACTTGCCCTTAAATCATATTTCATCTGTTGTTTCAAATAATGTAGTAAATCGCACAAGATTGATACAAAAGTACAAATTAAACCAAAAACACAAAAGGCAAAAGTGATAATTTTCATGACAGATTGAAAGTAAGGATAATCTCGTTAGCTCTTTTAAAAAGACAAAATGTCAAATTGCAAATGAATTAAACGGCGAATGGACAAGGCAGACAGTCGAATTGCCGAACCTTCGCTTTCATGGAAATTACAATATGAACGTTATATTTTATAAGGGCAAAAAAATGGATTTAATATTTTTTAATATAACAGGGATTTGGAGCGTTCCCCTTTTTCGTCTTCGCGATGAGGCGATGCCACCAGCCGCATCCTGCGTGGGGTAGCAGACTACTGCCTGCATGATGTGCCGCTCGCGCGTGTTTTCCATGTCCTGTGTCTCGGGCAATGTCTGAAACCGCCGGTGGAAGAAACAAGCAAGGAAATAAGTCCGGCGCAGTGAGTTTTTGCGAAAAATGGTTAACTTTGCGCCATAATATGATTAAGGTATAATTATTAGCATTCGTTCTTATGGGCTTCAACAAAATCACAGCGGCCGAGGCGGCGGCTCTCATCCAAAACGGAGACGGCGTGGGGCTGAGCGGTTTCACGCCGGCCGGTGTACCCAAAAGCATACCGGCGGAAATAGCGAGGAAAGCAGAGACAGAACACGCGAAAGGCAGAGAATTCAAAATTAACATCCTTACGGGAGCATCCACGGGACAAAGTTGCGACGGTATGCTGGCTAACGCCCACGCCATCAAGTTCCGCGCCCCTTACACCACGAACAAGGATTTCCGCACGCATGTCAACAACAACGAGTTTTCTTACTCCGACCTCAACCTTTCCAACATGGCTACCCAAATCCGTCAGGGATACCTGGGACAAGTGGACTGGGCTATTATCGAGGCCTGCGAGGTAGAACAGGTCGGCGGTAAGGCGTATATCTACCTCACGGCGGCCGGCGGCATCAGCCCCACCATCTGCCGCTTGGCATGCAAGGGCATCATTATCGAACTCAACGCTTTCCATAGCAAAAACTGCATGGGCATACACGACGTGTACGAGATAGAAGATCATCCCTACCGCACGCCCGTCATGATCATGAAGGCGAACGACCGCATCGGCAAGCCTTACGTGGAAGTGGATGCCAGCCGCATCACGGGTATCGTGGAATGCGACATACCCGACGAGGCGCGCGCGTTCAAGGATTCCGATGCCGTCACCACGCAAATCGGGAGCAACGTGGCAGACTTCTTGTTGGCTAACCTTAAGAACGGCGAAATCCCGCCCACTTTCCTTAACCTGCAGAGCGGCGTAGG
This sequence comes from uncultured Paraprevotella sp., assembly GCA_964523985.1. Lineage (GTDB taxonomy): Bacteria > Bacteroidota > Bacteroidia > Bacteroidales > Bacteroidaceae > Paraprevotella. The sequence goes on from CAZGBV010000006.1 coordinate 33,767, forward strand.
CAGCGGGGCAAACGCCGTGCTGGGTGCGCTGGGTGAATGCCCGGATGTTCCTAACTTCAGCATCTACACAGAGGTGTTGCAGGATGCCCCCGTACACCTGATGCGCGAGGGGCGGGTGATTTCAGCCTCGGCCTGCTCGCTCACCGTGACCAACGAATGTCTGCACGGCATCTACGAGGACATGGATTTCTTCAGAGACAAGCTCGTGTTGCGCCCCTCCGAAATATCCAACTGCCCCGAAGTCATCGCACGCATCGGCGTATGCTCGCTCAACACGGCCATCGAGGCGGACATCTACGGCCACATCAACTCCACCAAGATATGCGGCACGAAGATGATGAACGGCATAGGCGGCTCAGCAGACTTCACAGACAACGCCTACCTGAGTATCTTCACCTGCGGCTCCACCACCAAGGGCGGTGCCATCAGCAGCATCGTGCCGTTCTGCTCCCACATCGACCACACGAGCCATTTCGTGGATGCCGTCATCACGGAATACGGTGTGGCCGACCTGCGCGGGAAATGTTCCATGGAGAAGGCTACGGAAATCATCAAGGTGGCTCATCCAGACTACCGCCCGCTCCTGCTCGATTACCTGAAACTGGCGGCACGTTACGGAGGGCACACACACCATTGTCTGTCCGCCGCTTTCGCCATGCACGACACATTCCTTCGCAAAGGCGACATGAGGCTGACCGACTGGACAGAATACGTGAAATGAAGGGGCAGACATCATGAGAACGACATCTTTTTCAATGTTTGTGGCTCTGTCGCTCTGTTGCGGTGCTTCTTTCGCCCAACAGGCACTCACGCCCGAAGTCCTGCAAACTTTGCGGGAAAGTTGCCCGCACGACGTGACTTACAAGGCTCTCCGCAACGCCGTGAGTGCCAATTCCATCAAGAAACTCGCAGCCAACAGCGAACAGCCGACATCGCCCGACACGTGGTTCAGCAACAAAGTGGAAAGCTCCGGAATCACAGACCAAAAAAGCAGCGGTCGATGCTGGCTGTTCACGGGAATGAACGTGTTGCGATCACAAGTCATGGCACGCACGGGCATGAAGAGTTTCTTCTTCTCGCAGATATATACTTTCTTCTACGACCAGCTGGAGAAGAGCAACCTTTTCCTACAAGGCATCATCGACACGCGAAAGAAACCCGCCGACGACAAGATGGTGGAATGGCTTTTTCGCAACCCGTTGAGCGACGGTGGGCAGTTCACAGGTGTATCGGACTTGATTAGGAAATACGGACTCGTACCCAAAGAAGTCATGGCCGAGACATACAGTAGCGACAACACCGCCGAATTCACCTCCTTGCTGAAAAGGAAACTGCGCGAGGACGGCATGCTACTGCGTGAGGCATCGGAAAAGGGCGCATCGAAAAAGGATTTGGAACGACAGAAAGTGGACATGATGAAGACTGTTTACCGCATGCTGTCCTATGCTTACGGCGAGCCTCCGGCATCTTTCATCTGGACTCCGGAGACGGACGGGAAACGTACCGGGGAGTCCAGGACTTACACGCCCCGAAGCTTCTACGAGGAAGTATGTGGCGGGGAAGACCTGAACGACAATTACGTCATGCTGATGAACGACCCCTCGCGCCCGTACAACCAAGTGTATGAAATCGACTACGACCGCCATGTCTATGACGGTCACAACTGGCTGTACGTGAACTTGCCCGTGGAGGACATCAAGGAAATGGCCATCGCCAGCCTGAAAGACAGCACCATGATGTATTTCAGCTGTGACGTGGGCAAGTTCCTGGACTCAAAGAAAGGTACGCTCGATTTGAACAACTACGACTACGGAAGCCTCTTCGGCACGACGTTCGGCATGACCAAGGAACAGCGCATCCGTAGCTTCGACAGCGGAAGCACGCACGCCGTGACGCTCATGGCCGTGGATCTCGATGCAGACGGCAGACCAAAAAAGTGGATGCTGGAAAACAGCTGGGGCATGGACGCGGGTTTCCAAGGTCATCTCATCATGACGGACGAATGGTTCGACGAGTATATGTTCCGTCTGGTGGTCAACAAGAAGTACTGTCCCGGAAGCGTGTTGGAATTGCTGAAACAAAAGCCCGTCCGCCTGCCGGCGTGGGATCCCATGTTCCAAAACGAACGATAACTAACACATGAACTTAGGAACTGTTTTTATTTTATCCGATAAATTTGTCAAGCATAATTTGAATGAATGCAATCTGTACCATGGCTTCCACTGTTTGAGCAAGGAATTCATATTCGATGGTCAGCCTTCCGAAGTTTTCCAGCCATGAGAAAGAACGTTAGACCTCCGACGTTTAGGCGACAGCATTCTTTAAAAGAGGGCTATCGAAAGGAACAGGTTTAAAAACTTTAATCCAATGTACGATTTCAAGGTTTTTTCTCAGCCAATACATTCTTCGTGGCTAAACGCAGAATTAACCGGCAAGTGCAAAATCAGAGGAAATGCTTGAAGAACTTGCGTTTCAGAGTTGAAATTTTCTGTTTTTCCCTTGACCTTGCGTTCATTTTGGCCTGTACCTTTTTCAAGAAAGCATTGCCCGGGTTGTTGAAGTCCGTGCCTTTATGAACTTGTCGGCGTTCTCCAGTGGCACCTTTCCACCGGGAGCGGCAGGAGTCGACGAAACAGGCGGCGGTTCCCTTCAAATTTTTCATCATGTTCCCATACACACGAAAACCTCTGCCGTTGCCCGTCGTGATGGTCTTCACCCCGTCCCTCTGTATGGCAGGGCAGCCTGATTAAGCCTTTGCCGCGTGTACGGCCTCCCTGCCGTGTCCAGACTTGCTTTCCTTCTTCATGACCTTGCGGCCTGTCGGTGAACGGCCTTCCCCACGATAATGCCGTTCTTCCTGCCATCAACCATGGTGCTTGCGTCGCTTCATGGCCGTTTCATGGGTCTTTCTATACGCGTATTTCCCGTTCTTAATCCTGTTGCGTCTAAGTTCGTGCGAGAGGGGTTGATTCACTTATGCCTTACGATAGTTTCAAAGACTTTCGCCCCCCGTTTCCGGATGTGGTAGGAGGGGTGAGGCCATGCGCTGGAGACACGCGTCCGTCCACCTTTCGGCGTTCCGGGCGGACACAAAAAGAAACTGCGGGTCTCATTCCGCACTATAACCTTTTCAGTTGCGAGGCCATCTGCCGTTGCAGTTCGCGAGCCTTCTCGGCGGCGGCGGCGGCGAAGTCCTCTGTGGAGTCGGCGTAGATAATGGCCCG